>CAJTVA010000023.1 GCA_910579585.1 uncultured Christensenella sp.
TCTACCGTTCATTATTTAGTCGGATACGCCCTCGTTGAGCTTTTCGAGAACCTTGTCCAAATCGTTGCCGTGAACGTAGACTGCCTGCTCTATCGTTTCGCCGTGCGCCATTGCGCAACCTAAACAGTGCATACCTACAGCCTGTAAAATTTCTGCGCTGTTGGGGTTTATTTTAAGGCAGTCCGAAATTAAAGTATCCTTGGTTATCTTTGCCATATTATTTCTCCGTTTATTTTTTATTATTGACAGTATACCACGGATTGCCGCTTTTTACAAGTATTTTTACCAAAACGCAGCAAAACTTTCCATTGACACGCACGGGCGTTTACTTTATAATGTAATTATGAAATTCAAAAGAATAAACGACATTGCGCTGAAAGTTTTGGCGGGGCTGTACCTTGCGGTTTCGCTGGTTCTGACTTTCACCGTATCGGATTATTACATATTCAACCGTATAGGCGAGTTCAATTTCGTTTTCGTTTTCTGCCAATGGTTTAAAAAGTGCGGGCTTTTGTTGATTCCGCTTGCCGTCTACTACAACAAGAAATGTTGCGCTGACATAGCAAAGTACTTTTTGCCCGTGTTCATAATAGTAAGCTGTTGCACGTCCGGGTCATTCTTCGACGTAACGCTTTTAACCGACGGAGCGTCGCCCGCGCAAAAGGTTTTTGCAAGCATAAACGAGTTTATGCCCAAAGCCGCGAATATGGCGCTTTTCTTTATCGCCTGCGTGGTGGAGCTTGCGTGCTGTGCGCTTCTGTTCGTACGCGACGGCTGGAAAGTGAACGCGAAAAGCTTTATCTACCTGCCCCTTGCGATAGTCGCGGTTATGCCGCTGAATATCTTCGAAAACTTCTTCGATATTTCCTCTATCCCGCAGGACAGCTTTTTAAGGTTCAGGAATTTCACGGTTTGGCACTTTTTGGCGCTTGCGATACTCGTTGGGTTCACCGTCGGTTGCTACTACCTTTTAAAAAGGTTCGATAAAAAGAAACAGCAAGAGTTTTTGATTGCAGGTGCGATTGTTCTGCTTATTCAGTACCACAGCAAGGACTCGATGTTACTCGGCGACGGATACAACGTATATAACACGGTATTTGCGGCAATTCCGCTTTTTATCTGCAATATGGGCGTTTATGTTTCCAGCCTTTCGGTCATTTTGAAAAAGCGGGTGCTGTACGCAATATCGTTCTTCGTGCATGCGGCGGGTGCGCTGACGGTGTTTATATACTTCGGCAAGGACGAAATGTCCAACTACGGAATTTTTTGCAGTTACTCGATTTTATACTTCTGTTTAACCCATTGTCTGCTGTTCGGGCTGTGCGTTTTGCCGTCCGCGCTCGGGCACTACAAGTTCAAACTCAAAGACTGCATTATCCCCATTGTTTACTACTGCTTCGTGATAATCTTTGCGACGGTGACTAGCGGACTTGTAAGCACTTTCCTTACGACTTACAGCTACGACGGATACACGATAGTTATTGGCGATTACGGCACGGCGGATATGTCGCCGCCGAACTACGCGTTTACTCAGGTCAACCCCTTGCCGCTGCCGTTCGATTACATACCATTCACAATCGGAAACTGCACTTTCTACCTGTCGTACCTGATTGCGCTGTACGCTGTTTATGTCGGGCTGTTCTGGATATTTACCGGCGGTTACTACGCATTTTTGGCCGTTCGTCGGCGCATATTCGGGGGGCAACCGCAAAAATCGCCCGTCCCCGTCGTACCCATAGCGCTTTCCGAAGCCGCGGCGACGGAAAACGAAGAAGTTTTACCCGAAAACGAGGAAGAAAAAGTCGGTTAACCCCGATATATGCTTAAAATAACGCCCTTGGCGCAGGTTGCGCCAAGGGCGATTTATTATGCTTTAACTGTGATAGGTTTTTGTAGAATTAGCTATATTATTCATATGGTCGGCAATACGCTCCATATTGATTGCAAGTTGCAAATAGATTGCGCCCGCTTCGGGATTGCAACTTTCTTCGGTAGCACGCTTCAAGTGCGCCTGTTGCATCTTTACACAACACTCGTCGGTGGCGGATTCTTCGCGCTCGACGTTGGGAAGATAGCGGGTATCCAATTCCCCGAAAACCTTTTCAACGCTTTGGTAAAGCGCTGTAACGTGCTCGTCCATTTCGAGAATTTCGGCTTTGGCGGCTTCCGAAAACTGGGCTTTGTCCTCCGCCATTTTTACCGCGTACTCGACTATGTTTTCCGCGTAGTCGCCTATCCTTTCGACGTCGGAAGCGACGTGGTAGAAAGACGAAACCTTCTTCTCGTCGGATTCAGCCAAATCCTCTAACGAAAGCTTGACGAGGAACGACGAAATGAAACTGTTGTAATCGTTAATGTTCTTCTCGACGGCGGCAAACTCTTCTACGGCGTCAGTCTTGCCGTTTAAAAGCATATCTAAGGAACGTTTGTAGTTTTCGAAAGCGAGCTTGCCCATATGTAAAAGCTCTTTTCTGACCTGTCCTACGGCAATCGCGGGGGTCTTTAACAGACGTTTATCGAGTACGCCGTGCTCTTCCTCGCCCTCCGGTTTGGACTTTTTGTCCGGCACGATTAGGCAGGCAAGCTTTACAAGCCAGTTTATAAAAGGAAGCAAAAGCGCCGTAGTAAGCAGATTGAACACCATATGGAAAATCGCAATCTGCCAGGAAATGGCGGGGATAAACGAATTAAGGAAATCTGCGACATAGCCGCTTGTGAAAGCGAGCGGTATTATGAAAATTATGCTGCCTATTACGTTAAACAACAAGTGAACGATTGCCGTTCTTCTCGCGTTAACGCTTGCGCCCAAGGACGAGAAAAGCGCGGTAACGCAGGTACCGACGTTTGTGCCGAGGATAATGAACATTGCCATCGGCAGGGAAATAAGCCCCGAGCTTGCAAGCGAAATGGCAATTGCAGTTATCGCCGCGGACGACTGCATGAGCCCCGTCAACGCCGCGCCCAGAAGGAATAAAACTATTATTTCCCAGGTCAAAACGTCTTTGCCGTAGCCTATCGAGATAAATACGTTTTCGACAGAGCCCTTTATTCCCTCGTCGGTAAGCATAGTGCCCATCGAGGAGGACATAACGTTCATACCGATAAATATAAGCCCCAAGCCCTGAAAAATGGCGCCGATTCGCTTGATTTTGTCTTTTTTGCAGAGCATCGACATCAGAACGCCGACAAACGCGACAAACGCGAACAGCGCGGTTATTTCGAACTCCGCGCCCGCCGTGGATATCGCGGTTATGAAAGCCGTTACGGTCGTGCCTATATTCGCGCCCATAATGACCGAAACCGCTTGGGTAAGCGTCATAAGCCCGACGTTAACGAAGCCCACAATCATAACGGTCGTCGCCGAAGAGCTTGTGACTATCGCCGTGACCGCCGCGCCGGTACCGACGCCCAAAAAGCGGTTCTTCGTTGCCTTTGCCATAAGTCTGCGCATAGATTTGCCCGCCGCGGTTTCGAGGTTGCCGCCCATCATATTCATACCGATGATGAACGCCGCCACTCCGCCGAACAAAAGCAGCATACTATTTAAAATTGTCAGTATCTCGGACGTGCCAAGCGCCAGAAGAGAACTTGCCATAAAATACTCTCTCGTTTATTTTCGCCTTTCTTCTTTTTTGTAATTGTCACCGATTAATATTGTAACTTATCTTATCAAGCGTTGTCAAATGAAATTTTATAGTTACGGCGCCCGTAACGGTTTGCAAATCGCTTGAAATTATATTATAATACGGTTATGTTTAACGTAGTGTTGGTTGAGCCCGAAATTCCGCAAAACACGGGCAACATAGTCAGAACGTGCGCCGCTACGGGTTGCAAGCTGCACCTCGTGCGCCCTTTGGGCTTCGAGGTTACGGACAAACACTTAAAACGCGCGGGGCTGGACTATTGGAAAGACGCGGATATTTTCTATTACGACAACTTCGACGAGGTTTTAAATAAATTTCCGTCCTCCTCCTTCTACTTTTTTACGACGAAAGCGCGTAAAAATTATTCCGAAGCTTCATACAAAGCGGGCGATTTTTTCGTGTTCGGCAAGGAAACGCGCGGACTGCCCGAAGAGCTTTTGATTAAGCACCCCGACGACTGCGTGAGGATACCTATGCTGAACGACACGAGAAGCCTTAATCTTTCTAATTCGGTTGCGATTGCCGTCTACGAGGGATTGCGGCAACAAGGTTTCAAGGGGTTTAATACCGCAGGCAACTTGCACAGGCTAAGTTGGGATTGACTTTTATATATTTGTATATTATAATTTAATTATGGAATTCAGTAAAATCGCGGTTGCCAGCGGCAACGACGGCAAGATTGCCGAGATAAAGAGCATTTTTACGGACGTGGAAATAATTTCTATGCACGAGCTAGGCTTTACCGACGAAATAGAAGAAACGGGAAAAACGTTCAAAGAAAACGCAAAAATCAAGGCGGAAACGATTGCGAAAAAGTACAATCTTCCCACCCTTTCGGACGACTCCGGACTTTGCGTAGAGGGCTTGAACGGAGCGCCCGGAATTTACTCCGCACGGTTTTCGGGCGAGGGCCCCGCGGAAAACCGCAAACTGCTTTTAAAGAGAATGGAGCACGTTTACGACAGGCGCGCATACTTCGAAAGCGCGGTTTGTCTTTGTACGCCCGACGGCAAGACCTACTTCGGTCAGGGCAGGACGTACGGTAAAATTTTATACGAAGAAATAGGCACAAACGGCTTCGGTTACGACAGTCTGTTTTTCTCCGACGATTTGAAAAAGTCTTTCGGGCTTGCGACCGACGACGAGAAGAACTCCGTTTCCCACCGTTTCCGCGCGCTTGCCGATTTGCGGTCTAAGCTGTGAAAACTGCGGTTGTAATTTCCGATTCGCACGGGAATATGCGCCAAATAACGGCTTTGAACGGCATATTCGAAGAGTGCGACTATATAATGCATTTAGGCGATACTTCGGGCGACGGCGCGCGGATAAAAAGTCAATTCGGGAACAAAACAATTCTTGTAAACGGTAATTGCGACCCCGTAAAGCTCGGCGAGGACGAAGTCGTGCTGGAAATAGGGGGCGTAAGAATTTTCGCAACCCACGGGCACCTTTATTCGGCGAAAACCACGTTAAATCGGCTATATTTGCGGGGCAACGAAGAAAACTGCCGTCTTGTTCTGTACGGGCACACCCATCGCGCACGTGAAGACAAAATCGACGGGGTAACGCTTATAAACCCGGGAAATTTAGCCCGTTATTCCCAGAACAGCTACTGCTATCTGGTCGTAAACGGCGATAAATTCGTCAGTAAAACCGTCTTTATTTAAGGCATATATGCGGGTTCACGAAAATCTCGGCTATACTGCGTCTGCGATTTTCCGTGATTTTCAGGGGCTTTTCTCAAACGGCGCAAAGTAAACGCCGTTTTCGGGCACCGCGACTGCGCGTATAATGCGCAGCGCTCACCTCTGACGACAAAACAGCGCACTGCTCTATTTTGAGAATTTCGTCCTCGCCCCTCGTGCCGCAATCTTTAAGGGCACACACGCATATAATCTGCACATTAATATCTGAATCTTTTACAATAAGGTGTGCAGAGCATCGCTTCGCTCGCGTGCGGCACTTCACCCTACTGAGGCGAAGGGGTTCGCAAATCGAGTGCGTTAAGCAAAAAGCTCGGTTTTTGCTTACGCCGTTAATTTATTTATAAAATTAAGAGGTTCTGTCTTGAAATTTAAGCACGCGTTTCACGTATTCGTGGACAACTTCCCTGTAATATATAAACAGCTTTTGTACAGGCTCGTAGTTTTGCTGATAGCGGGCGTTATCTGCGCAATCGGCGTTTACCCGTTTATAAGAGAGCTAATCGACTCCGCACAGTTCAACTCGCTTTTGGACGGCGTCAAAGGGTTTGTAACCAAGCTTCTTGACGGCGAAGTTTTAGAGCTTCAATCCCTTTCCGAGAGGGTCAAAACCGCATACGCGGAACTTTTGGAGCTTCTTAGCACGAAATCGACGCAGGCTGTTTTAAGCGGTTTGCTTCTTTTGCTTATTATAATTATTTCTAAGTGGTTCGCCGGGCTCGGCAATTTTGCCACTGCATCGGTCATAAACGACAAAATGGCTTTGCGGGCGAAACAACCGTTTTTGGGAACCCTAATAAAGAACCTGAAGAGCGCGGCGGCGTATAACGCGATTTACGTGCCCCTGTCCACCCTTTACGACTTAATAGTATTCGTTGCAATGTTCTGCCTCTTCTTCGTGCTATTGAACAGCGTATTGTACTTCTTTATCTGCCTTTTCTTCTTCGTGCTTGCGGTGACGTTCGCCATAACGGTGAAAATGACTTTAACCTCCGACTGGCTGCCCGCTATTATCCGCGGCAAGATGGGTCAGGGCGCGGCGATTAAATACGCTTTCTCGCGCAAGAATAAAGATACGCTCAACGTGATGTCGAATTTCTCGGTAATAGTCATACTCGTTTTCGCACTGAATATGGCGGCGCTTGTCCTCACCCTCGGCGTGGGCTTGCTTCTGTCCGTTCCGTCGAGCTATGCGATAATTATCTGTTTCGAGCTGGTGAACTACTACGACAGGGAAGAAATTAAATACTCCGTCGATAAAAATACGATAATTGCGCCCGCAAGGGAACGCACTCTCTCCCGCGAAGAATTTTTCCGCGGCGACGACAAAGACTAATAAGCGCTATGCAATCAAAAAAACCGCCGTCTGGCGGTTTTTTTAACTATTTTAATAAATTTTTTTACATTCTCTCTTTACAACGCGGATATTTTTTTATATAATCAAATAAGGATATACTCGGAGGGAAATAATGGGTTTTAAAGAAACTTACGAAAGCTGGCTTTCCGACGACAGGCTGTCCGACGAAGCCAGAGCTGAGCTTGAAAATATTAAAGATAATAAAGAAGATATAGAATACCGCTTCGGCGCGGAGCTGGAATTCGGCACCGCGGGTATGCGCGGAATTATCGGTTACGGCACAAATATGATGAACGTATACACCGTCAAGCGCGCAACGCAGGGACTTGCGGAGTTCATAAAAACCAAGGGCGCGGAAGCTATGAAAAGGGGCGTTGCAATCTCCTACGATACGCGCTTTAAAAGCGACGAGTTTGCTACCGCCGCCGCAGAAGTACTTGCCGCGAACGGCGTAAACGCTTACAAGTTCAACGACGTTCACCCCGTACCTATGCTCTCTTATGCAGTGCGCAATCTGAACGCGTTTGCAGGTATTATGATAACAGCGTCGCACAACCCCAAGCAGTATAACGGTTATAAAGTCTACGGCGAGGACGGCGCGCAGATGTCGCCCGACGACACCGCCGTGGTCGTTGATTTTATAAAGAACATCACCGATTACCTCGGCGCCCCTGCCCCCACCGAGGAGCAGGCTAAAAAACACATACGCGCCGTGCCCGCAAAGGTGGACAAAAAGTATTATAAGGAGCTTCAGAAGCTCACTATTTCCAAAAAAGCGATAAAAGCGTGCGGCAAGGATTTGAAGCTTGTCTACACGCCCGTACACGGCTCGGGTTACGTTCCCGTAACGACGATACTCAAAAAAATCGGGATAACTGCGGAAGTCGTGCCCGAACAGATTAAAAAAGATACCGAGTTTTCGACCGTCGAAGTACCCAACCCCGAGTTTAAGGAAACCCTTTCCCTCGGCATCAAGCTTGCCGACAAAATCAACGCGACAGTCGTTTTCGGCACCGACCCGGACAGCGACCGCTTAGGCGTTGCCGTCAGGAACAAGGAGGGCGAGTTCGAAGCCCTTTCGGGTAATCAGGTCGGCATACTGCTTTTGGACTATATTTTAACAAGACTCAAAGAAGAGGGCAAGCTCCCCGCGAACGCGGCGGTTGTGAAGTCGTTCGTAACCACGGGAATGACGAAAGCCATCTGCCAGAAGTTCGGCGTGACGCTTTTCGAGGTGCCCGTAGGGTTCAAGTTTATCGGCGAAAAGATTAAGGAATGGGAAAAAGACGGCTCCCATACATACGTTTTCGGCTTCGAGGAAAGTTGCGGGTATCTGCGCGGCACACACGCGCGGGATAAGGACGCGGTCGTCGCAAGTATGCTTTGCGCCGAAATGGTCTGCTACTATACGTACGTCGGCAAAACGGTATATCAAAGATTGCAGGAAATTTACAGCGAGTACGGCTACGTCCTCGACTGCAATATCTCGATTCCGTTCAAGGGTCTTAACGCGATGAAAGATATGAACGCCGTTGTCGATTCCCTGAAAGTTAAGCCCGCAACCGCGTTCGACATCTATAAAGTTACGACGGTCAGGGACTATTCCGCAAACGTCAAAACCGACGTTGAAACGGGCGCGACCTCGGAAATAGGCTCTCCCCTTACCAACTGCGTTTACTATGAACTTGAAAACGGCAGTTTTATCTGCGTGCGTCCCTCCGGCACCGAGCCTAAGCTGAAAATTTACTTCTCGGTAAAGGCCAACAACAAGCCCGACGCAGAAGCCGCACTTGAAAAAATGCAGTCCGCCGTCAAAAAGCTTTTAAAAGTTTAAACCGCATTTCGCGCAAAACAAGCCAATTACGAATAAACGTATAAAACCCGCCGAGCGGAACGCTCGGCGGGTTTTCGTTTGTTTTCAGCCGCAATAACAGCCTATAGATTTTTTGTAAGGGTTGCCGAAGAAATCGTTGTCAACCCCGCTTACGGCTTTGCCTGCGTTCAGCGCCGGCGAGTTAGCGGTAAGCTTGAAAGCCTGCGCCGCGTTCATACCCGAGCGCGCTTCCACCGTTGCGCCGATTGTGCCGATAAGTAGCGGATTGTCGTACAGGCAGTCTGCGTTTTCGGAAGCGAACTGAGTTAACCCGACTATATCCGCGCCGTCGCCGTTGTAAACGAGGTTATCGGAGAATGAACCGTCGGTTCCGAGAGAATTGAACGAAGCCGCCGCGGACAAGTTGTATACGAGGTTGTTGAAGAAAGAATAATTTCTGTCGCTACCGCTGTTAACCTGCAAAATTCTGGGGCTTACGTCAGCGCCTATAATCACGGTATTATTATAAATTTCAATCATTCCGGCGGCGTAATTGATAAAGAAAATTCCTTTGTTGCCGTAGTCGTTTACCGAAAGATTGTATCTCACCGTAGCGCGGTCTACAATTCCGCTTTCGGGAGCGTAGCTCGTGCAGTTCAGAAACAGTCCGAAAGCGTTATCGTGGCTGTAATTGTACTGCCAGACGGTATCTCGGCTTTGCAGGTCGGCGTCAAGCATACAGCCGTCTTCGTAAGCGCCGTCGCCGTAAGGCTTTTTAACCGCTCTGTTCAGATAGCCCTCGTTATACTGTATAACCGTGCCGTAGACGTACGAAGTGCATATCGTATTTCCGGAAACACAGCGCACGGCGGTATCGTGAATGACGTTGCGCTCTATTAGCCCGCCCTTCAGGTTGCGCGCAAAGATTGCGTTTTTGCCTATGTCCGATATGTTGTTGCCCGTAATAACCACGTCGGTGTGCGCGGTTTTATCGAAAGCTTCAGAATAAGGCGAAACCTTAGCGCTGCCCGCTGTCGAGGGGCGGTACCATGTCGCAATACCTACGTTGTCAACGTTGCGGATAGTGCAACCCTTTACGGTAAGTTTATCGAACCGACCTCTGCCGTTCAACGACCAGACCTGAATTCCGCCCGTCTTTTTCGAAGCCAGACTCATTCCGCTGTTTTCGGAATCGGTCGTACCGCGTATGTCGTGAATATCGAGGTTTTCGAGAGTGATTCCTACGCTCGTGTAAAAGCCCGAAGCGTCGGCGCTGTCGGCGGTTAAAAGCACGCCGCGCCTGTCGCCCTCCGCCCTCGTCGTGTCGTAAATTTCGAGGTTTCTGACTGTAACGTAAGAGCAGTTTTCAAGCGCCAGCACGCCCGAGCCGACAACTCCAAGTCCGTTGAATTTGGGGTAAGCGTCGCCCTCGCCGTAGTTGGTGATAATAACGGGCTTTTCGGCGGTGCCTTCGACGGAAACAAGCTTGAATTCGCCCCTGAACTCACTGCCGTTTTTAAACAGGAGCGCGTCGCCTGCTTCTATCTTGATTTGGTTCAAATCAAGCAAAGAATTATAGGGCTTTTCCTCGCTGCCGTTGCCGCCGTCCGCCGCGCGGCTGTCGAAATAGTATCCGTCCTCGGGCACGGGGTCGGGAGCGGGCGCCGTATAGCTACCCGTAGCCGCCTCCGAATTTTTATAGCCGTCCGCCGTCGCGACGAGACTGAAAGTAAAGTCCTTGTCGGCGGGCGCCTGATAGTACGTTTCGGTAAGCGCGGTCGTATCGCCGTTTATCGTCAATTCGTAGCCCGTAGCGTGCCTTACCGCGTTCCAGGACAGGTACGCGGTCGGCGAAACCGTAACGACGGGCTTGTCGAGCCGCACCTCTCCGACGGGGGTATTGCACGCACAGAGCGCAGTTACCGCCAAAAGACTTACTGCGCTTAACACGGACAGAACCTTTTTCAGAATTTTCATATCTATACCTATTGATTATCGATTGACGCGACGGGCGAGTCAGCCGTCGGTTCAGTTGCATCTTCTCTCTTCTTTTTACCGAATTTTTCAACGCACCATACCGCGACGTAACCCGCGACGCCCACGCCCGCAAGCACGCCCGTAACCGAGCTGAGTGCAAGAAGCGCGGTCTGCCACCAGGGGGTTACAAGCCTTACAATCGTGTCGGAATCGAAACCGTTCAAAGCGTTGCTCTGCGCTACGGTGAATAAAATTCTGTGCGCCGCTTCGCGCATTGCCCAGGCAAATTCTCCGTAACCCGTCCTGTAATTATTTAGCTCGGAAGCGCGGGCGATTGCGTCTACCGTCGCGCCCGAAGCCGTTGTGCCGTCGGGAATATCGTTGCCGCCCATTATACCTGCGGCAAGGGACATATAGCCCTTATCCCAGTAGTCGGAAACCGCAAAGCCCCTCATACCGAACTCGTCGCGCAGCACGCTGTTGCAGAAGCCTTGCGCGCCCGACCATTTGACGCCTATGCGGTTGAACGAGGTCATAACGCAGTACGCGCCGCCCTCTTCAATCGCAATTTCGAAAGGTATTAAATAAATTTCACGGATAGTCTGTTCGTTTGCCCAGGTGCACACGCCGCCGCGGTTGGTTTCAGCTTCGTTCAAAAGCGCGTGTTTGACGTACGCATAAACGCCCTTGGACTGTATGCCCTTAACTTCTGCCGCGCAGATTTTGCCCGACAGGAAGCCGTCTTCCGAATAGTACTCGAAAGCGCGACCGCAGTACGCGCCCCTGTGAATGTTTGCGCCGGGGCCGTAAAGACCCGAATATCCCGCCCACAGGCAGTCCTCGCCGATAGCTTTGCCGAGCTCTTCCACAAGTTCGTCGTTGTAAGTCGAGCCCAGCAGGCTGTTGCAGGGGTACTGAGGGGGAGTTTCGCCCTTATCGGGGTCGTCGTATAAAAGCGAATAGCGGTTTATGGCAACCTGACCGTTTTCGCCGTAACTTCCTACGGGGCCGAGCGCGCCGTTGCCGTCGATTGTCTTAGGTTTATTGATGTTGCCGCCGACCGCTTCGGTGCTTCTCAAAGCGTTCGAAAGAAGCGTTACGGTATCCTCCCAGGAAAGCTGGTCTAAAAGCTGTTCCCAGAGCGGGTCGTCGTAGGGAATGGGCTTATCGTTGGTTACGTCCTTATCCCCGTCGTCGTACGCGCGGAGCATTGCCAGCGAAATTCCGTTGTTTGCTTCATAAATCGGGTATTCTCTGTCGTCGGGCGTAGGCACGGCTTTTTGCGCGTCGGACTTCATCGCCGCAGTCATAGTCAGCTTTTCGTTGTTGTTGAGCTTCGTATAATTGCCGTCCGTGGAGAAACCGAGCTTGACCGTACCCGACCAATTGCTGCGGCTGACGTAATTTACGCTGTTCGTCTGACCGTCGTAAAGATTCAGGTCGGCGTTGTCGAATTGGTTGGTTATTTCATTGCCCGTGCCGCTTACAGAGTAAGTCGTACCGTCGAAATTCTTTTCAACCGAATACACAAAGCCCGCGTCGCCCGCAGAAGTCATTCCGTCCGCAATGGTTTTGCCCTTTGCGGCAAGGATATTGTTCACCGCGTCGTGCGCGTCGCGGCCGACGGTGAGATAATAAGTTCCCCCGTCTAAGATATAGGTTCTTTCGCCGTAAGCGTCGTAAGAAGCGAAATACTTTTCGTCCACTTCGATTTTAACGGTCTGGCTTGCGCCGGCATTCAGTAAACCGGTCTTTGCGTAGCCCGCAAGCTCGACCGACGCCTTTTCGATACGGTTAGCTCTGTCGTAGTCGGTATAGGGTTTTTGAAGGTATACTTCCACCACCTCTTTGCCCGCGACCGCGCCCGTATTGGTGACTTTGAGTGAAACCGTATATTTGCCGCTTTCTGCCTTTACGGTGAAGTCGGAATACGAAAACTCGGTATACGAAAGCCCGTAACCGAACGGGTATGAAACGACGTCTGAATAATTAAAACTGCCGACATTCGCCGTGCCGAGCACCTTATCCTCGTACCGCGTTTCGGTATAGCGGTAGCCGTTATAAATTCCCTCCTGATATACGACGTACTTGGTCGATTTAGTGGGTGCGCCGTCCGCAGAGGAGTATGCGTAATCGCCCCAGTTTGCGTAGACGGGATTATAGAGGTGTTGCTTCCAGACGGTGTCGGTTAGCTTGCCCGACGGGTTGACGTTGCCCGCAAGCACGTCGCCAATCGCGTAAGTGCCCGTAGACCCGGGCTGACCGACCCACAAAAGCGCGTCTATTTCAAGGTCGCCGTCCTCCAAAAAGTCGCATTGAAGTTGCACGGCGCTGTTCATAAGCACGACGATTTTATCGAATACGCCCGCGGCTTTCTGCGCCTTTAAATTCTTTAAAACGTCCTTTTCGTTCGGCGAAAGCGCAAGGTAGTTGCCGTTCGTCATATCCGAAGTATCGCCGTTTAACGGAGTGTCGGTCGCTTCGGTGCCGTAGCGCGAAATTACGAACACAGCCGCCTCCGCCCTATTGGTTTTCGAAGAGGTTGTTATGTCGTTCCACTCCGCGTCGTTCACGGCGTAGTTCGCGCCGTTTGCTGAGGTGTTGCTGGTGTGCATACCGCTGTACTGAGGGTTAGCTTTGTACCAATTCCAAAGTGCGGAGTTTACAGTAAGCCCCGAGCGCTCTAAGCCCGTTTTAAGGTCGACGTTTTCCGCCGAGGGCGAGTAGGACGAACCGCCGCCCGCAAACACGAAGTTTGTAGAGCCGCTACCGAAAAGGCTTATCTGCGCGCCCCCGGAAAGGGGCAGCGCGCCGTTGTTCTTCATAAGCACAACGCCCTCCGCAACGATATCTTCGCAGAGTTTTTCGCCGTTGGCTTTAAGCTCTTCTATACTTTCGAAGTCGGTCTTATGATATAAGACGTCGCCTCTTTCGCCGTCGTTCTTAGAGATAATTTCCTGAGTTTTCGCGCCGAGGAAGGTCGAAACCATCGTCGAGTTCGCGTTTGCAATTACGCTTGTAGTCATAACCACGCCGAACAAAACGCAGAAAACGTTAGCTGTAGCTTTGGACGCGGTTTTAATTAACTTTAATTTTTTCATACTGTCACCTCCTCAGCTTCGGGGTTGATTTCGGGTTGTTTTTTTAGTTGTCTTAACCAGATTGCCACATTGCCGCAGACCGCGCTTAACGCGTAGAACACGGTGCCCGCAACAAACGAGCCGTCAAGCATAGCCAATGTTTCGTCGTTCACGCCCGAGTAAAACACTTCGGTGAGGTACATATATACCGCGTCAACGTACAAAAGCAGGGCAATGAAAGTTAAAAGCCACATAAATACAGGCGCGTACGGCGCAGTGAGTTTGTGCACGCTCAACGCGAGAAAACCAACTATACCGAGTATCGGAAGCCACACGGGTGCCGCGCTGAAATATTGCGGGAAGTCCGCACCGAAGCCCGCCGAATAAATTATTACGCTGATGATGGCAAGGACGGCCGCGCCGAGCGCTACGAAATACCCCCTGCCCTTACTTTTAAAATAGTTTTTTATATAGTTCATAAAAAATCTCCTGTTAAAAAGTCCTTCTCCCATTGCTTTTCAGTTGAGAGAAGGACTTTTGCGTTTAAATAATTCCGGTTAATCTTACCCGTTCTCTTTGCCGGTTGCGGGCAGAGCCTCTAACTCTGAAACCTGCGCCATGCTTTCTTCACTTACGGGGGTGAACGTAACTTCGAACGTGAAACCCGTATTGGTGGTTCTGAAAGAGATATAGAAAGGTTCGTTGCCGCTGACGGTGAACGTTCCCGATACCGTAAGCGAGTTCTGCTGATAATTCGTGCCCGTGTTATCGGTTACTATTTCCACTTTCGTCGGGTCGGCGGACGCATTGTAGACGGTGCCTGTGCCGAACTGGAAGCGCTTTACCGTGCCGAGATTTTTGCCGCCGTCCCTTGTTACGGTAATAGATACGTTGTATCTCGTACCGACGGGTAAAAGCGGTTGATAGAACAGATAGAACGATTTTTCGGCGCCGTTTGCCTTGGTTACGGATACTCTATTGTCAGTATAGTTTGCAACAAACGCTGTATCGTTGTCGCCGTGGCCGTACCATTTTTCGGGGTCTGACGACGCGTCCGCCGCAGTACCGCCGAGAACGTAATCGCCCAAAGTCCTTGCGCTGTCGCCGACAACTACTTTGCAGGTCTTGCTGTTTTTACCGTCGGAAGCGGTTATATTAGCTACTCCCGCAGAAACCGCAGTGACGTTGCCGCTTTGGTCCACCGTCGCAACAGCGGTATTGTCGGAAGTCCAGGTTACGATAACGCTTTCGGCGCCCTCGCCCGTAACGGTGGCAGTTAATTTAGACGACGAGGTTGAAGTAGAGTTGTTTAAATCGAGAATCATTCCGTCCGCGGAAATACCCGTTAGTTTTGCCGCGTCGGAGTTCACTACGGTAACAGTACATATCTTACTGTTGGTGCCGTCCGAAACGGTAATTGTGCATTCACCCGCAGCGATTGCGGTAACAAGTCCGCTTTCACTGACCGTAGCCACAGACGTGTTCGAGGACTTGTAAGTCAAAGTGCAACCGCTTGCGTCGGAGAAAGTCGCCTCTATTTGCAACGTGTTCGCGTAATCCGCGCCCGCCTTGTCGAGGGTCGCTCTTTCTGGAGTAATTGAAACCAGTATCACGGGCGGCGGAGTTTCGCCGTCAGTAACGATTACCGTGAATATCTTTGTATTCGTGCCGTCCGAAACGCTTATCGTCGTGGTGCCGACGGCAACCGCCGTAACTACTCCGTTAGCGTCAACCGTCGCAACGCCCGGATTTGCCGAAATGAAAGTCAGGCTTACTTCGTCAAAGTCGTTCACAAGATTGATTATCGGACGAATTGTCGCAGTATTTTCGTTGCTGTCGCCGAGCGTTAAAGTAGCGCTCTGCTCTTCCAAGCCCGTAAACGACGATTTCTCGGGGTCGGCTGTCTTTGTGAACGTAATATCCTTAATCGAATAGTGAGATTTCTGTACTCTGAAAGTTATAAAGAACGGTTCGTTTGCAGAAACGGTGAACTCGCCCGTGCAGGTAAGCGAAGTCGCGTTCGTAAGCTGGCTTTCGTAAGCGGAGTTTATATCCGAGCCCGAATTGTAACCCGTGCCCGTACCGAACTGAAGCCTGTCGGCGTTTTTGCCCATATCTCCGCTCGCCGCTTCGACAGTGAACGACACGGAGTATCTTGCGCCGACCTCGAAAAGCGGCTGACAAAGAAGATTTACCGTTCTTTGGTTGGTATCCTGGTCGATAGTGATTTCACCGCCCGCGAAAGTCACGGAAGTAAGCCCCGAGTGGGAAACATTAGTAAACCATTTGTCGACGTTTTTCAAAACTTCGTCCTTGCCGGCGTTAACTACGCCGTAAGGCTCGTCGGAAGCCGAATTGCCTACCGCAACAGTGCATTCGAGTTCCATACCCGCAACCGTAGCGGTTATTTTCGCGCTGCCTGCCGAAACCGCGGTTACAAGTCCGTTAACGTCTACCGTTGCGACGGAAGGATTGTCGGAAGTCCATTCTACTTCTACGGGGGTATCGTCCGAAGCTTTCGCTTTCAGTTGATAGCTTGCCGCTACCTTACTTCCCGCCGCGTCGAGAATAATATAATTTGCGTTGAGGTTTACTTCCTTTGTGACGACCGAAACAGTGCAGGTTGCATATTTGTCGCCGCTTCTAGCGGTGATTACGGTCTTACCTGCGTCAACTGCGGTTACAAGCCCCGTCTGGTCAACCGTTGCGACTCCGTTTTCGGACGACGACCATACAATCGCGTCACCGCCTGCAGGAGCAAGCGCGTCGAGTTGCAAAGTAGTTTCGCCCTTTGCAACGTTTATATACGCGGTCTTTGCTATATTCCCGCTAGGGTCGGTGAGTTTGACTCCCTCGGTAAAGCTGATATCCGTAAGTTTTAAATTCAAATCTCCCGCATAGAACGTATCGGTTGTTCCGCTTGAAGAATCTGTACCCGGCGCCGTCGTGAGCGAAACCGAGAACGGTATGTCGCCCAAAACGCGGCTTAAAGTTATATCGTGCGTGCCCGCTTCGAGGTAACGGTATTCGACGCCGCCGCCCGCAACAGTGCCGCCGGCGCTCAGCCTAATATATGCGTCTACGTCGAGGGTAACGGTGAAACTGATATCGAGCATAGTACCCACCGCGAACTTGGGATAATATCTTAAATACCAAGTGCCTTTCAGCGCCGAAACGTTCATAGTAACGCTGTCTTTCACGCAGTAAAGCGCGGTTGAAGACAGTGCGCTGCCATAGTACAGATACCATACTCCGGGGTCGTTTTTAACATTCTCGTTCTGGGCTATTCCGGAAGTGCCGGTTATAATGTTGTAATACCCATCAGGCGTGGTCACGTTGACAAGGCAGGTCTTTCTGTCCAGCTCGTCGACGGTGCCCTTTTCCCGCACGGAAACGGTTATAGTCGCAGTGCCGGCCGAAACCGCGGTTACAAGCCCGCTGGTGGGGTGAACTGTAGCGACGTTCTTGTCGGATGACGTCCAGGAGAAAACGTAACTCCCGCCCGCCGTGACCGTTGCGCTGAGTTGCAACGTACTGCTTTGAGTAATGTCGATGGTTGCGGTTTCCTGCGAAATCGAAAGCCCCAAATCGGCGTCCTCGGGCGTGGAGTTACACGCCGCAACGCCTATGGTAAGGCAGAGCGCGCAGACCGTACCAAGAAGCAAAGTTAAAAACTTTCTCATTATTTTCCTCCCTTAACGATTGCATATGCGTTGCCGGGCAACGCATATAGGGGTACCCCTATGTTAAATCGTAATTACATTATCAATTAAACCCGATAAAATAGCAATTGCAAAAAATATTTAAAAAGTTTGCAATTTTTACACAACTGAATTTTCAGTCGGACGACGTATGCGCATATACGCAAGCGTACATAAAACAGGGTCAATATTCTTTGTATTGCAGGTCTATACCGAACCGTGAGGCGAGCGCCGCCGCTTCTCCCGACTTATACGGTTCGCACTCGGGCTGATTGCCCGTCTTTATAAAGGTCGCAACGTTCTTGCCCGCGTCCCAGCCCGCCACGTTGTATACCCCCTGATGAAAGTGCGGGTCGTCGCGGAGCGAAGCGGGTACGTTCCTGAACTTTACCGAAGCAAGCGCGAAATCGTCGTCGGTTTCGCAAAGGTTAATCTGTAAATTTGCAAGCGCGACTTTGTTTTCGCTGACCGCGCCGCCCGTGTATTCGCTTAAAGTTATTATGAAGCATTTTTCGATACTTTTACCTGCGCCGAGGTTCTGCATACCGTCCACTATCTTTTTCAGGCTCGAAACGTAGTTCATTTTCCCGCTTGCGACCTGACCCGCGTCACTGCAACCCTGACACCAGACCATATTGATATGTCGCACGTTGACATTCGAAGACACAAGATAATCGACGCAGGCGGTAAGCCGTCTTGCGGCTTCGTTGAAGTAGTTATAGGTTGACGACGTAGGCGACCAATGATAGATTGATGACCCGCCCACGCTTGCCGAAACCGCTACTACGGGTACTCCCGTTTCGGAGTAATAAGACTCGCAAAAAGCCGCGACCATATCGCCGGATTTATTTCCGTCGTTGCCCACTCCGTCCGAAAGGTATGAGTTGTTTTCGGCATTGCCGAACGGCTCTTCGATAGGATACAGCCAACCGCTTGCGTTACTGCCCGTAACTGCGCGGAACTCGTAGCCGTGACCCTCTTCGCAGACTATGCTGTCGGCGGCTTCTCCCCTGCCCGCCATATTCGACTGACCCATAAAAATGAACACGTCCGCTTCGGTAAGGGCAGGCGCTTCGGGCGCGGGCCCCTCGGGCGGCACAGCGGCATTGTTTTCCTTAAAGCGCAAATCTATACCGAACTGCGCGGCAAGCGCCGTTGCTTCGCCCGCTTGATAGGGTCGGCACTCGGGTCTACTACCCGTCATAATAAATGTTGCCGCGTTTTTGCCCGCGTCCCAACCCGCTACGTTATATACGCCCTGATGAAAGTGCGGGTCGTCGCGGAGTTCTGCGGGAGCGCCCCTGAACTTTATAGAGGCAAGCACGAAATCGTCATCGGTATCGCAAAGATTTATCTGTAAGTCGGCGAGCGCGGTCTTATTTTCCTGAATGACGCCGTCCGAATACTCGCTAAGAGTAACGATGAAACATTTTTCAACGCTTTTGCCCTCGCCGAGGTCCTGCATACCGTCCACTATAGCTTTGAGCTTTTCAACGTAGTCGAGTGTGCCCGCCGCTACCTTTCCGCCGTCGCTGCAACCCTGACACCAGACCATATTAATACGTCGGGGCACAAGGTCGCCGTCGGCTTTCAGAAAGTCTATACAGTCCGAAAGTCTACGCGCGGCTTCGTTAAAATAGGACGTGCCGGGCGCCCATTGGGTTATGGAAGTTCCCCCGACGCTCGCCGAAACAGCAACCGCGGGAATACCCGTCGTTTGATAGTAAGCTTCGCAGAAAGACGAAACCATTCCGCCGGATTTTTTACCGTCGCCGTTCTCGCCGTCCGAAAGCGCCGCGTTATTTTCTTCCGCACCGAACGGCTCCTCGACGGGATACAGCCAGCCGTCCTCGTCACTGCCCGAAACCGCGCGGTATTCATAGCCGTGACCCCATTCGCAGTCGATTGCGTCCGCCGCTTCTCCTCGCCCTGCCATATTCGACTGCCCCATAAAAACGAACACGTCCGCATAATTGACTTTAGGCTCGGGCGTGGGCGTCTGCTTGTCTGGCGCGCAAGCCGTACAGCCGAGCGCTACCGCCAAGGAAAGCATCGCCGCCGTCGTTTTTACAAGCCTTGAAAATTTCATCGTTTTTCTCCTTAATTTCCACCTTTACACTTTTAGTATAACAAACCGACCGCACTGAAACCATTGCAATTTTTTTGGTATTTTTATGCAATTTTTACACAGTGTCGCGCGGGCGTGCGCCCAACCGCCCGCAACGCGGTCGCGCGGGCGTAAAACAAAATTGCAATATTTTAAGATTTTTTTTGCTATTGTAAACGGTTTTTACTAATGCTATAATCAGAATATGAAAACGAAAAACCTGAAAATTTCAGCCGTGTGCGCGTTGTCCGCTGCGGCTTTGACCTGTTGCGCCGCCGCGGTTGCAGGTTTCGGCTGGAAATCCGCTTCAGCCGAAACCGTTCCGACTTACGAAACGCTGTGCGCGGACTATAACGGCGCGAGCACGGAGGCTTTCTTCGACGAGGGCGACAGCTTGCAGTCGGGCAAAAAGTATATCGGTTTTAAATGTAACGGAGAGGAATCCGACTATTCGGCTTTGTGCGACGCTTATTCCTCCATCGACGCGGGGGAAAGCTTTACCGCGCTGAAAGAGGGCGGAAAGGTTGTGCTTGATTTCGGCTTTTCTTCGGAAATTTTCGACGGCGGTTGCGCATTGAAAAACGCGACCGTATTTTTGAGCGGCACGCGGTACTCGGTTGAGTTTTACGCCATAACCGACGGAGGCTTGCAACTTTTGGGCAATACCTCGACCACCGCCGACGACAAAGCGTACAGTTTCCACTCCGTTTCGGCTTCGGCAAGCGAAAATATAAACGCTTTGCAGATAGTTATATCGGGCGGCGCGGGGCAGTCGGTCACGGTGCGCGAAATAGATTTGAACTTTCAAAACGACCCTGCAGAAATCAAAGCGGTCAAGGACGAACTGAATAAATACGTTACCCTGCCCTCGCTTTTCAGCGACAATATGATTTTGAAACAGCGCTCGTACGTAAAAGTCTGGGGCTACGGCGGCGGCGCGGACGGCAACGCCGTTACCGTTTCTATCGGCGGGCAGTCAAAGACCGCAACCGTGAAAAACTACGAATGGTCAGTCACTTTGGACCCGCTTTGCGCGGGCTACGACTATACTTTGAAAGTAGCGGGCAAGCATAACGAAACAGAAATTAAGAACGTCGCCGCGGGCGAAGTGTTTATAGCCGCGGGGCAGTCGAATATGCAACGCACCGTAAAAAAGCTGGACGGCGCTGACGACGCCGACTATATCAAGGGCTACGGCAGTGAAGAGATTGCCGACCTTAAAGACAATCCGCAGCAGAGCGTAAGGCTTTTCAATCAGTCCTCGGTAAGCACCCGCAACGAGAACCTCAAAGACGTGGTTTCAAGCGGTTGGAGCATAGCCGATTTCGATTCCGCTTACAACTTCTCGGCGGTTGGATATTTCTTTGCAAGGGAGCTTACGTCTAGACTGAACGTGCCCGTTGGCGTTATTTACGCGGCGGTCGGCGGCACGCGCATACAAGGCTGGTACTCGCGCGAAAAGCTTCTTTCTTACGGCGATAGCGAGATTTCGAACGAGCAACAGGAATGCGTCGACTTTTATGCGGGCGACACCTCCGCTTATTCGTCGAAGTCTGCGTGCAATTATTTCAACGGTATGATAAAGCCGCTGATGCCCTATACTCTGAGCGGAATTTTATGGTATCAAGGAGAATCGAACGTTGGCGACTACAAAATTTATCATAAGATGATGGAAATTTTAGAGGACGGCTGGCGCGAGGGGTTTTGTGACCCAGAACTAAAATTTCTGACCGTGCAGGTTGCGCCATACGACAGGTCGGGCTACAACCATCACCGGATTGCGGTCAGTCAGAACGAAATGATTTATCTTCTTAAAAACACTTATCTGACAGTTATATCCGACACCCCTTGGGAAGCGGGAAACGACAATATTCACCCGCAGAACAAGGTGCCGGTCGGAGTAAGGCTGTCCGACCTTGCAAGGCAGTTTATCTACGGCGAGGACATTAACGCTTTGCCTCCGCTTTTCGGCGGCGCGGACATTTCGGGCGGGATAGTTACCGTGAAAGTGAACAACGTTTCGGGCGAGCTTAAAACCACCGACGGCGAAGAGCCTGTCGGGTTCGAACTGAGCGAGGATGGTAAAACCTTCTACCCCGCTTCGGCTACGATTGTAAGCGACGCCGAAATTGCGGTCTGGGACTACGGGATACCCGAGCCCGCGTTTATAAGGTACGGCTACAACCCCGCCTTCACGGGTACCGTTACCGACGGGCGAGGCGTGCCGCTCGGAATTTTCGCAACCGATACGTTCCTTTTCGACTTAGACGAACCGAGGAAAATAACATCGGACGTAATCTCCGAAACCGTAGCCGTTGCCGTGCAAACGGGCGGACGCGTTTCTTTGCCGGAAACGGTGAGCTATATTCTGGGCGGGGAAAAATACTCCGTCGGGGTGGACTGGGCGCTTCCCGAAATAGATACCGCGAAAGAGGGGGAATATATCGTAAGAGGGTTCTCCACCGAAGGAAGATTTATAGTTGCTACGGCAAAAATTACCGTTTCGGCGGATTTGGGAACGGTTGCCGACCTTACGGCGCTTTGGATAGCGCTTGGCGCGGTTGCCACGCTCGGCGCAGGCGGTGCGGTTTGCGCGGTTATCATAATAAAGAAACGTAAAGGATAAATTCGTATAA
>CAJTVA010000024.1 GCA_910579585.1 uncultured Christensenella sp.
GGTTCTATTCGGATATTAAAGTCGGAGCATCCGACGAAATGCATATTGACGCACTTGGAAATCATTTGGGCGACATAATTTGGAAGTAATGAAAAAATTATTATCGGCTTAAATTTTTTGTATTACTGCTGTTTTTGGTAACATTGTTTATTGCGAAACGAAAAACGCAACCTTACCCTACTATTCGGATAAAGTTGCAGTGAATTTTTAAGCGCGCGGCTAAGCCGCGCGCTTATTTATTCAAGTCCTCACCATAGTGCAAAGTCTTATTTTTACATTATATAGTTGAAAAATGCGCTCGTTTCTGGTATTATTTATATATATTTGATATTAGGAGCAATGAAAGAAAAATGACTTTTAAAGAACATATAGAAAACGCATTTCGGAAATTATCGCAAAGAGGTTGGCTTGAAAATTTAAGACCGTCTGAAATAACCGATAGCGAAATTGCTAAATTCGAAAAACGAAAGCGTTTGAGATTTCCTGCGGTTTTTAAAGCATATTTAACTACCTATAAGCGCGATGACGACGATATTATAGGCATAGCTTATGATTACAAAAACAACGAACTTAAAATTAATTTAATAAACTTATACGATTTTGCTTACGACATTTCCGATTTATCGGAAGCGTTAACGAATTTTTGTGCCGAATTTAAGGAATGGGAAACCAAGCCCGATAAGAAAGTATATGAAAACTTGTTTCCGATTGCCTATATGGACGGATATTTATGTCTTGATTTAAGCCGTTCCGACGGAGAAGATTGTCCTGTCGTATGGTTGGAATACGGCGGCTTCTGGAAAGAAAACGGTTATTTCGATTTGGAAGGGGTTCTTCACGGTGAGATTTTTGCCCCTGATTTCAAAACTTTTATTGACTGGTATTTTTGCGGAGCTTTGGAGAACATTTACGAAAGCACAAACGGCGTGAAAGTGAACCGTGAATTTTATGAAAACTGGCTAAAAAAGAATTTTTCATACCATAAAGGAAAATAACAATATGTCCGAACACAGTTTAATAATAGCGCTAAAATACGGCGAAAAATTGAAAGAATTTGACGATATCGCCCAAGCCGAAAAATATTTTATCTCATACAAAGACGAATTGCTCAATAGGTTAGAAGCTTTAAGCGAACAATTAGACGGTTTTTTCCCCGACTACACTATTGAAAGTCTAAAAAATATAGAAAAATTATATTTTGAATTGTATCGCAATAATGCATTCGGTAAATTAGGATTATCGCAAAAACAATTTGAAAGTATTATGTCTGTATATTGGGGTGAGGTCGTTATTAAAAATAATGCGGACGCCAAATGGTTAATTGAAGAATTTGCTTTTTCACAAGGAAAATATGAATTGCTTGTAAATAAAGATCTATGTAATATTTCGATAGTCGATATGTTCCAAGACTTGTATAAAAGACAAGGCAACAAACGGCAGAATTTATTATTCAGAGAATATAACAGGTATTTTGCAAGGCAACTTTGATTTTCGCTGAATAAATTGGTCAGATAAGGTACGAAAATGGAAATATGTGAAATAACGCTTGACGGCAAACAGTATGACATGTTAAAAAGTATGCTCAACTGCGACAGAAGGGCGGACTTAATAAGAAAAATACCAATCAACGGAAAAGAGTTGTTTTATGATATGATTCACGAAATATATTCACCTGTAACAGACGGATGGAGTACGCGTGAAATCGTGTTGAACGAGTCAACCGATGCGCTAAACCTGTTACGATTTATGACAAAACAGATATTTCCGAACGATGAATACTATTTTGTGCGACAAATAGGAAGAAAATGGGCGAATTTTCGTTTTGAAAAAGATTGCGCGCTTATAATTTTAAAAGACAAGTAAAAGAGTATGAGGCAAACAAGGAATGAATTTATAACCAGAAAAAGTTTCTTGACTTTGTAGCGAAGCTTGCTTAATTATAAAATTCGTTTTAGGCTATTTTTAGTGTTAAAAATAAAGTCGAATTACTTTTCAGTAATTCGACTTTTTTAATGCAAAAAATAACGCAACCCTATTCGGAATTCGAATTAGGTTGCGTATGGTGCACCAAGTGATTTAATATCCGAATTTTTTGTTGCTTCAAGCTCGGAAAAGAATACCGTCTGCGTTCCGTCCTTGAAGTTAAAAGTAATGGTAAACTTATCGTCGTACAGGTAAATTGAGTTCACAAACCCGTCTATAAGCCGCCGTTTTCCTTCAAGCGTGGTCATATCAAGGTTTCTGAATCTCTCTATACCGAACAATATTTGTTCTTTCGTAAGGAAGGGCTTTTTTATTTTCTCTTGCAAAATGGCTATTTCAATTTCTTTCTTTTTGCTTTCAAGTTGTGCAAGTCTGTCCTTCGTTGTGTCCATTATAATACCTTGCTCGATAGCGTTCATAAGATTTTCAATGCGCTTTTCGGTGTCTGCAAGCTGTCCTTTCAAGTGCGGTATTCTCGGATTTTCTTCTCCCTGTAAAACGTAAATTCTTTCGGTAAGATATTCCACCAACTTATCGTCGTGCAGAACTTTCATAGCCTTTTCAACAACTAAATCTTCTATCCAATCTTTTCGCACGGCTTTTTTGTCGCAGATATGGACTTTCTTTGTGTTCGCACATTTGTAGTAACGGTAAACCCTTGAAGTTCCCATACCGCTTTCGCCAACCATATGAGTATTGCATTTGCCACAAAAAAGTTTTAGAGTAAGCAAATAATCATCTTCGGCTTTATGCCTTGCCGGCGCTTTCTTGTTCTTTGTCAAACGCTGTTGTACTCTCTCGAAAACATCTTCCGATACAAGCAGCGGTATAATGTTAGGCACGGTTACATCACGGAATTTATATTCACCCAAATAACGGCGGTTGGATAGCATACGCTGAACGCCCGTGCCGTTTATCTTGCCGCCACGATAAGAGCGTATCTTCTTTTCGTCAAGGTAGTCCACTATATATTTAATGGTATGCCCGTCGGCGTACATAGTGAAAATCTCTTGAAGAATAGGCGCATAAGTTTCGTGCGGCTCGAACTTTCTTTCCGCATTGAGCTTATAACCGAAAGTGATTTGACCGCCGTTGTTTATGCCTTTGAGTACGTTTTCAGTCATACCGCGCACAACTTTTTCGGCAAGCTCGGCTGAATAGAATTCTGCCATTCCTTCCAAAACCGATTCAAGAAGTATGCCTTCCGAGCCTTCGGCAATAGCTTCCTTTGCGGAAACAACTTTTACACCGTTCTTGCGGAGTAGTGCTTTGTAGTGTGCGCTGTCATAACGGTTACGGGAAAAGCGGTCTAACTTCCAAACGATAATGCAATCAAAAGCGTGTTTATAGCTGTCCTTAATCATTTGCTGAAATTCAGGACGATTATCCGATTTAGCCGAAAGCGCACGGTCTATGTATGACTTGATAACATCAATTCCTGCGTGTTCGGCAAATTCCATACACTCACGAAGCTGACCTTCGATAGACGCTTCCGTTTGATTGTCTGAACTGTATCTTGCGTAAATGACTGCTCTCATTGTTTTTGTTCCTTTAATAGTTTAAGTACGGCTTCTTTGAGTTTAGCATTAGCGGCAGAGGACGGATCAAAACACATCTCTATAAAGTCCTGCATACGCTCGTCGTTCTCGAAGATTTTGGGCTGATAGTTGTATAACTTGCCTTGCGGTTCATCACACCTGCCGAAGATATAATCAAGCGAAACATCGAAATAATCTGCATACCATAGCAAAACTTCGTTTGATACTTCTGTAATACCGTTCTCATATCTATTAAGCGCAGATTGAGATATATTTCCGTTTAACTTACATAACTTCATTTGCGATAGCTTAACGCTTTGCCTTAACTCTCTTAACCTTTGACCAATTACATTATTATCCATAGAATCACTCCTTGCAAAACATTATAATCATTGTCTGGGTAAACGTCAAGTCTTTATATGCATAAAGATTGATTAAGATTTCTATTTGATTTTGCCCTTGAATAATTTATAGTATGAGTATAACTAAATTTAGAAAGATACGGCTCGTCATAATTATTTTAATATGGCTTCTTGTTAGCTTGATAAGTTTATTCAAAAATCTTTCTTACTACACAGTGATAAACGCAGGAAGTGTTATATCTTGTTTGTCTGCGTCATTCGCGTTATTGTTAATAATTATGACGGTGCATTTTGGTTTAAAAAAGCTATTGCCAAACGGAACAATTAGGAATAATCGATATGCTAATGTTGCACTTGATACAGTTATTTACATTGTTGCAAGTATAGTCATCTATTGTGTTCTTATTGTGCTGTATTGTGGCTTTCTTTACTTGCTATGTGAATTAGGCTATGCCCCTGCACCACAATAGATTTTCGACAAAACTTCCTATAAAAAGACAGTTCACTGCCCGTTTATGGGAAGTGAACGCATTGCGACAATATTTAGTTTATGATATAATTCATACTGTACCATTATATGTAATGAGTGGTATTATACCCTTTTTAGGGAATAGAGTTCTGCGGTGGATATGGGGCTTATCCATTGAACGCAGAATGTTTTTAGGCGGTATAACCGCCTTGCCTTAGCTTACGGTAAGAGCGTAGGTTTTTTAAGTGTACGCAAAATTCGTGAGCCGTGATAGGCTTTTATAAGTGTACAATTTTTTAGCTATAACGACGTTCAATATCAACATTGAATCCGTGCGGAGCGTAATGCCGAGCGGATTTTTTGTCGTTGTATTTTTAGCTATCTACCACTCTTTTCGTGGACAAGATAAATAAATTTCGGAGGTAAACACAATGATTTTCAAACCACCATAATACGGCAAGCAAACTGAAAGCAACTGTGGAAGAAATAACTTATCGCCGAGCATAAGTGTAGCTCACTACACTTATTCCGCTTCGCTTCATAAGTTCCGTTCGCCCTGCGGGGCTTTCGACCACACGGCAAAACAAAGATTTTAAGGAGGATTTTAAGTATAAGTTATTTAGTATGCCATATGGAAAAGTATAAACGGCAAGATATATCGCCCGTTGAAAAAGAGAACGAAAGAGATGAGAACTATCAAGGCTCTAACCCACAAATAGACTGTGAGAGAACAAGCGGGAACTATCACTTGATATACCCACAGGGCAAGTACATAGATATTATTAACAAGCGGCTTTCCACTCTCACACTTAAACGCAAGATACGCTCGGATGCTATTCTTATGAACTCGTTTGTAATCGGATCGGACGGAGAGTTTTTCAAGGGTATGCGAGCTTGGGAACAACACGCTTTCTTTGAAGATTGCGCCCGCTTCTTTATGGATAAGTACGGCTATGAAAATATGCTGTCTGCGGTAGTCCACGTGGACGAAACAACACCGCATTTGCACTTGAACTTCGTGCCTATCAATGACGGAAGATTGAGCAGTAAAAGCCTATTCGATAGACAAAAACTTGCGGAACTGCAAACCGAGTTATGGGAACAAGTCGGAAAGAAATACGGCTTACAACGTGGCAAGGAAAACAGTCAGGCAACGCACATTACAGCCGCCGAACATAAGGCAAAAGTCATTGTACAATCGGCAGAGCAAAAGCGTGATGAGATTGACAGACAGACCGAGCAAAAGCAAGCCGAGCTTGACGGACTAACCCAAACGGTTGAAGCGGTAACGCAAGCTACGGGCAAGCCGATACCCAAAAAGAAGAAACAGGCTGCGGACGCAATCACGGCTTTAAGAGCAAGGAACGCCGTACTCGAAGAAGAAGTCAAACGAGCAAACAAAGACCGTACAGACCTATTCAGAGAGTACACAAGAGAAAAACGACGAGCTGACGAATATGAAAAGACTGTCAAGGAAGTTGCGGAAATCAAGGTGATACTGCCCGAAGGTTACGACCATCTGTTACAGGACGTGCAGTATGAAAAAGCAGACAGATACGAAAGAGAACGGCAACGCAATCTTGCCCGTATTCACGGACGATACAGCGACCACCAAATGTAAACTTAATAACCGCTTATAAGGAGGAAAACGCCAACAGTTAATGTCAAGACGGAAAAAGAATACTACGGGGATTCCCGATTTTGAAATCGATTCCCTTGCAAGAGCATTATTGCCCGCTATTCAAGCCTACTTTGAAACCGAAGAAGGACAAAGAGAGTTTGCGGTGTGGCAAGACGAAAGGCAACAAAGACAACTGAATAATAAATTGAATAATAAAGAATCCCGTTAAATCGTATAGGGATAGCCGTTGAAAAAGACGGAACACAGAAACCGCCGAAGTGTAGCGGTATATAAATGAAAGAGTTACATAAACACAATGTAGAAAGGTTGCGCCGAATATCATAAACCTAAACAACGGCAACAGCCGATAGAGTTTGATTGCTCTATCGGCTGTTTTATATTTATAAATAGTAAATCATCACTTACCGCAAGGTTACAATAATAGACAATACCTAACTGAAAATTTTCAGTTCGGAAAGAGCTTTGCATTTTATCGAATCCAAGTATTTTATTATAGAGGCAGAATACATAAACGATAAGTTATTTTCAACGTTATTGAAATCGATATTAAACAAGTCTTTAACTCGTTCCAGACGATAAGTTACTGTATTTTTATGTACAAATAGAATTCTGCTCGTTTCATTTAAGCTTTTATTATTTAGTAAATACTGATATAGTGTTTCAAGCAAGGACGTGTTGTTATCTCTATCATAAATATAAATTTCAAGAATTGTTTCGTTGATATAGTTTAAGATAACGTCGGTTGTAGGAGCATTAAAAAGCGGAACAAGCAATTTATTTTCTTCTTCATATTTTAAACAATATTCATCTTTTACTTTTACAAGGTAATCAAACAGTTTTATCAGATTATCTATTATTACATCCAGTTCATACAAATCTATAATTTTCGAACTTAATATTGCATAAATGTGATTTTTAAATAAGAAGTCGTTCAATGTTGATACCGTATATTCCGACAAATCTTCATTAAGTATCACTATAACATAGTTATCTTTTACAATGCAGTAGAAATTTCGCAAAATGTTTTTCAGCGAATCTTGCAAGTGATTATCTTCATGATTATCGTATTTTGCAAGAGATAGAAGTAAAACTCGGTAATTATATGTGAGCGGAATTTTATATTCGGACGCTTTTGAAAGAAAGATATCTCTTCGCACATAAGTGTGTTTGACAAGAGCTTTCCAAAAATTCAATTGCGAAAAGCCGTGCCCTTCATTGGATTGTAACCGTAAAATTTTGATTATGCTCTTACACAGATGCTCTAAAAGTATCAAATCTAAATCTTCAAATTTATTCTTTTGATTTTCAAGTAATACAAGGTAGCCTATAACCGAATCGCGGAATGTCAAACGATAAAACAAACGCCGTACTTTACTGTTTATTGTTTCTAAAATTCTATATCTTTCCCCGTCTTTAAAAGATAGGTTAGCAATACTTATAAGTTCCATAGACCAACTGCCGCGTTGAATATTCGACATATAAGTATCGTCTGCGCTATCAAGGAAGAAGTGTCCCTTAATATTGTAATTCTGATCTATAACCGCCATAGGTAATTGAAAAAATGCATAATACGCTTTTAATAGTTCATCAACGGTAAATGAGTTTTCTTCAATTTGCAGTAATTCCTCGTAATCCATAATAGTACTTTGTGCCAATAGCCCAAATATTGAATGTAAGTTCGTATTTGTGGGCTATTACTTTTTGTCTCCTTTTTTATTATAATACAAACAATCAATTAAAGCAACCGGTTTTTAGGTTGCGAGGAGGCATATTTTGAAAGCAGAAAAAAGCAAAAAACCGTTCAAAGGCATAGGGATTTGGAACTTTATAAACAAAATCCCTGCTGGAACAATGTTTGTGCCGCTATTGATAAGCGCCGTTATTTGTACTATAACGGTTGCTTGTGGTCTTGGCACAGGGAAAGCGGGTGAAGGTATGACGTTATGGCAATATCTCGGTAATCCCGTCAAAGATTTATTCGGTTCTACAGGTCAAATGTTAATGATAGGACTGATGTTATTCTGTACGGGGACAATGATTAAACCGCACGATTTTGTAGATGTCTTTAAAAGAGGAATATGGGTTGTTTTAGCAAGGCTTTTGCCTGCTTACATTATTTCGGCTGTGGTTTGGATAGTTTGTGGGCCCGAAGGCTTTTTGGGAATCGATGCTATTACTTTTACTTGCGTTGTAACAAGCGCGAATGCAGCATTGTATATGGGCGTTACCGCACCTTATGCAGATAATAGCGATAGAGCGACGTTCCCCATAATGTTAATACTTTCAATGCCGTTACTTCCTTTTATATTTATTAGCGCATTCGGGATGCCGGCAGGAAGTACGTCCGCTGCAACAATAGGTAAAATTTTACAAATCTTTGCATTACTAATACCGTTTTTGTTGGGATTTTTGTTTGGTAATCTCGATCCGAAAATACGCGAAATATTCAAGGGCGGCAACACGATTATATTACCGTTCTTGGGATTTCAGTTTGGCTCGACTATTAATCTCGCAAAAGCTTTCCAGCCTACGGTGTTATTGGCTGCCGTTGTAATTACGTTAATCTTTTGGGCAATTACTATGATATTGCCTTATGTGGTAGACAGGTTTATTTTGAAGCGTCCCGGCTATGCTTCAATCGGTAGCTCGTCGCTTGCGGGCGTGGCTTTATCGATTCCTGCTATGTTTGCGACATACACGTTTCAAGGGCTTTCGGGCGCTGACGTGGCGGCACATTCGATTGCTATACTTGCGTTTGTGCTACTCATAACCAATATTTTATCCCCGTTCTTCACAAGGGGAATTATGACGCATTACTTTAAAACAAATCAAGGCGATAAAATTGAAAATCCCCGTAAAATTTTCGGTGCGACTCACGGTGAACTTTTAGCCGCCGTCTATGACGAAAATAATCATTATATCTCAAAACATCATCATCTCAGAAAACATCATTCAGGAGGCATTTAAAATGCAAAATAATCAACTTTTACAAATCGGCAATCTCAACAGTCTTATGATGGGCGACTATCACGGTAGCTGTACCGTCAAAGACCTGCTTCGTTACGGCGATACGGGAATAGGCACTTATGACGGTCTTGACGGCGAAGCCATTATAATTAATGGTAAAGCGTATAACGGACGAGCAACAGGCGTGGTAAGCGAAATGAACGACAGCGATTCGCTTCCGTTCTCAACGGTAGCAAAATTTGATGAGAGAGTGGAAGAAAATCCTTTGGAGTTTGTATCTATCGAAGATTTCAAAACTAAAATGGAACAATACATACAAAGTCATAATTTCTTCTACATGATAAAAATGGAGGGCAAATTTAATGTCAGAGTGCGGTCTTGTTTTGTTCAAAGCGAGCCGTACGAACCGCTTTATAAAGTTGCTTGCGATCAAAGAGAGTTTGAGTATCACGATGAAGAAGGCTTTGTTGTAGGAGTATATTGTCCAAACTATGTAAACGGGATAAATATGCCGGGTTGGCACATACATTTTATCAGCAAAGATTTAACAAAAGGCGGACATATCCTTAAACTTTCATCCGACGATTGCAGAATGAAAATCAACTGCTTGGATGAATGGAACTTAATGCTTCCGCACACTGCCGGTTTTGAAGAGTGGAATCTTGCAACAGATTTAAAAGATAAGACAAATGCGGTAGAAGGTTCAACGAATTAAATTTTTATAGCAATAGAACAGGGCTTGCAAAAGTGCAAGCCCTGTTTTCTATGAAATCTTGAAATAAAAAGTAAATCCGAACCACTCACTTGTAACAAGTAAACAATTCGGATTATACTCTTTTGGTGCACCTTCAGGGACTCGAACCCTGGGCCCACTGATTAAGAGTCAGTTGCTCTACCAACTGAGCTAAAGGTGCAAATATTGCCGCTTATTCGCGGCGTTTGTGGTGGTCCATCCGAGACTCGAACCCGGGACACCTTGATTAAAAGTCAAGTGCTCTGCCAACTGAGCTAATGGGCCATAATATGGCTGGGGTGGCAGGATTTGAACCTACGAATGCGGGAATCAAAATCCCGTGCCTTACCGCTTGGCGACACCCCACCGTGCAAAAATAAATATGGGGCGGGCGACAAGTTTCGAACTTGCTACCTCCAGAGCCACAATCTGGCGCTCTACCGATTGAGCTACGCCCGCCATATTCTGGTGCGCCCGGAGAGACTCGAACCCCCGACACACGGCTTAGAAGGCCGTTGCTCTATCCTGCTGAGCTACGGGCGCATTTACATTTGTTGCGCGTCTAAGGCATTTTGGAGCGGGTGATGGGAATCGGACCCACGCAACCAGCTTGGAAGGCTAGTGTTCTACCATTGAACTACACCCGCGAAGCTCACGTATTGCAGTCCGCTACAACTCAATGCTAAAAGATTATAACAAATTGGTTTTTTGCTGTCAACTCATTTTGAAAGGGTTTTGCGACAAATTTAGTATTTACCGCTTCAATATATTCTTTGTATCGCGCGGAGAAAAAAAGCGGTTAAACAAGCCCGTAAGCGGCAGATAAAGCGTGGTTACAGTCACTATCGCGCACACGGTCTGCGGCAACATCGCCGCGAACGAGCCGTAAAAATACGCGTCCCACGCTCCTTGTCCGTAGCCCGAAACAAGCGGAGTTATCACGTCGTCCAAAAGCGTAAAAATCACCGTAAAAACAGCCGCGACGGTTGCATAGGCGATAACTTTCAGCGCCGCCGAAGTGTTTTTACCGTACGCTTTTTTTGCGAATAAAAGCGCGTCGAACGCGGTCAGAAGCGCAACGCTCAACGCGAAAATTACCCACAAAAACGCGTTAAGCGTAGCTTTCAGGATACGCGAAACGGCTATTGCGCCCATAAAATACGCTGTAAGGCACAGTGCGGCTACGGCTATCAGAAAGACGTTGACGGCAACCGCAAAAAAAGCTTCCGACGCTCCGCCAGACTTGCCCATAAAGCCGAAAGTTGCCGCAAAAGCAGGGTAATAAATAAGGTACAAAATTATTACGTTCGGGTAAAAGCCGAAGATAAAGCACCTTAAAAGCGAGAACGAAACCGCGCACATAACGCCGGGTTTCACCCCCGCAACGTACGCAAAACACGCCAAAAGGACGGTGACAACCTCCACCCCCGTAACGAACGAAAAGACGTACTGCCCGCCTATCAACAGCGCGCACAAAATAGCCGTGTATGCAATTTGCTTCGACGGGGAAATTTCCCGCTTACCCCTATCCATTAAAAGGTTTCGTACACAAGCGCGTAGGTGTACCCTTCCACGCACGGCAAAGAAGAAACCCCGTACGCAGCGCTGCCCAAAGTCTTACCGCCGTAGGTAAACGAGCCCCATTCGGTGGTGGAATAAACCGCGTCGTCGCCCTCGATTTTCACAAGGTCGGTATATACCGCCCAGAAAGCGTCGTCCTCTGCTTTTCTTCCGTAAACCGACTCGATATAAAAGCCGAACTCGCTGTTACTACCGTCGAAAACAAGCTCTCCGTTAGCTTTTAGCGCGTCCATATAGTCCTTGACCGAGGTCGTTTCGCCAAGCTCGATATAGTCGCATTTTACGGTGAATACGATGCTTTCAACGTTTAAAACGACATCGCCGCTCTTGCCGCCTTCAGGGGTTTCGCCCTTGTCGCAACCCGCGAACGAGAACGCCGCAACCGACGCGAAAAGCGCCAAAAAAAGTGTAACAAGTTTTTTCATAAGATTTTCTCCTTACTTCTATATTCTGTATCAAAAAAGGACACGCCGAAAACAAACGTGTCCCCACACGCTTGATTTAACTCGAACCAAACGAAAACAAAAGCAGGTCTGGCGTTCGGACTCGTCCTTTCAAAAGGCTTACCGTTGCGGTACAGTTACGGAATTTCACCGTATTCCCCGTTTAATGCACATACTTTCGCCGTGCAACCTGCCGTGTATTGAGTTTAAAGAATTTTATCTAAGACTTTGACGAACTCCAACGCGTCGCGCGTGTAATAGTCCGCGCCGATTTTTCTGGCGGTTTCCGCGCTGAGAACGGCTCCGCCAACGAACACGGGGCACTTGCACCCCGCACATTTCAAAGCGGCAATCGTTTCTTCCATACTCTTTACGGTCGTCGTCATAAGCGCCGAAAGCCCGATTGCCCCCGCCATATGCTTGAAATAAGCCTCGACTACGGCCTCGGGCGGCACGTCCTTTCCCAGGTCGATAACGTCGTAACCGTACGATTCCAAAACGACTTTAACGATATTTTTGCCGATGTCGTGCACGTCGCCCTTAACGGTCGCAAGTATAATTTTCGCCTTTTTCGCCGTGCCTTTGGGCATGGCTTTACCCACCGCTTCGAACGCTTTTTTAGCGGCTTCCGCCGAAGATACGAGCTGAGGAAGATAAAGTTTGCCGCTATCGTACAGCGCGCCCACCTCTTCCAATGCCTTAATTAAAATATCGTTCACGACGGTCATCGGTTCGGTGTTTTCAAGCTCTTTTGCGCAAAGCGCCGCCGCCTCGTTTTTCAAGCCTTTTTTTATACAAGCGTAAAGGTTAGACCCCGTAATATGCTCCGTTTTCGGAGTATTCAGCGCTGTGACGGTTCCCGAAAAATCCTTGTAAATTTCAATGTAATTTTCGGAATTTTCGTCCTCGCCCGACAGCACCCCGAACGCTTTCACCGCGCCAGTCATTTCACCGTCCAACGGGTTCATAATGGGCATATTCAGTCCGCAGGTCATAGCCATTGTAAGGAACGTGCGGTTCAAAAGCCCCCTGTTCGGAAGCCCGAACGAAACGTTTGATACGCCAAGCGCCGTTTTTACCCCGAGCGAGCGCACAAGCCGCAAAGCTTTGGTCGTTTCTTTTACAAGCTTCTGCTCTGCCGAAGCCGTCAGAACCAGCGTATCTATTATAATTTTATGGCGCGGAATACCGTACTCTTCCGCCCTTTTTATTATCTTTTTTGCAATTTCAAAACGCTTTTCCGCAGTCGGGGGCACGCCGCGCCCGTCCATAGTCAGCCCTATCACCACGGCGCCGTACTTTTTTACGACGGGCAGAACCGCGTCCAAAACATTATCTTCTCCGTTGACGCTGTTGATTATGGGCACGCCGTTGTAGTACCTTGCGCCGCTCTCGATTGCCGAAACGTCGGACGAATCGATTTGCAAAGGCAAATCAACGTATTCCTGAATTTTGCGGCAAGCCGTTTTCATAACCGACTTTTCGTCAAGCCCGGGCACGCCCACGTTCAAATCCAGCACGTCCGCGCCCGCCTCTTGCTGGGCGACGGCTTCGTCGATTAAAAAGTCGTAATTGCCGCATATCAGGGCTTCTTTCAGCTTTTTCTTGCCCGTGGGGTTCAGCCGCTCTCCGCAGATTTTAACGCCGTCGACAGTTACTGACCTCGTCGCGGAGTTAACGACCGTCACCCTCTCTACGGCGCGGCGGACGACTTTTCGTCCGCTGAAACGGCTTATTTTTTTAATGAACTCAGGGTTAGTGCCGCAACAGCCGCCGACGATGCTAACGCCCATATCTATAAATTTTTTTATATAAAAATCAAACTCTTCGATTTCTAAAACGTATTCCGTCCTGCCGTTTTTCAGCGTGGGCAAGCCGCGGTTGGGCTTGACCATAACGGGCACCCCGCTGCATTTTAAAAAGCGCGCGACCACCCCTTCCAATTCTTTCGGTCCCCCCGAGCAGTTGACGCCGAGCGCGTCCACCCCAAGCCCTTCCAGAGTGTTCGCAACGATTTCGGGAGTAGAGCCCGTCAAAGTCCTGCCAGCGCCGTCGAAAGTCATCGTCGCAAAAAGGGGCTTATTTGAGTGCTCTTTTACGGCGAGAATACAAGCTTTTATCTCGTACAAATCCGAAAACGTTTCGGCGATATAGCCGTCGACTACGTCTTTGGTAATTTCCACGATTTCGGCGAAAGCATCGTACGCTTCGTCGAAAGTCAGCGTGCCCAAAGGCTCAATCATCGCGCCCGTGGGGCCTATGTCGAAAATAACTTTCTTACCCGCAACGCGCGCGTTTTCGACGGCTTTCAAGGCAAGCTCTTTTAAACCGAAGCTCCCTTTGTACTTAATTCTGTTCAGCCCGAACGTGTTCGTCATTATGCAGTCGGCGCACGCGTACGAGCGGTGTATATTCTGAATTACGTCGGGGTGGGTGATATTCAGTTCCTCGGGCACGCCGCAAAACCCCAGCTTTTCAAGCTCGCTGCCCATTGCGCCGTCGAATACGGTGACTGTATCGCCTAGTCGTAACATTTTACACCCCCCTTTAAATATTTACAATTTTTTGAAATAACACAGCCTTTGCAGGTCTTTTCGGCGCTTCCGCCCACGGCGATTATACCCGCCATAGACTTTGCGGGCAGAATATAAAACGCTTCTGATAAGGTTACGCCGATTTTTTCGGGCTTTAAAATACCGAAAACGTGTTTTAAATCGGTAACGTCACTGCCGCCGTAGCCGGGGCAGAACCTGTAAGAAAGGTTTTCATCCAAAGATTTTTCGTATTCATCCGAAAGAAATTCAAGGTAAGCGCTTGCCGCCGCATCGTATATAACCGCTTTCGACACGTCCGTGCGCTGTAAAAGCTTAATCTTTTTATCAACTTCCCCGCCGAGCGTCATAACCGCGAGAATTACGCCCGTGCTTCCTTCAAGATAGCTAAGATAGGGTTCCTTTAAAAGAAATTCGGGCGGCTCGGAAAAGAATTTGTATAAATACCTGAAATGCGCAAGCCCCGCTATTTCTTCGAGGCAACGGAAAATTTCCCCGTCAAGACCGCGGTTTGCTGGGGCGCCGAGGTATGCATATACTTTTTCAATCGGTAAAGAACTCATTTAAAACGTTTTTCAGCCTCGAAACAATTTCCGTCGCGGTGTCGGCGCGGTTCATAGTGTAGACGTGCACGCCCGGCGCGCCCTTTGCGATAAGGTCGTTAATCTGATACGCGGCGTAGTTCAGCCCCGCTTCCTTTAAGGCGGTAGGCGAACCCGAATATACCTCTATCATATTTCTGAACTCGATTGGCAGGGTACTGCCGCACATCGACTTGATTTTTGCGATGTTTTTCAAACCCGTCAGCGGCATTACGCCTGGAATTATAGGGATATTTACTCCCGCGCGCCGCGCCTCGTTCAAAAGCCGGTAGTAATACGCGTTGTCGTAAAACATCTGTGTTATAAAGAACGCCGCGCCGCAGTCGACTTTCTTTTTCAGATTCTCGATATCGTCGTAAAGGGTAGCGCTTTCAACGTGCCCCTCCGGGTAGCACGCGGCGCCCATACAGAATCCGTATTTTTTAATATAACTTTCCAAATCCGACGCGTGCGGGAAGTGCTTGCAGTACTCCGCAGTGTACTCCGACGGTTTGTCGCCGCGCAGGGCAAGCACGTTTTCAACGCCCAAAGATTTAAGCTTTTTTGAAAGCGCGTCAATCTCCGCGGGGGTCGAGGGCCCGCCCGTAACGTGGGCAAGCGGCTCTATGCCAACCGTTTTAAGCCGCCCCGCGATTTCCGCGGCGCCGCGCGCGTTCGAACCGCTTGCGCCGTACGTCACGCTGATAAAATCCGGATTTAAAGCCTTTAACCCGTCTATGGTTTCAAACAGCTTGTCTATTTCTCCGCCGCCCTTTTTAGGCGGAAAAACCTCGAAAGACAGCGTTCTCTTTTTCTTTAAAATTTCGTCTATTCTCATCTGCGTAAATTCCTTACCGCCGCGCAAAGCTTATCCAAAGCAAGCTTCAAAACCGAACGCGGGCAGGCGATATTTATTCTTTCGAACCCGCTGCCGCCCTTGCCGAAAACCGTACCGTCGTCAACCCACAACCCCGCGTCTTTTTCGAAAAGTCGGGATAGTTCCCCGTCCGAAAGCCCCAGCGCGCGGCAGTCCAGCCATACCAGGTACGTTCCCTGCGGCTCTACAAGCGTGAAACCTCCGTTATTTAAAGCATATTCCCGCACCAATTGCAGATTTTGCGCTAAATACACTTTTAAATCTTCAAGCCAGTACGCCCCGAACTCATAAGCCGCCTTGCAGGCGACCAGCCCCATAATATTCGGCTGCGAAAAGCCCTGTTTTGCGAGCTCTTTTTTAAATTGCCCCCGTACTATGCTTGATTTAACGTATGTATTGGCTATATGCAAACCCGCCAGATTAAAGGTTTTCGTAGGCGCGGTGCACACCGCGCAAATCTCCCCGAATTCGGGTTTGACGGTGGAAAAAACCGTGTGCTTGTTTCCACCGTAAACAAAGTCGGAATGTATCTCATCCGAAATAACGAAAACTCCGTGTTTAAGGCATATGTCGCCCAGTTTTTCAAGTTCCGCCCTTGTCCAGACCCTGCCGACGGGGTTATGCGGATTGCATAAAATAAAGGCTTTGACCTTGTTTTTTATTATCTTCTTTTCGAAATCTTCAAAGTCGATTTCATAAAAACCGTCGTGATTTTCCAGCTCGCTTACGACAAGCCTTCTTCCGTTATCCAAAATACTTTCCGCAAAAGGATAGTACACGGGCTGACAGATAATAACTGCGTCGTCGACCTTTGTGACGGCGCGTATAAGCGCGCAAATCGAGAACACCACCCCGCAGGTAACTACGAAATTTTCGGGCTCGGTTTCCCAACCGTGACGGGTTGCAAACCAATTCCTAAGCGTTTCGAAGTACTTTTTATCGGGCTCGGAATAGCCGAAAACGCCGTGCTCCGCCTTGGCTTTTAAAGCGTTTATCACCTCGTCGGGCGCGCGGAAGTCCATATCCGCAACCCAAAGCGGTATTAAATTTTCGCTTTTGCCGCGCTCTTTATAAAAGTCGTATTTCAGACTGTTGGTATTTTTGCGGTCGTAAATTTTATCGAAATCCGTCATAACTTAAACGCTTGCTCCAAATCGTCTATTAAATCGTCCGCGTTTTCTATACCGACGGAAACACGCAAAAACGAGTCGGTTATGCCCCGCGCCAGCCGCTCTTTTTCGGGCACGTCGGCGTGGGTCTGCAACATAGGAAAGGTTATTAAACTTTCAACTCCGCCAAGACTTTCCGCGTACTGAAAAACTTTGACTTTCCTTAAAATATTCTCTGCAAGCGCGCGGCTTTCCGCTTCGAAAGAAATCATTCCCCCGAAGCCCGTTGCCTGTCGTTTGGAAACAACGTAACCCGCGTGGTCGCTGAACCCCGCATAGTATACCTTTTTCACGTCCTTGCGGGCACGAAGCCACTCCGCAATTTTCGCCGCGTTCGCGCTGAGCCTGTCCATTCTTATCGGCAACGTCTTTATACCCCTTTCAACCAGAAAACAGTCGAACGGAGCAAGACACGCACCGAACGTCTTATAAAGATACGCCAGTTTTTCGGCGAGCGCTTCCGTCCTTGCCACCGCAAACCCGGCAAGCACATCGTTATGCCCGCCGAGGTATTTGGTGCCGCTGTGCACGACTATATCCGCGCCAAACGCGAAAGGCTTCTGATAATAAGGGGTCAGAAACGTGTTGTCGACTATAAGTAAAAGATTGTGCGCTTTCGCGACCCTCGCCAGTGCGGCAATATCCGATACCTGCATCATCGGGTTGGAGGGCGTTTCGCAAAAAATCGCCTTAGTGTCCTTATTAATAAGCGATTTTACGCGTTCAACGTCCGCCGTATCGACAAAATCGAATGAAAGCCCCTCCGCCGCGTTAACGCCCCTGAAAAGCCGCAAAGTTCCGCCGTACAAATCGTCGGACGCGATTATGTGCGCAGGCGGGGTAAAAAGTTTCATAACGGTGGCAATCGCCGACATACCGGACGAAAACGCAAAAGCCGCCGCGCCGCCTTCGAGAGCGGAAATCGTGTTTTCAAGGTGCGCCCTAGTCGGGTTGGACAGTCGGGAATAGCTGTATTCGGACGGTACGCCCACGTCCTTATGTACGAAAGTCGCCGCCTGACACACGGGGGTATTTATCGTGCCCCACTCGTCCTTTTTGTTGTCGTCGGCGTGCAAACACAGCGTTTCGAATTTCATAAAATACCTCTTATTTTTGAGAAAGATATTCGTCGATTGCTTTTGCGGCGGCTTTGCCCGCGCCCATTGCGGATATAACCGTAGCCGCGCCCGTAACTGCGTCTCCGCCCGCATAAACACCCGCGCGGGTTGTAAGACAGTTTTCGTCCACTATAATTCCGCCGCGCGCGTTCACCGAAAGCCCCGCCGTCGTATCCTTTATCAAAGGGTTAGGCGAAGTGCCTATCGAGATAATAACCGATTCGACGTCCAAAACGAACTCCGACCCCTTTACGGGCACGGGGCTTCTTCTGCCCCGTGCGTCGGGCTCGCCCAGCTCCATCTTTATAAGCTTAATTCCGCTTACAAAGCCCGTTTCCCCGTCGCCGAGAATTTCTACGGGATTGCACAAAAGTTTAAACTCAACCCCTTCTTCTTCCGCATGCTCGACCTCTTCTCTTCGCGCGGGAAGCTCGGTCATAGAGCGGCGATAGATAATATAAACTTTCTCCGCGCCGAGCCTAAGCGCCGTGCGCGCCGCGTCCATTGCGACGTTTCCGCCGCCGACGACCGCAAAGCGGCAACCTTTCATAATAGGCGTGTCGGAATTTTCCTTATACGCTTTCATAAGATTTGCGCGCGTCAAAAACTCGTTGGCGGAATAAACGCCTTTAAGCGCCTCTCCATCGATACCCATAAAATTGGGAAGCCCCGCGCCCGAACCGATAAATACCGCCGAAAAACCGTCGTCGAACAGCTCGTCGACGGTCAGTGTCTTGCCGATAACCACGTTGGTTTCTATTTTTACTCCCAAAGCTTTCAGGGTTTCGACTTCCTTTTTTACGATTGACTTTGGTAGTCTGAATTCGGGTATGCCGTAAACCAGCACCCCGCCCGCCGTATGCAAAGCCTCGAAAACGGTGACGTCGTAGCCCTTTTTAGCCAAATCGCCCGAGCAGGTCAACCCCGAGGGCCCCGAACCCACAACCGCGACTTTTTTACCGTTAGGCGCGGCTTTTACCGGTGCGGAGGGGTTTTGGTTATGTAAATCCGCAACAAACCGTTCAAGCCTGCCTATCGCAACGGGCTCGAACCTGATACCTAGCGTACACTTTTGTTCGCACTGCGTTTCCTGCGGGCAGACTCTGCCGCAGACAGCGGGCAGCGACGAGGAAGCGGAAATTACTCCGTACGCGCCCTCGAAGTCCCTTTCCTTTATTTTCGAAATAAAGTCGGGGATATTGACGTTAACGGGGCAACCCGCAACGCAGGGTTTGTTTTTGCAGTTTAAGCACCTCTGCGCTTCGGCAACCGCCAACTCTTCAGAGTAGCCGAGGGCAACCTCTTCGAAGTTTTTCGCCCGCACTGCGGGGGCTTGGACGGGCATTTCGTGCTTTTTGGGTTCCATCAGTTTTTACCCCCTTTCTTTAAAAGATTGCACGCCGCTTCGTGAGCTTTGCGCTCGAAGTCGAAGTACATTCTCCCGCGGGACATTGCTTCGTCGAAGTCGATTTCGTAAGCATTGAAATCGGGCCCGTCAACGCAGGCGAACTTAGTAACTTTTTTTCCGCCGACGTTCAAAGTCAGGCGGCACCCGCCGCACATACCCGTACCGTCAATCATAATCGGGTTCATAGACGCGGTGACGGGCACGCCGTAAGGCTTCGCCGTCAGGGTCACGAACTTCATCATAACAAGCGGACCTATCGTAATTATCATATCGAACTTTTCGACCGCTTCCAGAAGTTCTTTCAGCGGAAGAGTGACGTTCCCCTGCCGCCCGTAAGACCCGTCGTCCGTCATCACGGTAAGACTGTCGGAACAGTTTTTAAACTCGTCCTCTAAAATAAGCAAGTCCTTGCTTCTGAACCCGATAAGACTTGTTACGCGCGTACCCTGTGCCTTTAACGCTTCGGCAACGGGAAGCGCAATAGCGCACCCAACGCCGCCGCCGACCACGCAAACGCGTTTCAGCCCCTTTATGTGCGTAGGCGTACCGAGAGGCCCTACGAAGTCGGATATATACCCGCCCGCAGGCTTTAAATTTAGTTTTTCGGTCGTCGCGCCGACAATCTGGAAAATTATCTTTACGGTACCCTCTTCGGGGTTCGTACCCGCGACGGTCAGGGGAATTCTCTCGCCCTCTTCATCCACGCGAAGTATAATGAACTGCCCTGCCAGCGCCTTTTTAGCGACGAGGGGCGCTTCAATCTCCATCTGCGTGACGGTGGGGTTTAAATTTTTTCTGCGTACGATTTTATACATTTTGAATACCTTTTTTTATTTTATCACTCGGTGCTTTTCAAGTCAAGAAATATAAAAAGAACGCGGCGTCCGCCGCGTTCTTTTTATAACGTTTCTGAAAGTATCAAAGCGCTTTTTATGA
>CAJTVA010000025.1 GCA_910579585.1 uncultured Christensenella sp.
CGTTTATTTCGAAGGGTATAAACCTATTGACAAAAACGTGCTTACCGAGATAGACTATATTAGCGAGACCGATTTTGAAGAATTAGAAAATTGCACTACCAAATACAATTTTTCATACAATTCAGAAACCAATATCGTAACAATAGCTGCGACTGCTACATTAGCGGACGGTACCGTTGAGGTAGATGAAATCAGCGGCGTCGGTTTTATAAACGATAAAGATGAGATTGACGCAGTAATGAATATCGACGGCGAGGGCATTTTATTGAGCGAAATGCGCGATGCTGGAATGATTCAGAATTGCGGTTGGTTTTCAAGACTTATTAAAGCTATAGTAGTCGCAGTTGTTGTCGTGGCGGTCGTGGCGGTAGTGGCGGCGACAGTTGTTGTAACCGCAGGCGCGGCTGCGCCGGCTCTTGTCGCTGCCGGTATCGGAGTAGCAGGCTCAACGGCTGTTACTGCCGGAAGTGCCGCAATAGGAGTCGCTGCCGGAGCTATAGTTGCAACAACTGTAGGACAAGCGGCAGTTCAAGCTGGAGTGCAGGCAGGAGAAGCCTTAGGCGATGCTGCAGAAAATGTGGCTTATAGCGCGTGGACAAAAGTTAAGGAAATAGCTTCTGCAATCGCTGCCGCTCTGGCTGTACCGTCTATCACTAATAAATGTTATTATATTGCGTATTTGTTAAACGGCAAATTAATAATAGATAACTCAGTTGCATTAAACTATCTTGAAGCTTATGCGGTACTTTGGTCGGCTGGGCTAATAAATGTTTCAAGTATTCCAAAAGATATATATTCTAAGATAGTAAATTTACAAATGTCGTCGAGCTTAAAGGAATTTGCTAAAAAGCTTTTAAATAATGGGCAAATCAAGAAAAATAGTGTGGGAATTTATACTTATCAAGAACAAGATGCGGCTAATTTAGCATACGCAACTGGTGCATTCATTAATAGTAACTCTCAAAGTGAAACACACGATTATCGCAATGGAAGCGGATATTATTATCATTTTCACGATGTTTTTCATGTGCTTCATATTTGGTATGGTAATGCTTGTTAAGGGAAAGATTAAATTTAATGATTAATTTGCGCAATTTGGAATATGATTTCTGTAATCGAATAAATAGTGAAGACAATTTATCTGCGGATATAATACGGTGTAATAACTATATTGATATTGTTCGTATAACGTCAATTAAAACAGGTCAAACAGTATCCGTAAATTTCGATTTTGTTGCTAACAGAATAAATTTTTGGAATTGTATGGATGAAGAGTTTTCTTATTCGATGAATGAGCAAGAAGTAGAGAAAGTTATCGGTTTATTATACGTTTTAGCGGAAAGGACGTTTTATTTTCAAGTTTTCAAAGGCGACCAAAAGCTATCACTATTTATTAAAAATATTGCCGAGCTGTCAATGAATTCGATTTTAGAAAAAACTAACGAAATCCTGCCCTATGTTGACGATGGATTTGATTTTATAAAAGTTACAAATTTTCTCGGAAATTATAATTATCAAATTGATTCGGATTACAGCATTAAAGAAATTAATTGATTTTGGCGCTTCCAACTATACCAAAATGCCCTAAAATTTTAAAGGTACAAATAAATAGCGCAAGTAGAGGTTTTTACTTGCGCTATTTTAGAAGTTGATTTTTTCGGCGTGTTTGTTATAATATTTTTAAAAATGAAAAAAGCAAATGGAATTTTATATATAGTTATTGCTATCGTTACAGTATTCAGTTGTCTGATTGTCGGCGGTTGCGATTATTCATTAAAAAAGGCGAGAGCTTTAACCTATACTGAATGGACCGACCAAACGGCTAAAATCAGCTTCCGAACGGTATCGGGAGGAATTGGGAACGGTTATATTTATCTGTCGGGTAAAAAGATTGAAGCCGAGTTTGTATTCGGAATTAAAAGCAGTATTCAGGTTTCGGTTTTATCAAAGGATTTGAACGCGCAGGAAACGGATAGCCATTATGAACTGTCAACCGAAAGTTTTAGTGTAAGCGACGTGAACCAACAGGGTCAAGTAATAAGTAATGAAGATGACGTAATACTGTTTGGGGAACATTTCGGACGCATAGTTTTAACTTATTCCGCAATTAATCCGAATACGGTGGACGCCTGGGAATATTATGAAGACTGGGCTGAAAGCTCGGGGAAATTAATTCTGGCGGCAACCAGAGACGGTTACTTTTCCAATAAGTGTAGACGTGCTGTTGCAGTAACTTTGGTTGGAGAAAAGGAGCTGATTTTTCAATGGCTTCCGGAGAGCGGAAAATTTTTAATTTTCAGTTATGTCGATGAGGGATTAATTCTGGATAATATTGTTGCAGAGGGAATGTATTCAAACGTTGCAGAAGAAGCAACGCTGATATTTACTATGGATAAATTATTTGACGGTACGGTTTCTTCTTTAACACTAAGAATTGTAAGGAAGTAATTTTTTTGTGGCGGTGCATCATTAATAATTAACGAAAGTAACGCAAGTAAATTTTTACTTGCGCTACTTTATTTCTTATATGTTTAATTTCCCATATTTGAGATTGGGTAGATTTTTCAGCGACTATCTCTTATAATTGTTCAGAGAAAATAAATGTTCAAGGGGGGATAAAATGAGCCGTATAGTTTTTATTTATTCCGACGTGAACTTAAATGCTTCTTTTCTTAATAAAAGGATTATTGATTCAGAGTTTTTAAATCTGTATCCTTATTTAAATAACATTTGGGTTAATGTTTAAAGCGTCGACACAGAAAGTTAAAAAGTCTGGGTATGGCGTGCGCCATTCCCAGACTTTATGGTTGAGGTGACGGGACTTGCGCCTTGAGCGGCGCGCACGGTTGACAGCAAAAATCAATTGCTGTCAAGTCTGCGGTAGAGCCCGCAGACCGAGCCTCCCCTCAAGTCCCCTATTACCTAACCAAGAAATAAACAGAGGAATGACTTATGTCATTCCTCTGTTTATGGTTGAGGTGACGGGACTTGAACCCACGACCTTCTGGTCCCTAACCAGACGCGCTACCAAACTGCGCTACACCTCAATTACTTCATTTATTATACTGAAATAACAAAAAAAAGCAACTGTTTTTAGTGGCTTTACAAAAAAAATTAAGTCGGGGAAAATTATAATTAATATTTACTTTGGTATCCCGCGTATGATATAATACGTTTATGTTGTGGAGCATCGTTTTATCGGTCGTTCTGTCGGGAATTTCCCTTTCAATGGACGCGTTTGCCGTTTCCATCTGCGACGGAATGGTTTACAGAAATCTGAATAAAAGAAAAGCCGTCGTTATGCCGACGACTTTCGGTATATTTCAGGCGGCGATGCCTATAATCGGTTTTTATATCGGAATGGCTTTTCATCAAATCGACGCGTTCGACGCCGTCGACCATTGGATAGCTTTCGCACTGCTTTTGTTTATCGGCGGCAAAATGATTTTCGACGGCGCAAGGGAACTTATTTCCAAGCAGGAAGAACTGCAACCCAAACAGTTCTCTTTCCCGGAAGTTCTCGTTCAAGGCGTCGCGACGAGTATCGACGCTCTGTTTGTCGGGTTCAGTCTGAACGCAATGCTCGAGGGGGTAAACAACGTTCAGGTCTGGGCTTGGATAAGCGTTGGGATAATCGGAGTAATTACGTTCGCAATTTCCCTTGTCGGGGTGATTATCGGAGTAAAGGTCGGCAAGCTTTTCCGCAAAAAAGCGAGCATAGCGGAGATAGTGGGCGGAGTAGTCTTAATTGCAATCGCCTTAAAAATCCTTATCGAAGGCTTGCTGTAATTTCTTTCACGATTCTGTCATTACCGCACTTGACGCAACATCCGTCGAGTGCGGTTTTCAGTCTTTTATCGCCGAACAGCCTGTAAATTCCCTCTATGAGTTTCAAGTCCGTCAATTCTTTTTCGCTTAAAATACGGCAGAGCCCAAGGCTTTGGAAATACTGCGCGTTTTTGAGCTGGTCGCCGCGGCTGCGCCTGTTTTCAAGCGGAATGAAAAGAGTAGGTATTCTCAGCGCGATAAGTTCGTTGGCGGTGTTGGAACCGCACCGCGAAACAGCCCCGTCAGCACAGGCGTAAACAAGCCCCATATCGTTCGTAAATTCGACTTGCTTATATCCGTAAATATTAGTGTCTTTCACGTTGCCTTTGCCGCAGACGTGCAGAATGTTAAAGTCCTTGCAAACTTTGGGGGCAATGTTACGTATATGCGCGTTAATCTTTTTGGACCCGCTTCCGCCGCCCAAAACGACGAGTGTGGGGCGCATATCCAGTCCGAAATGTTCGCGCGCTTCGGCACGGCTCCGCCCGAACAGGCAACCCCTCATAGGCGTACCTGTACATATGCCCCTGTCGAACTTTTGCGCGGTGGAGGGGAAAGTGGTCAGCACCTTGTCGCATTTTCTTGCAATGAATTTATTGGCAAGGCCCGCGCTGACGTCAGATTCGTGAGTGATGACGGGGATACGCCTTTTTATTGCGGCGAGCGCAGGCGGAACGCATGCATACCCGCCCTTGCAGAACACCAGGTCGGGCTTTGCTTCATCCAGAATTCTACCCGCTTCCTTTACGCTTTTGAACAGCTTGAAAGGTAGGGCGAGATTACAAAGAATTTTACCGCGCACGAATTTTACCGCAGAGCACTCGTAAAATTTTACTTTGTTTTCGGCGCAAATGCGCTTTTCTATGCCGTCGGTGCCGAGGTAGCACAGGTCGTACACGCCGTTTAAAACTTCCATAACCGCAATATTCGGGATAACGTGTCCGGCGCTTCCTCCGCCGCAAAACATAATCTTCTTCATAGCAATAATATTTTATTAATTATAACAATATTTTATGTAAAGGGCTTTAAACCAAAAAAGTTGACATACTGTAAAAAGGGAAGTATAATCAAAGTATGGACGCAGAGTATATTGTTGCGATAGTGGCGGGGTCTATGTTCCTGTTGCTGTTTCTTGTATTTATAATACTGTACGCGCAAAGGCGGAAGCGGGAGAAGTCTCAAAAACTACGCTTGGAGCAGATGTATTCCGATAAAAACCTTGTGCAGATGAAGTACGACTTTTTGGTCTACGACGAGGAAACGGAGCACGTAATCCCCGACCACCCCGAAAACGGACAGATGTCTTTCAACGATATTGCGCCCGACGCTATGCCCGAAAACGACAGCGACGTTTTTCAGACGGTGGACACCGACGGCTTGGAAGAGATTGTCGGAACTTACAAACCCGAATAGACTTTCGGTTTAACCGAGAACCGAAGCAAACAAACCGCGCGGCGTCGCCGCGCGGTTTTCTATTTCATTTTGAAGTTCATAATAAGGGGAGTGTTGAAAATAAGTTTAGTCAAAGTGAATTTACCGTTTTCGATTTTCGTGGCTTCCTTGAATTTTACTCCGAAGATACCCACTTCGCCGGTGAATTCACGCGTTTCTTCGTTGACTTTATAGCCGCCCTCGAAACTCTTTTTTGCGCCGCCTTTGGGCTTGAAGCTGACTTCCATTTTCTCGTTGTCAAGAAGCGTTATTTTAATAAATTCGTATTTTTCGAGTAGGTCGCTTTCGCCCAGCCGCGCCGCAACGCACTCGTACTCGCCGATGTAGGGTTTTGTGATTGCTTTGAGGGAACCGCTCGCGCCGTTAGCCGTCGTAGAGGCGGAGCACGCGGGCACAAGAATTAATAGAAGGGTGATGATAACCGTAAAAAATAAAAATCTCTTTTTCATATCTGAATCAGTATGCGCAGTGTTGCAAAATTTAAACGGTTGACACTGTGAAAACAACTCGGTATAATTTAATCAGAGGTAAAGATGACGTATTATATTTTTGCCGGTCTTATATACGCGTGCATACTTGCAATACTGTTGCTTGTACTTGTTTTCGGACTGCGTGCAAGGCGGAACGTCAAACACGAAAAAGTGACCGCTCTTGCAAAAGGGTTTTCGCCGTTGGACGTTCAGCATATTTTTATCGGAAAAACTTATCCAAGGCGGCTTACCCGCGCCCTGATAGTTCACTGGGCGCAAATGGGTTACATACGCGTAAAACACCTTGACAGAAACCGAGTCAGGCTCGTTCCGATAAAGATGCCGCCGAATCACGCCGACCCTGACGCGGTGTTTTTCGACCGAGGTACTTACGTTCGCGAGTGCGATTTGTTCGTGCGTTTGTTTGATAAAAGAAATTCGGTTGAAGTAAATCTTAACCGCGCAATGTTTACCCGAAACCAGGTTCAAATTATTAATTCGGCGTACGCCGTGCGGGAAGACGAGGGGGTCTATTCTTCCGCGCACTATGCGTTGAAAGTGTTGACGACCGTGCTGTCCGTCGTGCCGTTCTTTTTGGCGAGTATATATTTATTCATAGTCGAAACAGGCAACGGCGGGGCTATTATCTGCCCGTTCATAATGTGTATGGGCTTGTTCTTTTTCAGGTTCGTGCGCGATGTGCCTATGTTTCCGCGCGTTGCCGTCGGCTTAGCGTTCGGCGGTAGCGGCGTAGGGGTTTTGATAAGTTATTATACGCAGATTTACGACCCGTTCGGCATAGGCTACACCGCTGTTGCAATTCTTTTTATAGGCTCTCTGATTTTGATAAGGTTCGTGGATTACCGTGAAAAGAACAATCTTTCCGATTATTCCGACCTTATAAACTACCGCAAATATCTGCTTTTTGCGCGCAAGTCCGAGCTTTTAAAGTTTGACTATTACGCCGTGTTGCCCTATCTGTACGCATTTAATATTAAGCCTTTGGTCAAGCGCAAATTCAATTGTAACGAACTTCCGCCCTGGTATGTAAGCGAAAGCGGGAAAAGGGGGAAACTGCTGTGAGTATCGGAAGCGTTATAGGTTGTGCCGTGATAATTGCGGTAGTACTTATAATTTCATTAATGCCTATTTTTATGGGCGCAAGCCAAAAACGTAGAACCGTCAAGCCTGCCGAGCTTTTCCCGCCGCGCGGCGCATCTCCTATGGACGTACTGATTGGCTATTACGGTCGGCTTGCCGACCCTCGCAAAATTTTCAACCCGCTTATGCTGTATTGGGCGGAGCGCGGATTTATAACTATAGAAGAGGACTGCAAGCGCGGACTTAAACTCACCAAGTTAAAAGATATTGAGGCACCGAAAAGCCGCGACGGTTTTAATTCCGCCACGTTCGAGCTTGAAAAAAACCTATTCGAGCATATTTTTGAAAAGGGGAAAGTGTTTTGTACCCTCACTGCAAGCTGTGCTTTTACCTCGTTTTATGAAAAAATTATGGACGGCTTCAAGGAAGAAGCGGCAAAAGTTACCGACCGTAAAACGAAAAAATTTAAAATTCTGACGATTATTTTGCCGTTTATTATGCTATTTGCGGTTTCGCTGACCGTGGGGCTGTCCATAGATAACGTTATTGCAATTGTGATGCTGTTTCCCGCTGTGGCTATGGGGTTTACGCGCGGTATTCCTCACTTCGAGCTTGAAAAGGGCTCGGCTTTAAGGTATTTCCTGTACCCGTTTTTCGCGGCGGCGGGTTGTGCTCCGTTTTTCGGAATAATTTTTTTGTTTCCTTGGGAAGCGGCGGTTTTACTTTCAATCGCAATTGCCGTTGCATTGCTGATTTTATTCGTTATAAACAAAAAAATCGATTTGCGTACGTCCGCACAGCTAAAAGTTTACGGTCGGATTAGCGGATTTAAAAATTTTCTGCTACTTGCCGAGATTAAAAAGCTTGAACTTTTAGTGGAGGACGACCCCGAATATTTTTACAAAATTCTGCCGTATTGCTACATTTTGGGAATAACCGAAAAATTGAAGCAAAAGTTCGACAGAGTAATTATGGACGGACCCGGCTGGTATTTGGGCGATTTAAGAGATACTTTAATGTTTTAAGTAAGTTAGAGAAAAAGCGGCACGCGTTCTTTTTGACGCGTGCCGCTGTGTTTTATTTGTGATTTGCAAGTATTATAGTAAAACGATGGTTAGGCTTTGCCGATACTGCCGAAGATTTCCATCTTTTCTTTTACGGTTGCCTTGATTGCCTCGCAGCCGGGTGCAAGCAGTTTACGGGGGTCGAAGCCTTTTCCAACCAAATCTTTGCCCTCTTCAATATACTTTCTCGTCGCTTCCTGGAACGAAAGCTGGCATTCGGTGTTAACATTGATTTTCGCAACTCCCAAAGAAATCGCCTTTTTAATCATTTCTACGGGTATACCCGTGCCGCCGTGGAGGACGAGGGGCATATCGCCGACCTTGTCTTTAACAGCCGCAAGCGTTTCGAAAGAAAGTCCTTCCCAGTTTGCGGGATATTTGCCGTGAATGTTGCCTATACCCGCCGCAAGCATCGTGACGCCGAGGTCTGCGATTTTCATGCACTCGTCGGGGTCTGCGCACTCGCCTTTACCGACAACGCCGTCTTCTTCGCCGCCGATAGCACCGACTTCGGCTTCCAGACTGATACCCTTTTTCTTGCAAACTTTAACAAGTTCTTTAGTTTTTTCTATATTTTCGTCAATGGGGAAGTGGGAGCCGTCGAACATAATGGACGAGAAACCCGCTTCTATGCACTTATAGCAACCGTCGTAGGTGCCGTGGTCGAGGTGAAGCGCAACGGGAACGGTTATATTCAGGCATTCTATCATAGCCTTAACCATAGCGGCAACCGTTTTGAAGCCCGTCATATATTTGCCCGCGCCTTCGGATACGCCGAGGATAACGGGGGACTTCAATTCTTCCGCGGTAAGTAAAATCGATTTAGTCCACTCCAGATTGTTGATATTGAACTGCCCGACGGCGTATTTGCCGTCCCTAGCTTTTTCAAGCATTTCCTTTGCTGAAACCAGCGCCATAAAAAACCTCCGAATAGATATTAAATTTCTTATTTAAGTATAATCTATTGATATATAAATTTCAAGCATAAATGGAAAATTTTTAAAAATTTACTTCAAAAATATTGCCTTTGAAAAATTGTTGCTGTATAATGATAGGGCAAGGGATATGTGCCAACTAACGCATATTTTGTGTGCAAATTATCTTGACTAAAACGAAGCGCTTTGTTATAATTACTTTGTTTTAAATCAAAATAATAAAATAAGGTATTTTTTATTCGGAGGAAATATTTATATGGCAAACGTAAAAGTTGCAATCAACGGATTCGGACGCATCGGTCGTCTTGCATTCAGACAGATGTTCGATGCTGAGGGCTATGAAATCGTAGCTATCAACGATTTAACAAGCCCCAAGATGCTTGCGCATCTCCTTAAGTACGATTCGGCTCAGGGCAGATACAAGTATTCTGACAGCGTTGTTGCTGGCGAAGATTCGATTACCGTCAACGGAAAGACGATTAAAATCTATGCGGAAAAAGACGCTGTTAATCTTCCCTGGAAACAGCACGACGTAGACGTCGTTCTCGAGTGCACGGGCTTCTATTGCTCGAAAGAAAAGGCGTCGGCTCACATCAAGGCAGGCGCAAAGAAGTGCGTTATCTCCGCACCCGCAGGCAACGACCTTCCTACGGTAGTTTTCAGCGTTAACGAAAACACCCTTCGCGCAAACGATACCGTTATTTCCGCCGCTAGCTGCACTACTAACTGCCTTGCGCCTATGGCTAACAGCCTTAACAAGCTTTGCAAAATCAAAAAAGGCTATATGACGACCATTCACGCATACACCGGCGACCAGATGGTTCTTGACGGACCTCACAGAAAAGGCGATTTGAGAAGAGCAAGAGCAGCTGCTTGCAACATCGTTCCCAACTCGACGGGCGCTGCAAAGGCAATCGGGCTTGTAATTCCCGAGCTCAACGGCGTGCTTGACGGCTGCGCACAGCGTGTACCCGTTCCCACCGGTTCTTTGACCCAGCTTATCGCGGTTTGCGAGGGCGAAGTTGACGCAAAGGCTGTAAACGACGCTATGAAAGCTGCGGCTTCCGCATCCTACGGCTACACCGAAGAAGAAATCGTTTCTTCCGACGTTATCGGTATGACCTACGGTTCGCTTTTTGACGCAACCCAGACGAAGTGTATGCCCCTCGGCGACGGCACGACCCTTGTAAAGGTTGTTTCGTGGTACGACAACGAGAATTCTTACACCTCGCAGATGGTAAGAACGATTAAATACTTCTCTGAATTGAAGTAATTAAATAAGTAAATTATTAGCCCCGCGGCGAAACGCCGCGGGGCTTTCGTTTGATTCATTTACGCTTTTTCAAAGAACTTTGAAACTTCCGACATAGTTGCTTCGTTCACGCCGTTGTATTTATCTTTTTCGATTTCAGAGTAAAACTTTTTCAACGCGTCTTCGGGAATTTTGCCGTTGTATTTTTCCGTAAGCTCGTCGTATTTTTGTGAAACTTCTTTCCGATAATCAACTTTATCGGGGTCTTCGGACATTAAAACTCCGCTATGCGTGCCGTTGTCATAGAATACGTATTCGAATTTTTCGTTCGTTATGTCGCCCAAAAGATAGTGGCTGTAAATGCTGTCTTCGAAAACGGTGTCGTCGTTGCCGCCCTGAACGGCGAGAACGGGAATATCAACCTTGTTTATACCGCCTACTCCAGTATAATTATACTTGCCGTGCGCTTCGGGGTAAGAGCAGATAGCCGCAAAGGGGAAGATGACGTAAGCGCCGCCTCCCATACCCATCTTATATTTCATCCATTCAAGCATAATTCCGCCGTTGGAATTATAACCCGCAACCGAAGCAACTGCCTTAATGTTTTTATGTTCGTAATTCAAAACCGCAGTAACCGCGTGCCCGCCCCAGCTGTGCCCGAAAAGGTACACGTCCTTATCTTTGAGGTCGGGGTCGCTCTCTACGAAGAGTAGCGCGTTATGTAAATCGATAGGCGACTGAGAAAGCCCCGTCGTGCCCTTGCCCTCGCTAGTGTAGGTGCCCGTGCAATTATAAGTCATAACGCAGTAGCCTTCATCGACGAAGTAAGCCATTTCGTTGTAGTATCCGTTAGCGTAGTTACCTATACCGTGCGCAATAACCACAAGCTTGTCCCCGTTAGTGTCGCCCCAAACGTTGCCGTAAAGGGTGTTGCCCTCGCTGTCAAAGGAAACGGGTTTTCTGTTATAGCCGCGGGCTTCCATATCTTCCTCGGAAAAGTCAACGGAAAGCGAAACGTCGTGCTCAGCCCGCCCGAACATGTCGTCCAGAAGAACTTTGCTGACGATAAACGCTAAAACCATAAACAGAAGAACGAGAGTCGCAACCACAATACCTAAAATATTCAGTGCAAATTTAACTTTGTTTTTCATAATTGCTCCTTGTTTGATTTGCTGTAATTAAGATTTGATTAAACGTTAAAGCGGAAGAGGACGACGTCGCCGTCTTTTATTACGTATTCCTTGCCCTCGGAGCGAACCTTGCCTTTTTCACGCGCGCCGTTGTAACCGCCGCACTCCAAAAGGGTCTGCCACTCGACGACTTCGGCGCGGATAAAGCCTTTTTCGAAATCAGTGTGAATTTTGCCTGCCGCCTGAGGTGCTTTCGTGCCGTTGACGATAGTCCAGGCGCGCGTTTCCTTTTCGCCGGCGGTGAGGTAAGAGATAAGCCCCAAAAGCGCATAACTCTTTTTAATAAGCCTGTTAAGTCCGCTTTCTTCAAGCCCCAGCTCTTCCAAAAATACCGCGCTTTCTTCCGTAGGCATAGTAGAAAGCTCTTCCTCGGTTTTGGCGCAGATAACAAGAACTTCGCTACCCTCTGATTTCGCGTATTCCTTAACCCTGACGACAAGCGGAATATCGTTTTCGCTCTTGCCCATATCGAACTCCGATATGTTCGCCGCGTAAATTACGGGCTTTGCGGTCAAAAGGAAGAGATTGTCGAGAAGGGGGCGTTCGTCATCAGCAACTTCGAAAAGGCGCGCGGGCTTTTCAGATGAAAGGAACTTTTCCAGCCTTTCCAAAAACGCATATTCTACCGCGGCTTCCTTGTTTGAACCTCCGCGAGCTACGTTTCTGATTCTGTCCTGACGTTTGTTTACGGCTTCGATGTCCGCGAGAATAAGCTCCAAAGTAATGGTCTGAATATCACTTACGGGGTCGATTTTATTATTGACATGAGTGATGTTTTCGTCCTCGAAACAGCGCACCACGTGCACGATTGCGTCGCATTCCCGAACGTGGGAAAGGAACTTGTTCCCCAGCCCCTCGCCGCGGGAAGCACCCTTAACAAGTCCCGCGATATCGACGAATTCGACGATAGCCGGGGTTATTTTCTTACTTGAATAGAGGGCGGCGAGCTTGTCCAACCTTTCGTCGGGCACCGCGACCACGCCCACGTTGGGCTCGATTGTGCAGAAAGGGTAGTTCGCGGCTTCAGCGCCCGCGTGCGTTATTGCATTGAATAAAGTGGACTTGCCTACGTTGGGAAGCCCGACAACGCCGAGTTTCATATAATATTTTCCTTAAAAAATTCTTTTTCTAAATTATAATATAAACGTTAAAAAAATCAAAACGAATGGGCGGTAAACTTGCTAAAATTTTGTACTTATGTTAAAATTGGGGTATGGACTATCGCGAATACATTGCAAAAAAACTGAACGTAGAAAACGTGACTGCGGCGGATATAGCGAAGTCGCCCAATTCCGAAATGGGCGACTTCGCTCTTCCGTGCTTCAAACTTGCAAAAATTTTCCGTAGAAGCCCCGTGCAAATCGCCGAAGGGCTGAAAAACGGGTTTAAAACCGACGAAGTAATTTCCGAGGTTTCGGCCGTGAACGGATATCTCAATTTTAAGGTGAATAAGTCCGGTCTTGCGGCGGAAGTCCTTGGCAGAATTCTTTTGGAAGGGGAAATGTACGGTTCTTCTTCCATAGGTAAGGGCAAAACCGTATGTATAGATTATTCTTCGGTAAACATTGCAAAGCCTTTCCATATCGGGCATCTGTCAACAACGGTAATCGGCGGCGCTTTGTATAAAATTTTCAAATTTCTGGGCTATAACGTCGTCGGAATAAACCACCTCGGCGACTACGGTACGCAGTTCGGTAAGCTTATCTGCGCATATAAAAAGTGGGGCGTTAAAGAGGAAGTAGAAAAGGGAGGCATACACGCGATAAACGCGCTTTACGTGCGTTTCAACGAGGAAGCCGACGAGGAAATGGAGTCCGCGGCGCGCGAATATTTCCGTCTTATTGAAAGCGGCGACAAGGAAGCGAACGAGCTTTTCGAGTGGTTTAAGACCCTGACTTTAAATTACGTTAAAAACATTTACGATAAGCTGAATATAACTTTTGACAGCTATGCGGGTGAAAGGTTCTATACCGACAAGATGCAGCCCGTAATCGACGAGCTGAAAGAAAAAAAGCTTTTAAAAGAGAGCGAGGGGGCGCAAATCGTCGATTTGGACGGTTACGGTATGCCGCCCTGCCTTATTCTCCGCTCGGACGGAGCGTCTTTGTACGCCACGCGTGACCTTGCTGCGGCTATCTACCGCAAGAAAACATACGACTTTTACAAGTGCCTTTATGTCGTTGCCTATCAGCAAAATCTGCACTTCAAGCAGGTTTTTAAGGTTCTGGAACTTATGGGCAGGGACTGGGCTAAGGATATGGTTCACGTTGCATACGGAATGGTGTCGTTGGAGGACGGCGCTATGTCCACGAGGAAAGGTAAGGTTGTCTGGCTAGAAGACGTTATTTCGAAATGCATTGAAAAGGCTTACGCCGTAATAGACGAGAAGAACTCCGCCCTTGAAAATAAGGCTGAAATAGCGAAAGTCGTCGGGCTCGGCGCGGTGGTTTTCGGTGCGCTCTACAACAACAAAATTAAGGATATAGTTTTTTCTTACGACAAAGTTTTAAGTTTCGAGGGGGAAACTAGCGTTTACGTCCAGTACACGTGCGCAAGGGCAAATTCCGTGCTTACAAAAAGCGGCGTAAAACCTTTCTTGCCGTCGGGCTACGAGCCGAACGCACAGGAAGCTGAAGTTATAAAAGCGCTTTCGGCGTTTCCTCAGACCGTTCTCGACGCTTCGGAAAAGTACGAGCCGTCTTTGATTGCCCGTTTTGCCGTCGACCTTGCGCAGAGGTACAATAAGTTTTATTTAGACTGTAAAATACTTACAGCGGAGGGTGCGCAAAAGGATTTCAGGCTTGCGCTTACGAAAGCGACGTTGCAGACCTTGAAAAATGCGCTTACGTTGCTCGGTATCGGCGTGCCCGAAAAGATGTAAAAATTTCCCGCTGAAAATTCGTTGAATTATGTTGAATTTTTAATTTGCGCGTGGTATAATCGTGTAAACTTATAAAAACAAGGAGTTATATTTATGAAAAAATGTCCCGTTTGCGGTGAAATCGTTGAAGACGACGTAACCGTTTGCCCCGTTTGCGGAGCAAAGAAATTTGTGCCTGTTACGGGCGACGCGAAATACGCTTGCGAACACGTTGTAGGTGAAGGCAAGGTTGACGACGAAGAGATTATGGAAGGGCTTCGCGCACACTTCACTGGCGAATGCACCGAGGTTGGTATGTACCTTGCAATGGCAAGGGTTGCGGAAAGAGAGGGCTATCCCGAAATCGCCGAGGCGTACAAGCGTTACGCTTACGAAGAAGCGGAACACGCTTCTAAATTTGCGGAGCTTTTGGGCGAAGTAGTTACCCCCTCGACGAAGAAGAACCTCGAACTCCGTGCGGCTGCGGAAGCGGGCGCTTGCGAGGGCAAGCTTGCAATTGCAAAGCGTGCTAAACAGCTCGGTTACGACGCCATTCACGACACCGTTCACGAAATGGCTAAGGACGAAGCAAGACACGGCGCAGGCTTTGCCGGTATGCTTAAAAGATATTTCGGCAAATAATTGAAACGCATAAAGCGCGGGCGAAACTTTTCGCCCGCGCTTTTCATATAATGGAGTATAGGCAAGGGGGGAAACCTTTGCCCAAACTTCAAGATAAAGGAACGAAATACAAATGTGTAATAATTGTAATTGCGGTTGCAACGGACTTTTCAATTTTCTTTTCGGCAGCAACCGTTGTGGTTGCGGCTGCCAGAACAACAACTGCGGCTGCAACTCCTACTATAACCGTAACAACCGTAGCGGTTGCAACTCCTGCGGTTGCCATAATAACCACAACTGCGGCTGTATAGACGCTTACTATGCCGCTCAGTACAACCTGAACACCAACGGCTGCGGCTGCAGTAACTGGTTCGAGTGCCGTCAGAGAAGCAGTGATTGCAACTCTTGCAACAGCTGGAACAACTCTCGCAGCGGCTGTGGTTGCAATTCCTGCAACAATAATTGCGGTTGCAACTAACCGTCCGTACTTTTAAGGGTATTCCTTCGGGGATACCCTTATTATTTTATTAATTTTGCCGAAAATAGAAATATGGGGAATGTAACCGCCGTTTTCAAAAGCATAACGGAAAAGATAGCAAAAACTGTAAAATTCTATTCGGACAAACGTTTTTCGACCATTGCAGGAACGCTTGTGTACTTTCTTTTGATGTCCATTGCGCCGTTTATTTTGTGGCTGACCTTGGTTTTCGGAAGCGTCGATACTGAGCAGTTACTTTCCAGCGGGATTTTCGAGAGCATAAGTCCCGTTTTAAGGTATCTTAAAGAATCTGCGGAAAGCGCGGTGGGGGGTGCGGGGATAATTTTTCTTCTGACCTCGCTGTACTCGTCAACCAACTTTTTCTATCACCTGAGAAGAAGCGGAGAAATAATTTATAACAGCAAAAGGGTGAAGGGGGGAATCAAGCTAAGAATAATTTCGCTTATGCTTATAGCGGCAACTATAATTTTGGTTGCGTTGACCGCTGCCGTTTCTGTTGCGGGCACTGCGCTACTCAATGCCGTTCTTCCCGAAATAGTGTCGAGAATAATTTCAATGGTATTTATTTCGGCGCTTGCTTTCGTCGTTGCTCTGGTTTTAAATCTCGTCGCCTGTCCTTACAAACTGAAAGTATACGAAGTCTTGACGGGCAGTCTTTTGACAACCGCGCTATGGCTGATTTTTTCGGTCGGTTTCGGGGTCTATTCCATCTTCGCGAACCCCGAACGTCTGTACGGTCGCATAGCGGCTTTAATAGTTTTTCTTCTGTGGAGCTATGTTATGATGAGCTGTTTCGTAATAGGAATGATAAAAAACGGTTCACAGACCCCGAAAGTAATGCAACCGAAAACGCTATAAAAAACAGCGGTGCTTTTTAAGCGCCGCTGTTTTTTTAATCTTTATCAATATTTAGTAGAGCAAGCCACTGCCAAAGCTCCGGGGCCGATATGGCAGGAAACGCTGAGCGAGAGGGGGTTAATAAAATTAATTTCAACATCGGGGAATTCAGCCTGAATTTCCTTTATGAATTTTTCCGCTTCCTCTAAATTCGCGGTATGTGCGACAGAAATGGTCATTTTTCCTGCGGCAACCAACTCGCTGAAGCGGTTCTGGAAATCTTTCTTTATTGCGTTTATCATAGTCGTTTTTGCATCGGCAAGCTTTCTGACCTTAGCGTACTGGTCAAGCTTTTCGCCCTGAATTTGCAAAACGGGCTTTATCTTCAAAAGCGTACCTATTGCCGCAACGGCGGGGGTGAGCCTGCCACCCTTTTTCAGGTATTTAAGCGTGTCTACCATAATATAGATGCTTGACTCCATCTTAGTATCCATAAGGAATTTATAAATTTCCTCGGCGGTCTTGCCCTCGTTTGCCAACTTCAACGCATCCATAACGCTTTGGCGCTGGGTAATGGAAATTCTTTGGTTATCAACGACGTAAACTTTGCCGTTGAACTGCTCCTCGGTTGCTGCATAGTGTTGAAGGGTATGGCAAGTTTCGGAAAGCCCGCTCGACATAGGAATATAAATTACGCTGTCGTAATCTTTCAGCGCTTTAGCCCAAATTTCGCCGACGTCCAACGGATTGGGTTGAGAAGTGGAAACGTTTGCGTCGCCTTGCAGTTTTTCATAGAACTGCTCCTGACTTAAAGTTAAATCCTCGAAGTAAAGTTCGCCGTCGATAAGAACGGGCATAGGTACGACGTAAATGCCAAGCTCTTTCGCTTCGCTCTGCGTAATGCCGCTGTTACTGTCTGTAATTATGGCTGTCTTCATATATTCTCCTGCTCTGAAAATTGAGTATGTTAAAACTTGTTGATTTGTCAACGTATTTAGTTGACAAAACTACTTATAAAGTGTAACATACACTTGTTGAAAAATCAACCGATTAAGGCAAAAAGTTTATGGAAAAGGTTTTTGAAAATTTTACTGTATCGGTTTTGAAGCTTAATAAGCTTGTACAGCGCATAAAACAGTTCGAAATGCGCGAGTACAGGCTTAAAAGCGTACACGTTATGTGTGTGTACTATCTGAACGAACACTCCGAAGGGCTTACTGCAAGCGAGCTTATGCGCCTAACTTACGAGGACAAGGCGGCAATATCGCGCGCGCTTCACCAACTTCGAGAGGACGGATACGTCAGGTACGACGTGAAAAAATACAATGCGGTAATTACTCTTACGGAAGAGGGCGGTAAGGTCGCTGATTATATTACAATGAAAGCCGACAAAGCCGTTAGAGCGGGCAGCGCCGATTTTAACGAAGAAGAGAGGGCTTTTTTCTATAAATCGCTTGCGCAAATAACCGAAAATCTTAAAAACTATTACGAGGAGTTAATAAAACGCAATGATTAAAATATTAGTAGATTCCGCGTCCGATTTGGAGCTTAAAGAGGCTGACGAACTCGGCATTTCACTTATACCAATGACTATAATGTTCGGAAGCGACGAATATTACGACGGGGTAAATATCAGCCGCCGAGAATTTTTCGAAAAGCTTCCGCTGTGCGAAGAACTTCCCGCGACCAGCCAGATAAACGAATTCAGGTGGGAAGAGGAGTTCGCTAAACTCACCGCAGACGGAAGCGAAGTTATTGCAATAACCATATCTTCGGGGCTTTCGGGCACGTTCGGTTGCGCGGTAAAAGCCGCCGAAAAGTTTGGCGGCAAGGTGCGCGTGGTGGACAGCCTTAACGCAAGCCTGGGTGAAAGAATTCTTTTAGAATACGCAATTAAGCTTGTGAAAGAGGGTTTGCCGCTTAACGACGCTGTAAAACTTCTGAAAGAGAAGAGAGGTAAAATACAGGTGCTTGCTCTGTTGGATACTTTAAAGTACCTTAAAAAAGGCGGGCGTATTTCCTCCGTTGCCGCTTTTACGGGCGAGCTTTTGTCTATAAAACCCGTAATTTCGATAGTAGACGGCAAAGTGAAACTCGTCGGCAAGGCGATTGGCTCGAAAAAGGGAAATAACCTTTTAATGCAGCTTGTAGACAAGTGCGGCGGTATAGATTTCGATATGCCCTACACGCTTGCGTACTCAGGACTTTCAGATGAAAACCTGCAAAGATATTTAAAGGACAGCGAAAAACTTTGGGCGGGCAAGGCGGAAAATATTCCCTCGCATATGATAGGCAGCACTATCGGCACCCACATAGGACCTGGCGCTATTGCCGTCGCGTTCTTCGCAAAATAAAATTACTCGGCGCCGCCCGTTGACGAAAGTCATCCGCGACATTCATTTATCAGCACGGCGAAGAAAATTTTGATTATATCAAACATATTTCTATGGACGCAGTAACCGTGCAGTCGGCAAATCAGGCTTACCGTGACAAGTTGGCGGAATGGATGCGTTTTTCAGATAAAGAAGCCGCCGAAATGCAGGACGGCGTAACCGCCGAAATGATTGGCTTAAAGGTTATAGTAAAAACTTTTTATAATTGGACGACTACACGTGAAAGCGCAAAAGGCTACAAATTCGCTAAACAAGGTATCGATGCCGCGAAAAAACAACTGAATAATTTTGGTGCGTTTGCTGTTTTTATCGGTGGCAATTAGTTCGAAGAACTTATTGATTTAGCTAGAAAAGCACAGGCTTTTTGGTTTGGCTGTACCGAGAATAATATCGCAGTACAGCCTTTTTCAGCCGCATTGGAACGGCTTCGTCTTGCTTGTCGGTCCAAAAAGAATTAGGCTTTTTCACTCCCGTGCAAAAGATTTGAAGGCTGGGATATGTGGACGATTACGGCGAAAACAGCGGTTTGTGCAGAAACCTTTCTGACTATATAACAGTTGTGAAGTAAAATAAAAGCGTGCGTGAGATACTTATAGTATCTCACGCACGCTTATTCTCATTTAAAAACGGACTTAATATTTAAATTGTAGACGGTATCAATTAAAATATAATTCAAGTTGAATTTTTTGCAAAGCTCAAAATTGCGCATATTTTCATTTATTAATTCAGTTTTAGATATTCTGCCGCTACAAAGCCTGTTTTCAATCACATTTTCAAATTTCAGTATATCCGCAAAGTGATTTTCAATATAATTGACAGTCATTATCAGGCAACAGTATTTTATATCTTTAAGATACTCGCGGCTGAAATCTTTTTGCCAGTCGAAAGGAATATAACAGCCCTCGATAACAAGATTTTGCTTGTTCTCTACTGCAGTTTTGATTATCTCTTTTACTATCGACCATAAATAAGGCACAAGCTCTTTGTCGTCGGAGGGCGTAAGCGCCGTTTGACCGCTTCTTATCAACCCCATTTTTAAATGGTCGATTGAATAATACGGAATTTTATATTCTTCCAAAAGTTTTTGTGCAAGAACGGTTTTACCGGTATGAGTCGTGCCCGAAATTAAAATAACCATATGAAAATTATACAAAAAGTCCCGTGGCAAAAAGCCAAAGGACTTTTTTGGCGCAGAGAGAGGGATTCGAACCCCCGTACAGTTGCCCGTAACACGATTTCGAGTCGTGCGCGTTCGACCACTCCGCCATCTCTGCGTAATTTGAATATTAAGTTTGAGAGTGGGC
>CAJTVA010000026.1 GCA_910579585.1 uncultured Christensenella sp.
CCACCCCTAAAACGGGCGCTGTCATAGAAAGCACCGACGACATCGCTATTCCGCTACCGAGGAAAGGTATTGCGTAAAGCCCCAAAGACGGGTTAGTGAAAAACATACTCGCCATTCCCAACAGGACAATTACTATCATCAAAGGTCCGATAAACGCAGAAGCTTCTTTAACGTTCTTTGCAAGCGTTGATAAAACCGAGAAGGCGGAAATCATAACGAGGACTATGGAAATTATTATTCCCAGCAACATAAAGTAAGTGCCCGCGCCGTACGAAACCGCGCCGAGATTAATCAACCCGCCCGACAGCTTCGGAAGCGACAGGATAACGCCTAAACAGCTTACAAGTCCGCTCAGCACTGCATAGCACGACAGACTTATTACTTTGCCTATGACGATTTCTATGCGCTTTACGGGGGTTATAAGCATCGTCGCCATCGTCCCCCTCTCCTTTTCACCCGCTATGGATTCGGGCGCGACGGACATGCACGACGAAGCTAAAAGCGAGAACATTAAAAGAGGTATAAGCATTGCAATAAGGCTTGTAGCCTGCTCGTCGGCTTCAACCAAGTCGAAAACTTCGCTTTGCGTTGAATTTATTGTGAACGCGTTTAATCCGCTCAATATCTGCGTTGCCAGCGAATAGCCTGCAAGCGAAGTATTATTTGAAGAATTATAATAAATTCTGACTTCGGGCTTCATATTTTCGGCATCGGACGAAAAGTTAACAAATTCTAAAACTACGTCCAAACTACCGTCGATCACGCTTTGTTTAGCCTCTTTTGCGCTTTCAAATTCTTTAAATTCAAACGTCTGCGCAAAACCGCCATCGAATTCGTCCGGTATAACTTCTGCGTAGGCGGTGAATTTATATTCGGGGTCAATCGGCGGAGAGGAGTTTTCCATTACCGTGCCGAGAAGCGTATAAAGACAGAAAATCAGTAATCCGGGCAGAAAAATCATAAGTATCATCCTTCTGTCCTTAAAAAAGCGGTTGAACTCCTTTTTTACTATCAAAAGAACGTTTTTCATATTTTTTCACCCGTCACCTTTTCATATAGACCGAAAAAAGTGTCCTCAAGATTTTTCTCTTTGGTCAAGTTTTCAAGCGTATCTATTGCGGCAAGTTTGCCGTCAATCAGTATACCCACCCTGTCGCAAAGCTTTTCCACAAGACTGAATATGTGCGTGGAAAGAATTATCGTCTTTCCGTCGGTGCGAAGCTCTTGCAAAAAGTCGGTGACAACGCGCGCGGTAAGCACGTCGAGCCCGTTAGTCGGCTCATCGAAAATTATGAATTCCGGGTCGTGCGCAATTGATACGACCAGCGCGACTTTCTGCTTCATACCCGTAGACAGATTGCCGTACTTCTCGCCCTGAAATTTATCTATTCCGAATTTCGCGAATAGGCGCGCTCTTCTTTCTGCGGTAACGCTTTTTTCTACGCCGTATAGTCCGCTGAAAAAGTCGAAAAGATATGCGGGTGTGAAAGTGTCTTCAAGCTTCAATTCGCTGGTTAAAAAGCCTATTTTTTTGCGGACTTCCTGCTCTTCGGTAACAACGCTTTTTTCGCATATGTACGCATTGCCGCCGTCGGGCTTAATCAGAGTTGCAAGCATTCTCAAAGTTGTGGTTTTGCCTGCGCCGTTCGGACCTAAAAGCCCGAAAATTTCGCCTCTGTAAGCAGTGAACGAAAGGTCGTTTACCGCAATTTTAATCGACGGTCCATCGACCTTTTTAAAAAGTTTGTTAGGGCATTTAAAGGACTTTTTTAGCCCCTCTACCCTTAAAATTTCTTCCATAACTTCCTCGCTAAATAATTCGTACTGTTATTATATAATAGACACAGTTATATGTCAAGAATTTTGAACATAAAAAAAGCGGCTTGAAAGCCGCCCTTATTATGCGTTAAATACAGTAAAATGAAGTACAAGACTGGTTATTGAGATAATCACAAGATAAAGACTGAACCACTTATAGTTAGCTTTTTTGATAATTTTAAGCATAACCTTGATTGCGAAAAGCCCTGCGATTGCGGAAATTATAAAGCCGAGTGCAACGCTCCAACCAAGTGTCGCGCCGTAGTCGGTGAAATTTTGCTGAATTTCGCCTTTATACAGCCCCAACACGAGTTCTACCAAGAACCCGCCCAAAATGATGGGGATACTCATTAGAAACGAGAATTTAGCAACGTCCTCACTGTTACAGCCCGCAAGGGTACCGGCGCATATTGTGGAGCCGCTTCTAGATATTCCTGGAAGCACCGCAAACGCTTGGGCAACGCCCATAGGAACAGTCGTCTTTATGCAAAGCGGCAGGACGTTGACACGGCGCTTTGCCACCATTTCGGTGACGAAAAGCAACGCCGCGGTAACAAGGAAAAATACGCAAAGGACAATCCCCACGCAATTACGCGCAAGCAGAATTTCGTCAAGCCCGCAAAATTCTATTACAACCCCCACCACCGCTGCGGGTATGGTTGCAAGCACCAAAAGCCCGAGGGTTTTAAAAGGTTTTTTAAATAGGGCGATTATGTCTTTCCAGAATATCACACACACAGCAACGAGAGTGCCTAGGTGTAATATAAGCGTAAAGAACATTACGTCCGCATCGGTATTGAAAATCGCGTTGAAGAACGCTATGTGCCCCGATGACGATACGGGTAAAAACTCAGTCAATCCCTGCACTAAGCCGAGAATTGCCGCCTGCCATATTTCCATATATTGCCCTTACTGTTTGTCAAGGTCCAATAAATTCTGATACCTGGACTGATACTTCGTTACGGTTGCATCACCTTTCAGATTCGTTAAAATCTTATCTTTCTTGGTAGTGGTTATGTTGGAGATAGCCGAGCTTTTGAACCACTCGTAGAACATATTTTCGAACGTGCCTTCGACGTCGATATTTGCCGCCCACTGAGGGTCATATTGGTTGCCTTCGTCAAACGTATAAGTGACGTAGATTAAGTGCCAGCCGTAGTCGCCCGCGCAGACGTAATACGTGCCTGCTCCTTTGTTTACCGCTTCGTGCGCGATGTGCTCGAACTCCTTAATATAGCTCGTGTCGCCTGCCTGCACCGAATAGCCGAGATACTGCGAAAGCACGCCCGTGTCGGTAGTATAAGCGTATTGAAGCTCGTTTACGGCGCTTAAAACCTTATACTGTGCGCTATCTTTATTTAAAAGATTAGTTCTGTTGTAAGCTTCACCTTTCTTTTCGCCGAAGTCAACAGTACCGCTTGCGTAAACGAAATTGGAATAGTCGATTAAATACTTACCGTTCACCTTATCGTTTTTGTAAAGGTTCTGTCCGTCATCTTCAATCGCCTTGCCGTAGTTTTCCGTCTTGCTCGTGCTTGCAGTACAACCGCTTACGTAATTAATATAAGCTTCGAACTCTTTGAGCATATCGTCGATATCGAGCTTGTTGGGGATAAGAAGATAATCGTCGTCCTTTTCGATAACGGTGCCGTTATAGGGGTAACGACCGTCGTATCTTTCAAGCGCCTCGTACTTGTCGGGGCTGGAAATGTTGTTTTCAAAGAAAAGCCAATCGCTGTTTTTGCCGTTATTGTAATATTCGATACCGCTGTCTGCGGCATTAAAAGCGTACTCCGTTTCGCCGTTGAACCAAGCCGCGCGCTGGTCGGTGGTTTTGATACCTTTTAACAGGTTGTTTCTTGCAACGTAGTACTCGGGCTTATAGCCGCCGTCGAGGTTGCTGTCGGCGTAGCGTGCCTGAAGCTCTTTTAAATCGTCGTTCTGCGTTTCGCTGAACGGAAGCAAAATATTGTAAACGAAACCGTACTTGCCGCCATTCTCGGTTTCAGGCGCATAGAGCACGAAATTTGTGTCCGACATAGAATCGATTGCGGACGAAAAGCTTGATTCTTCCGAATAGCTTTCGGTCTGGGAACCGAGCTTATCCTGATATACCGACCCGATAAGGTTATACTTGCCCGCTTCGAGTTCTGCATCAAGCTCTTTTAAAAGGTTGTCAATCTCGTCCTCATAAATCTCGTAATACTTGTTTATAACGCACTGTTCGAGCTGGGTGACGTATTCGTCACGGATATATTTAAGGTCGCGAACGTTGCGCAGGTCCTCAACTTTGGTGTCGACCAAGTCGTAGGACGACGAAGCAAGACCGGAAATGAACCGCCTGTACGCCTTTCTGCGGGTTTCGACTGACGTGCCGTCAAGCGCGTCTTTTTTGTATGCGCCGCTCTCGTCTAGCGAATAGCCCGCATAACCCGTGTAGATATTGTAGTCGAGTTCGATTTTGCCGTCGGCGCCCTCTTTCTGGGGGAAATAGTCCTCTTGCTCGGTGTCAACTCCGCCGGGGGCGATGCGGGTATCGGTGCCCGAGGATGAATCTTCTTCGTCTAAAATCTCCTTCTCCCTAGAATCGATTGCAGAGTTTATTGTTGAGCGTAGGTTGTATTCCGCAGTCAGAACCTCTTTGCTGTCCGCGCCCAAAAGATACTCGTACTTGGCAGCTTCACCGCCGTTTTCCTCAGCTTCGAGATATTCTTTAAGGGCGTTCGGCTCGTAACCCAGCGCACTGTTTTCGTTGGTGGCTTTGTCCATTAACAGGTACATCGTCGAATACTGGACGAGAACTGCGTTTTCAACAAGCACATCTAAAATCAGGTTGAAAGTGTCCGCATAGGAATAATCGTAATTCTGAACGTAGGTGTAGTAATAGTTTATAAAGTATGTCATCATCTCGCGTTTTATGATAGTCGACGAGCCGACGGCGTCGGAATAACTTGCAAGTTCCTTGTCAAAAGACGCCGCTTTGGAAATATCGACTTCCGCAACGACCTGATTCATATCCGCCGCAGGGTTTGACGAAACAAGCGAACAACCGCCGAACGTTGCGGCAAGCGCAACCGACGATGCAATAACTCCGCATACAATACTTTTCTTTTTCATAAATTTTGCTCCGAAAATTAAGTGCTTTAAAAAAATCTAAATACTATTATATAGCAACAAAAGTAAATTAGCAAACGATTTTACTCTAAACTGAGTGCAAATTTAAGAAATTTGGTCATATCGAGCATAGTTTTTGCGGGCGAAAAGCGCGGCGGAAAGATAACAAGCGGGGCTTTCGCCATTGAAAGCTTGACGCTTTTTCCGTATTTTTCGAGCGCGCTCTGAAGCCTGCCGTCGTTTAAGGCGTTTATCGAGGGCAGTTCCAACGCGCCCTCCTTGCCGTCTACGCTTATCTTTTTTACGTTGAATTTCGACGCAAACGATTTCAATACGGCGATTATAAGAAGGTTTAAAACCTCGTCGGGCATAGGACCGAAATTGTCCTCGATGGAAAGGCACACACGCTTATAGTCCTCAACGGAGCGGATTTCTGCAATCTGCTTATAACAGTCCAACCTGCCCGCACTGCTTTCAATATACGTTTCGGGAATATACGCCGTCGCCTTGACGTCGAGTTCGGTGGAAAGCTGTTTGTCGCCGGTCAATTCTTCCTTTAAAAGCTTTGAGTAAAGCTCGTAACCGACCTTATCCATATGCCCGTGCTGTTCGGCGCCGAGGACGTTGCCCGCACCGCGGATTTCGAGGTCGCGCATAGCGATTTTGAAGCCCGAGCCGAGCTCGGTAAACCGCATAATGGCTTTTAAACGCTCTGTCGCGTCGCTTGTCAAAACCTTCGACGGCTTGAACGTGAAGTACGCTTGCGCAAGCCGCGACCCCCTGCCTACTCTTCCCCTCAGCTGATAGAGTTGGGAAATTCCAAGACGGTCGGCGTCGATAACGATAATCGTGTTAGCGTTGGGCAGGTCTATGCCGTTTTCTATAATCGTCGTAGTAACCAAAACGTTCTTGTCGCCGCGGTAAAACGAAAACACCGCGTTTTCGAGGACGTCCCTGTCCATTCTGCCGTGAGCATAGGTAACTTTCGCTTCGGGGATAATCTCGGCAATTCTGCCAGCGAACGAGGATATACTCTCGACGCGGTTGTACAGGATAAAAACCTGACCCCCGCGCGAAATCTCGCGTATGCACGCGTCGCGAATTAAGGTTTCGTTCTCTTCAACGACGTAAGTCTGAACTGGCAACCTTTTAAGCGGCGGGGTGTTTATGGTGGAAATATCGCGTATACCCGCCAGCGACATATGCAAAGTTCTGGGTATGGGCGTCGCCGTCATCGTCAGGCAGTCGATATTTTTTTTGACGTTTTTAATCTTTTCTTTGTGCTCGACGCCGAAGCGCTGTTCTTCGTCGAGGACGAGTAGCCCCAAATCGCAAAATTTGACGTCGCTCGATAAAAGCCTGTGCGTGCCGATTATAAGGTCGATATTGCCCTCTTCCAGTTCCTTTAAAATTTTCGCCTGCTGTGCGGGAGTCTTGAAGCGGTTCAAAGCCTCAACTCTAACGCCAAACTCTTTAAAACGTTCGAGGGCGGTCCTGAAATGCTGTTCGGAAAGAACGGTGCTCGGGCACATAATCGCCGCCTGCTTCCCGCCCAAAACGCACAGGTAAACCGCGCGGAGCGCGACCTCGGTCTTGCCGTAGCCGACATCGCCGCAAAGGAGTCTGTCCATAACCTTTTCCGAGCACATATCCGCCTTAATCTCTTCAATCGAGGAAAGCTGGTCGGGCGTTTCTTCGTATGAAAACGCGTCCTCGAACTCCTGCATCATAACAGTATTTTCGGGGAAGCGGAAACCGTGCTTCGCGCTTCTTTCTGCGTACAGCTCCTTTAAATCGAAAGCAAGCTTTTTAATTGACTGCTTTACCCGCTCTTTGACCCTTTCGAAGTCCGCCCCGCCGATTTTGGAAAGCGCGGGGCTTGCGTCACCGACGTATTTCGAAAGGACGTCCATCTGCTCGACGGGCACGTAAAGCGTATCGCCGCCCTTGTATTCGATTGCAAGGTATTCCTTTATTCCGTCGGTGGTTTCGATTTTCTTCGTGCCCGTGATTTTGCCTATACCGTGTTTTTCGTGCACGCAGAAGTCGCCTATCTCTGGCGCGACGAACATATCGCCGCGGCGCTTTTTTATTCGCTTTGTTACGGATTTCGTGTAAATGTCGCCGCTACCGATTATCGCGAGCTTGCTTTCGTGCAAAATCAACCCGTGCGGCAATTCTTCGCTGGTTACCGAAACTCCGTGCAACGCTTGCAACCTGTCGGGCACGGGGTAAACGGGCAGATACTCGTCCGAAAGAACCGAAGAGAGCTTTTCGTATCTCTGCAAATTGCCAGTAAACGCAAGCACACGATACCCGTTCGAAAGCCAGCCTTTCACATCGGTTACAAGTTGCGGCAGAGCGTTCAAATACGACGGCGCGGGAGTGGCGCGGAAGTCGTAGGTCTTCAAAGGTCTGAAAAACGCGGTTGACAAAGTAAAGGTTTGCAGCGCAAGGCACCTGAACTTTTTAAAGCCATCTTTCATAACCACAGGCGGTATAAGCTGGTTTTGTGAAAAGCCGAATGCTTCGCCGCCCTTTTTCAGGTCGGCAACACGCTCGGAATGCTCTTTATAGAGCCCCTCCATTCTGTCGTTTATACTCTTGCACTCGTCGAAGATAATTAAAGCGTTTTCGTCCGTTAAATCGAATATATTACGGGCGCAACCGAGTAACGGAGCCAAAAACGAAGCGCCCGAAAATACAGCGCTTTCAGCCAGTTTTTCGGCTATTTCTACCGCGATGTTTTTAGCCCTTTCATAGGCCTTGACGTTCGGTGCTTTCTTCGCCTCTGCGTTCAGCTCGCCGATAATTTTATCTTTTTCTTCGGGCAATATCGTTATATCCGTTGCGGCGACGACCGAAACCGAACGCACTTCCTGCAATCTTTCGCCGCTTACCGAGTCGAACGGGCGGATTTTTTCGACCGTGTCGCCGAAGAAATCGATTCTTACGGGGTTTTCAGAATTTACGGGAAAAACCTCTAAAATATCGCCGCGAACTGCGAAGCAACCCCGCGTATCTGCGGCATATTCGCGGGTGTAACCCATTTTTACAAGCTTTTGGGGCAAGGACGAATAGTCATAATCTTCCCCCGTTTTGAAGTCTATAACTTCGATTTTCGCAGGAAAAAGCTGCATTACCGCTTCGATATCCGCAACCACGCAGTCCGCCCCGTCAAGCATACCGTGTATTGCCGAGATGCGGCGATACACTGCGTCCTTTGACAGCGCGTCTTTATAAAGTATAACCTCGTCCTTAGCAGGCAGAAGCACACAGTTTTTGCCGCTTAAAACCGAAATAGACGCGTATGCTTTCTGCGCTGCGGTACTGTCCGCGGCAATATACAGTATTTTTTGTCCGGGTAGCGTGGAAATCAGATATTTGTGCGCGTCGGACAAGCCAAAAGCCGCCGTCGGCGTGCCGAGGCGGATATCGTTTTCAAGCGCGGCGTAATCGCCGCCTAAGTTTTCAAAAGTGAAAAAATCCTTAATCAAGCGTCTAACCTTTGATAAAAAAGTGCGTTATTTAAGGCATATATGGGGGTCAATGTAATTTTAGCCATTGAATTTAGTCATTGCGTTTTCAACCGTTTCACCCTTTGCAATAGCGATAGCGGCGTCTGCCGCCCTGCCGCAAGCCTCAATAAAAAGGTCGTAATCAGCGCGCCGTACTTCGGATAAAACGTAGTTGATTATGGGGATATTGACCTCGCTGTCGCGTATGCCTATTCTTATGCGCGTAAAGTTCTGCGTGCCCGTTTCGGCTATTACAGAGCGCATTCCGTTGTGTGTTCCCGCACTGCCGGACGGACGTATTCTTACACTGCCCTTGGGGATATCGTAATCGTCGTAAATTACTATAAGGTGCGCTTCATCGGTTTTGTACTTTGCAAGCAACTGTTTTACAGCCCTGCCGCTTGCGTTCATATAAGTTACGGGTCGGGCTAAAATAACTTTTTCCCCTCCCACGTTCGCTTCTGCGGTGAACGCTTCGCATTCTTTTTTCTTGAATTTTACGCCGAGCTTTTCGGCGACTTCCCCAACAGCGATATAGCCCATATTGTGAAAAGTTTTCATATACTTTTCCTCAGGGTTGCCGAGTCCTACTATTATATACATACCTTACCTTTAAAAAAGCCGCGGTTTGTCGCGGCTTCGGTTGTTTTGTAATTAGTCGTAAATTTTCGACATCGATTTATCGAGGTAAACGTTCTCGATTGCCGAAGCGAAGATTTGCGCCGTGGAAATAATTTTGAATATAGGAAGCATCTTCTCTTCGGGGATATTTATAGTATCTAGAATTGCAAGCTCGTTTATGGGTGAGGATGCAAGCCTTTCTATTGCGGGACCCGAAAGAACGCCGTGAGAACAGCAAGCGTAAATCGCTTTTGCGCCCGCTTCTTTCAAAGCCTTTGCGCCCTGCACAATCGTGCCTGCGGTGTCAATCATATCGTCAACCATAAGGCAGTTTTTACCTTTGACGTCGCCGATTATGTTCATAACTTCCATTACGTTTGCTTTGGGGCGGCGCTTGTCGATAATCGCCATTTGCGCGTCCATACGCGAAGCAACCTTTCTTGCGCGCGCAACCGAGCCGATATCGGGGGAAACGACGACAAAGTTTTCGTCAACCTTGGGTTTGAAATAGTTATAAAGCGTCGGTCCGCCGACGAGATTGTCCAAAGGAATATCGAAGAAGCCCTGAATCTGTGCGCAGTGCAAGTCCATTGTAAGGACCCTGTCCGCACCCGCGCTTGTGATAAGGTTAGCGACGAGTTTTGCGGTGATAGGCTCACGGGAACGGGCTTTTCTGTCCTGACGGGCATAGCCGAAATAGGGAATAACCGCCGTAATTCTGCCTGCGCTTGCGCGCTTGGCCGCGTCAATCATAATAAGCAATTCCATAAGGTTTACGTTTACGGGATAGCTTGTGGACTGAATGAGGAACACGTCCATACCACGGATAGTTTCGTTAAAGCGAACGTAAATTTCGCCGTCGGAAAAGTGCGTTACTTCCATTTCGCCGAGGGTAGTGTTCAGCTTTGCCGCAATTTTTTCGGCAAGGGGTTTGTTCGAATTGCCCGAAAAGATTTTTATTTCGTTTCCGTGGTTAATCATTAGGTTTCCTCCGATGTGATTTAATTTTTGCGGAGAGTTTTCCCTCCCCGAAGAACGCGTTAAAAACCTTTAACCGCGCTTTTTTATTGTATAATTTACGCAAAATAAAGTCAACTAAATGAAGTTATTTAATTTCCGTTATTTTCTTTGGTGCGGGTGCGCATTTCTTTGAAAAAAGTTGACAGAATATCCGCACACTCCTCTTCCATCACGCCTCCCTCTACTTCGATGACGTGGTTCAAAAGGTTTGCCGCGGCGATTTCTTTCGTTAAAGACCTGCCCTTTGCTTCGTATGCGCCGAAATAAACTTTCTTTATCCTCGCGTTCAACATCGCGCCCATACACATAGGACAGGGCTCAAGCGTGACGTAAATTTCACACTCGGGTATGCGCCAGCTGTTCAATTTTTTGCAAGCCCTTTCTATTGCCTCGACTTCCGCGTGCGCGGTTGCAAGTTGCTTTTTCGTTCTGCGGTTACGCCCGCGGGAAATAATCTTCCCGTCAAGAACAACGACCGCTCCGATAGGCACTTCGCCCTCTTCAAGACCTTTTTTTGCGCATTTCAGCGCGGCTTTCATAAACTTATCTGCCATAATTTTCCGTAAATATCTTTAAAAGTTTAAAACACTTTTTCAGCTTTTTTATATCCGTTATCGGGTGCGCGAGATTATCCGAGCCGCACTCGATTGTATAGGCGGGTATTTTAAGTTTCTGTATACACCAATCTTTGTAGCCGCCTGCGGAACCGAAAATCCGCTTTATTTCGTAGCCTGTAACATCGCTTATAATCTTCGCGCCGCGTATATCCCCCTTGCCGCCGTATTCCCAGTAAATTTCCTCGCCTTTGGTATGAAAGCTCAAAGTCACGAAAGGGCGGATTTTTAACGTAAAATCGCGCAAAGCCATAGTTTCTGGTTCGGAAAAGGGAAAATCGCCTATGCAGTTTTCACCGCCGCGGACGTGAGTATTAAGCCTGCCGCTACCCCAATCGGCGTCGAAGTTGCAGTTCAGGTCAACGCCGCGGACGTTGGCTTTCCATAACGGAAACGTTGTTTCGGAAATCACTGCCCCGTCGGGGTTCAGAAGCGGAATTATCCACCCGCCGCAACTTACTCTCGCTTTTATATGCTTTAAGGCAAGGCGCGTCGTTATCCATTCGCGTGCGTGTACGGCGTAGACAGCTATAAACTGCCTGCCCGTTTCCTTTCCGACGTGAAAAGCAAAAATCTCTTTGCCGTGACAAGAATAGCCTATTATGCACTTTTTTTGCTGATAGTCCCGATAAAACTTCTTTACTTCGTCATATATCACATAATAAAATATGAAAATTTTACTTATGATATGCGCTACCCGAATTAATCATAAAAGCGCGGTACACCTGCTCTAACAGAATTACGCGCATAAGCTGGTGCGGAAACGTCATATCCGAAAAAGAAAGCTTCAGGTCAGCCACTTCTTTTACGGTTTCCGAAAGCCCTGTAGAAGAGCCGATTACGAAAGTCATTTCCTCGCCTTTGTCGCAAAGCGCCCTGACCTCTTTTGCCAGTCCCTCGCTTGACAGCTTTTTACCCTCTATGCAAAGTGCAATCTTATAGCCGCGGACGGCGCGCAAAATGTCTTTCGCTTCCGCTTCCAAGCTGTCCTCGGCGATTTCCTTTATCTCGACTTTTGCAAAGCGCGAAAGCCGCTTTAAATATTCCGAAACGGCACTACGGTAAAACTCTTCTTTAATTTTACCCACGCATACGATATTAACTTTCTGCACGCGCTACCTCACGAAAAACGAAGCTATCCACATTATTCCCAAAACCGCTATGCCGACCGAGCCGTAAACAAAGAACGCGGCAACCGAGCCTTTTTCGCATTTTTTTAAGGGTTCCTTATCGAGAATAAGCCAGACAATACCGCCTATAAAACATAGCGCGGAAGTGACTATCAAGGCAATCTGTCCGCCCGAAGAAACAATAAGGTTGCCCGCCTCGTCCAGAATTCCGCAGGCGGCGAAAATAATTATCATCGCGTTGTTGATAAAGTGCATAAGTACAGACGGCAATATCGAGCCTGCGCGCAGAGCAACAAAAGCGAATACGCAACCCGCAAGGAACTGGTAAACGGTCTGCTCCGCAGAAGCATGGAAAAGCGAGAACGCGAACCCCACGATAAAGACCGTGCGGATTGTGCCGACCCCGTCCTCCACGGAGTTTAAAATAACGCCGCGGAAAAGCCCCTCTTCGAAGATTGCAGGCATAACCGCGATTACGAGAAGCGCCGGAACTATCAGTCCGCCTGAAAGGTTCGGAAGATACGCGTCCTGACCCTTAGGGACGTAGCCCATCAGTTTCAACAGTTCGGTGACGCCCGTGTCTATCCAGCTTACCGAAAATATCAGCCCGAAAATCAAAAGAAGCGCTATTAAAAAGTACTTGGGGTGGCACTTGACGGGGAAAGCCCGACGGACGGAGAATTTTTTGTATTTTAAAGTTATCGCCATTGCCGACGACATTGCAACGGGTGCGGCAAGATAGTTTATATAAAGGTAAGCGTCGGTGCCCTCTTCTATGCCGAAAATAAGCACGATAATACCGACTAATAAACCTACCACAACGTATAAAACAGCGGCAAGGCTCAACGCAAAACCGCCGATATGAGATTGTTTTTCGTTCAGGGTTGCAAGAAGCGAGCCCGTACTACGGTTGTCCATATCCTGATTATACATTAAAATAAATTTTAAGTAAATTATTTATTTACTTTTAACCGAATTTGTTGTAAAATTTGATTATGCGGAAGATAAACACTTCTTTGATAGAAGAAACAATTTACCGAATGGCGCTGAAAGCGGGAACTAACCTTACCCCCTCCTGTCTGGAAGCTATGAATTTTGCCTGCGAAACCGAAAGCGGCGAAGCGGCAAGATTCGCTTTGGAAACGCTTGTGGACAACGCGCACGTTGCAATAACGGAGAAATTGCCCGTCTGTCAGGACACGGGGCTTGCGGTAGTCCTCCTCGAAATCGGGCAAGAAGTTTATTTAGAGGGTCAACCCCTTAAAGACGCAGTTAACTCTGGCGTGCGGCGTGCGTATGCGGACGGATATTTCAGAAAGTCGGTCTGCGACCCCATTACCCGCAAAAATACGGGCGACAACACCCCCGCCGTAGTTCATACCGAAATCGTGGCGGGCGACAAAATTCAAATTACGTTTTTACCGAAAGGCTTCGGCAGTGAGAATATGTCAAGGCTTTTTATGCTTAAACCCGCGCAGGGCGTTGAAGGGATAATCGACGCAGTTGTCGAAACCGTGCGGCTAGCCGGCTCCCGCCCCTGCCCGCCCGTGTACGTAGGCGTAGGTATAGGCGGAACTTTCGACGTCTGCGCCTACCTTGCGAAAAAGGCGCTGACCCGCGAAGTCGGCACTTCAAACCCGCGTGAAGATATTGCCGACATAGAGCGCGACGCGTTGACAAAGATTAACGCGTTGAAGATTGGCTGTCAGGGCTTTCACGGCGACGTTACTGCCTTAGGCGTAGCGTGCGAATGGGCGCCTACACACATTGCAGGGCTACCCGTGGCAGTAAACGTTCAGTGCCACTGCGTGCGGTGCGAAAAGGAGGTTTTATGAAAAAACTGACCTTACCCCTTTCAAAGGACGACGTTAAAAATTTGCGCGCGGGCGACAGCGTAAGTATTTCCGGCGTAATATTAACAGCTCGGGACTGCGCGCATAAAAGACTTATAACGCTTATAAATGAAAACAGACCGCTACCGTTTGAGATAAAGAACGCGGTTATTTACTATGCCGGACCCTGCCCCGCAAAGCCCGATATGGCTTCGGGAAGTTGCGGACCTACCACTTCTGCCAGAATGGAAAGCTTTGCGCCCACTCTTCTCGATTTGGGACTGGGCGCGATTATCGGCAAGGGCGAAATGAACGAAGAAACGCGCGACGCGCTTAAAAGGAACTGCGCCGTTTACTTTGCGGCAATCGGCGGCGCAGGCGCACTGTACGGACTTTCGATAAAATCGTCAAAGTGCATTGCGTTCGACGACCTGTTGTCCGAAGCGGTGTACAGGCTCGAAGTCGAGGACTTCCCCGCCATCGTCGCATACGACAGCTTCGGCGGAAGTATATATTAAAAAAACAAGAAATCGTTTGACATTAAAATTATTAAAGGTTATAATTTTATCAACTTAAAAAGCAACGACTGGGACAGACGCTTTGTATAATCCTTTCCAGAGAAAGAAATCCGAAAACGGCTGAAAGATTTCTTATAGGGTTAAAGCGGTATTCACCCACGAGCCGACGGGCGAAAAGTGTACTTAGTAGTCCGCTCCGTTTCTCCGCGTAAAGGGGTCAATTGAGGCGGCTTTTGCCGTGAAAATAGGTGGTACAGCGATAATTTCGCCCTATGCGTTTGTATAGGGCGCATTTTTTATGTTTGGAGGATAAACCGTGCAAGACAAGATTAACGAAATAGAAAAAAGCATTGACGAAGCGGTCAAAGACGTTCAGTCGTCAAAGACTTTGCAAGAGATAAAGATGCGCTTTCTGGGCAAGACAGGTGAAATTTCTTCGCTTATGAAGAATATGCGCGACGTGCCGCCCGAACAGCGCCCCTCTATGGGCAAGCTTTTAAACGCGCTTCGCGAATGGACGGAAGAAAGGTTCGACGCGATTGAAAAGCGCATTAAGGACTTCGAGCTTAAAAAGAAATATAAAGAAGAAAAAATCGACGTGACCCTGCCCGGCCGCGTTACGGAGGACGGCGCTTATCACCCCAACACCTTGATAAGAAACGAGCTTATTTCCGTCTTTGCGGGAATGGGTTTCGAGATTTTCGAGGGCCCAGAGATAGAAAACGATTACTACAACTTCACCGCCCTCAACACGCCCGCCGACCACCCCGCTCGGGATATGCAGGACACTTTCTATCTTTCTAACGATTTACTTCTCCGCACCCAAACTTCGGCGGGGCAGATTAGGGTTATGGAAAACAAGAAACCGCCCATCAAAATTCTTTCGCCCGGAAAGGTGTACAGAAGCGACGACGACGCGACTCATTCGCCTATGTTCTCTCAGATGGAAGGGCTTGTCGTGGACAAAGGTATTACACTTTGCGACCTCAAAGGAATGCTGGACGAGTTTGCGCGCAAAATTTTCGGCGCGAACGTAAAAACACGGCTCCGCCCCTCCTACTTCCCGTTTACCGAGCCCTCCGTAGAAGTTGACGTAAGCTGTTTCGAATGCGGCGGCAAGGGCTGCAGGCTTTGCAAGGGCACGGGCTGGATAGAAGTCCTCGGCGCAGGTATGGTCAACAGGCACGTTTTAGAGGGCTGCGACATAGACCCCGACGAGTACACGGGCTTTGCGTTCGGTATGGGTATAGAGAGAATTGCTATGCTTAAATACGGCATAAACAATATGAAGCTTCTCTTTGAGGGCGACGTGAGATTTTTAAAACAGTTCAAGGGAGAGAGATAAAATGAAAGCACCTTTAAGTTGGCTTAAAGCCTACGTTGATATTGACGTCCCCGCCAAAGTTTTGGAAGAAAAACTCTTCTCCTGCGGGTTCGAAGTCGAGGAACTTATAGAAGTCGGCAAGGATATTTCGGGCGTTGTCGTCGGCGAAGTAATAGAATGCGAGCCTGTCGAAGGCACGCACCTTTCGGTCTGCAAGGTTGACTGCGGCGACAAGGGAATTTTCCAGATTTGTTGCGGCGCGGACAACGTTAAAAAAGGGATAAAAGCCCCCTGCGCCCTTGTCGGCGCGACCGTCTACGCGACCGCGAAAGACCACGTTACCGTAGAAGGCGTGATGACCATTAAAAAAGGCAAGTTACGCGGGATAGAGTCCGACGGTATGCTTTGCTCCGGCGTGGAGCTCGGGCTTAACGAGGATTTGTACGAGGGCGCGGGTTACTGCGGACTGTTGCTTCTTCCTGCAAACAGCAAGAACGGCGCGGACATAAAACCTCTGCTCGGGCTTGACGATTACGTTTTCGATATTTCGGTTACGGCTAACCGCCCCGACTGCCAAAGTATTTTAGGCATTGCGCGTGAAGTTGCCGCCGTTCTCAAAAAGAAAATAAAAGAGCCTGATTATTCCTATGCAACCGTTAAAACGAACAAAAAAGACGTTAAAATCACCAACCTTGCACCCGATTTGTGTCCCCGTTATATCGGGCACTACGTAACGGACGTGAAGTGCGCGCCCTCCCCCCTGTGGCTCAGACGGCGGCTTGCAAAGTGCGGACTGTGCTCTATTAGCAATATCGTCGATATTACAAACTACGTGCTTTTGGAGCTGGGTCAGCCTATGCACGCGTTTGATTTAAGGACGCTGGACGGGCGGGAAGTTAATGTAAGAAGAGCTAACGCGGACGAAAAGATTACAACTTTGGACGAAAACGAGTTCAAGCTTTCGCACGAAAACCTAGTTATTTGCGACAAGTCGAAGCCCGTCGCGATTGCGGGGGTTATGGGCGGGCTTAACAGCGAGATAAAGGACGATACCACCGAGGTACTTTTCGAAGCGGCAAAATTTGCGCGCGACAGCGTTAGGAAGACAGCGCGCGCTTTGGGGCAGCATACCGACAGCTCCGCCCTGTTTGAAAAGGGCGTTAACGAGTACACGACCGAGCGCGCTATGGCAAGGGCTTTGCACCTTATCTGCGAGCTGAACTGCGGCGTCGTCACCGACCTACATATCGACGTTAAGACAGAAAACTCACGCGCCGCCGAAAAGCAGATGACGGTATCCCTCAAAAAAATCAACGCGCTTTTGGGCATAGACGTGCCCGCCGCGCGCACCGTGGAAATTCTTGAAAATCTCAACTTCAAAACCGGCGTTAAGGGCGACGAACTGCGCCTTACAGTGCCCGGCTATCGCGAGGATATAGACGGCTACCCCGACATCGCCGAAGAAATTATCCGCTTCTACGGCTACGAAAATATTCAGAGCACGTTCCTGCCCTCCGCTTCCATTACTAACGGCGGGTTCTCGGACGAACAAAAGGCGGAAAACAAGCTTAAAGACGCGCTTGTTTCAAAGGGCTTGTACGAGATTTCGACCTATTCTTTCTATTCACAGAAAGATTTGGACACGTTGCACTTCGCGCCCGACGCACCCGAGCGCAAGGCGATTAGAATTTTAAACCCCATTTCAGAAGATTTGTCGATTATGCGCACCACGCTTGCCCCCTCTATGGTCAACGTTATTGTTCGGAATTTGCGCCGAGGAAATCTTACAGGCGAGTTTTTCGAGTTCGGGAAGGTGTTTATCGCCGACGAACTGCCGATAAAGAACTTCCCCGAAGAAAAGCCCGTAGTCGCTATCGGTTGCTGGGGCAAATACGACTTCTTCGATATAAAGGGTATTATCGAGGGAATTGCAAGCGTACTGAACGTTGACTTCGAGTTCGAGCCTTGCGAAAAGCCTTTCCTCCACCCCGGCGTCTGTGCGAAAATTTTATGCGAAGGCGCGGAAATCGGGTATCTGGGAATGCTATCCCCCGCCATTGCCGAGGAATTGGCACTTGAACGGTTTGCTTACGTTGCTGAGCTTGATTATAACGAACTGCAAAAGCACGCAAAGCCGTTTAAATACGTGCCCGTTTCGAAGTTTGCGGAAGTCACGCGCGACCTTGCGTTGACGTGCGACGCGGAAACGACCTGCGGACAGATTGAAAAGGAAATTTATTCGGCTTGCAAGTATGTTTCCAACGTCCGCCTCTTCGACATTTACGAGGGCGCACAGATTGAAAAAGGCAAAAAATCGATGGCGTTCAAAATAACGTTCACCCCCAAGGACGAGCCAATCGAAGCCAAAATCGACGGATTCGTTAAAAAGATTTTAGGCAACCTGAAATTCAAACTCAATATCGATTTAAGATAAACAAGAAAAGCCCGCTTTATTGCGGGCTTTCTACACTTTGTGGAGTGTTTTCCACGGATTTTACATTGTTTTTTATCTCTATCGGTCGTAGAATAGCGGTATTAAATGATTTGTGGAGGTCAAACTTTGAGCAAGCAGACTATGGGTGAATTTTTAGCACTTTTAAGGCGGGCTAACGGATTTACCCAGCAGGAAGTAGCCGACAAACTCAATATTTCAAACAGAACCCTCTCTTCTTGGGAAACGGACAGAACTACGCCCGACATTCTGCTTTTACCCGCTATTGCCGACCTGTACGGAGTTACCGTTGACGAGCTTTTGCGGTGTGAGAGAAGCACGGATAACAGCGCGGATAACAAACTTTCCGAGGCGGCTCTGCGCGCACAAAGAAAACACCGCATTGGGAAGTATTCGGCAAAATGCCTTTTACTTTCGGGTTTGGGGTGTTTCGGCGCGGTGCTTTTGGCGCTTGCGTTTGTGTTTATGCTTTACGCCTCTTGCCCAACGTGGCTATTCATAGTTCTTTTGGTTCTATCGGCGTGCGATATTTTTGTGTGCGGAACGATTTTGTTTTATAGCTATTCCTCTGCAAAAACTGCGGAAGGACTGATTTTACAAGAAGATTACACGGAAGAAACAAAGTCATATGCCCTTGCTTTGAAACACAAGTCGGCTAAGTTCTTTTTGTTTTGCGCACTGCCTTTAATAGTATTTGTGTTTGCAATTGGTATTGCAATGATAATTATTGACCCGTATAATTACGAAGTTTTGGGGGTTACTGTAAACGTGGTTGGCGCTTATACCGCCACGATATGCACTACCGGTGTGCTCGGAGGTGCGTTTTTAATTGCATATATTGTTTATTCAAACGTAAATTTTAAAAGCCTTGCAAACGAAAAACAAGCGGCAAACCACAAACACAACGCAAAACTAACCGTCAAGACGGTCGGCTTCGGGGCTATTCCCGTATTTATAACGTTGGCGCTTTTGATAGTTTTTATTTACGTGCACCCCCGCGAGGTGAAAACGGTTTATTTTACCGCAAACAGCGTTGAAGAAGTCAAACAAAAATTTCAAACTATTTATATAGATAATTACGAAGCAAACCGTCTTGAAATCGACGAGGGCGACTATTATCTGAACTTCAACACAGACGACGAGAATAAAATTACTTTTTCTTACGCCGATAGTTGGCGCACTTATACGTTATACGACCTCGGGAACGGTTTTTACGGCGAAACGTCGGGTGTTATTTGGCAAGTATACCATCTCGACGACAAGTTGCCGCCCGAACAGTTGCCTGAAAACGAAACTTTATATTCTTATTTCTCTTACGTTGCAAACGGTTTAAATCAAGTATACTTTTCTTCTCCCTCGTCAGGTTACGAAACGGCAGTCAACGTCGCTTTCCGCCACCACGATACTATGCCCGTTTTGGAAGGTCCTTTTATCTATAAGCAGGAAATAAATTTATGGTATTATGTGGAAGACGGATTCTGGCGCTACGAACTTGACGTTTGGCGCGATTATTCGGAAATATTTTTAAGCGTTTTTCTCGGCGCTGCTTGCACTACCGTTTTGGTTTCAAGCATAATCTACTTCGTCAAACGGAAAAAGCAAACCTTTGAATTTTGAAACCACCCC
>CAJTVA010000027.1 GCA_910579585.1 uncultured Christensenella sp.
ATTTTTAATCGCCGCCCCGTTCTTATGTGGGTTTTATTTTGTGTTTGATTTGCGCTTGATTTGTGCGGTTGCCCCCCGTATATGCCTTAAATAACGGGGGTTAAGGGTTATAAAATCGCGTCGATGAAGTCCTCAGGGTCGAAAAGCTCTAAGTCTTCCATTTTTTCGCCCACGCCCGCGAACACGACGGGAATTTTCAGCTCGCTGCAAAGCGAGATTACAAAGCCGCCTTTCGCGGAGCTGTCGAGCTTTGTCAGGACTATTCCGTCCAAATCGACCGCTTCGTTGAAAATCGCTGCTTGCGAAATTGCGTTGTTGCCAGTGGTTGCGTCTAGTATCAAAAGCTTGTAAAAGTTTGCGTCGGGGCACTCGCGCGTGACGACGCGGGACATTTTTTTGAGCTCTTCCATAAGGTGAGCTTTGACGTGGAGCCTGCCCGCCGTGTCGATAATAACAACGTCGGTGCCCTTCGATTTAGCCGACGAAAGCGCGTCGAAAACCACTGCGGACGGGTCGCTTCCTTCCTCGTGCTTGACTATTCTTACTTTCGCACGTTCAGCCCAGACGGTGAGCTGGTCTGCCGCCGCCGCGCGGAACGTATCAGCCGCCGCGACCGTCACGGACTTGCCTTCAGAAAGAAAATATTTTGCAAGCTTGCCGACCGTCGTCGTTTTGCCGACGCCGTTCACCCCGACGAGCATAATTACCGCGGGGTACTTTATTTCGGGCACCTCGGCTTCAGTCAATTTTTCTTCGAGGACGTCTTTTAAAAGGTCGGTTACGAATTCTTTATCCTTTATTTTGTCGTGTCTGGCTTCGGCGCGGATTTCGTCCACCACCTCTTCCGCAGTGGTTACGGATATGTCGGCGCCGATTAAAATTTCTTCAAGTCCGTCGTAAAAATCGTCGCCAATTTTGTTTCTTGAAAACAGACCCGAAAGCGCGCTTGCAAGTCCATCGCGCGTCTTTTTCAACGCGTTTTTTAATTTAGAAAATATACCCATATTATACCTTTTTAGAATTATCCGAAACGCAAATAAACAAGCAAGGAAAGGTGCGCGAGTACCCGCCGCTTTACTAAAAGGCGGCACGGAGCGCAACGCAGTATTGCGCAGCTTGGATGCGTTTCAACGGTTACTGTACCGTGTCGCCGCCGAGCTTTTCCGCAACCTCGGAAAGTTTGACGGAAACGACTTTCGAAACGCCCTTTTCTTCCATAGTGACGCCGAAGAGAATATCCGCGCTTTCCATTGTGGGTTTACGGTGCGTGATGACGATGAACTGCGTGTTCGTGGCGAACTTCTTCAAATATTTTGCGTATCTTGCGACGTTAGCTTCGTCGAGCGCGGCTTCGATTTCGTCGAGGACGCAGAACGGCATAGGGCGCATTCCGATTATTGCAAACAGTATCGCGATTGCCGTAAGCGCGCGTTCGCCGCCCGACAAAAGCGAGATTTTGGAAAGCTTTTTGCCGGGGGGGCAGGCTATGATTTCCACGCCCGCGTTCAGGGGGTCGTCGCAGTCGGTATAGTCGAGTTGAAGCTCGGCTTTGCCGCCGCCGAAAAGCTCTTTAAAAGTATGCTTGAAGTTTTCGTTTATGGTGTTGAAGCCCTCGTCGAAGATTTTAAGCATCTCCGCGCGAATGTCGTCAAGCGCGGTAGTGAGGTCGTTTATCGCCTTTTCCAAATCGTCTTTATCCGTCACCATTTTTTCGTAATGGGCGGAAAGCTCGTCGTACTCTTCAACGGCGTTGTGGTTGATTGCGCCGAGCATTGTGAGCTGACGTTTGCAGTTGGAAATCTGCGAGTTCGCCGTCGAAACGTCGTAGTCGTCAACCTTATATTTAAGGCAGCCCTCGTACGTTTCGCCGTACTCTTCTTCTATGCGCTGGCGAAGGTATTCCAAATCGCTGTCGATTTTGGTCAGCGCCATATCGAGGTTGTGCGACTTTTCAACCAGCTTTTCGCGCTCTTCTATGCTGTCCAGCCTCTCGACGTCGGTCCTTTTTATCCGTTCGTTCAAGGTGTTTTTGGACTGCGTGACTTCGGCTATCTGGCGGCGCAAATCGTTTACGACTTTCTGCTCTTCTTCGGTCAACGCCGTCTTTTCAGCCTGAGCGTTTAAGGCTTCTATCTCTTTTTTTATTTCGGGTATTGCCGAGTTCGTCCGTTCAATCTTTTTGTGAAGCTCCTGCTTCTCGGCTTCAAGACGGGCGATATTTTCGGAAGCCGCTTTAACCGCGCTTTCGAGCGAAGCTATTTCGACGCGCAAGCCGTTCAGCCTGTCAAGCTTTTCGTCGCGCTCGGCGCGCATTTTGTTGAACTCTTCGCTCATATCGTCGATTGCGCTTGACGCCGCGTCGGTCTGCTTGGAAAGGTGGCTTTCGCCCTGCGTGGTTTCGGAATACTCGGTATCAAGCCCCGAAAGCCTTTGTTTCAGCTCCGAAACCGACTGCGCATACGCCGCGTATTCGCTTTCGGACGACGTGACGGTCTGCATTAAAAGGGTTTGCTTTTCGGTTATCGAGGCAAGCTCTAAGCGCGAGTCCTGCAATCTGTTTCTTAAAACGGTCAGCTCGTCCGAGGCGGTTTGCCTGGAATTTTCGTACTCCGATTTCTTGCCCTCGGCGCGGAGTAAAAATTCTTTCTTTGCCGCAACGCCCTCTTCAAGCTCTTTTATCCGACGTTCGTTCGCAAGCAGGTTGCCCGCGACCTCCCTCTTCGAACCGCCCGTCATCGAACCCGAAACGGCTATCTGGTCGCCGTCCAAGGTTACGATTTTGAATGCGCGGGGATACCGCCTTGCAATCTGCGTTGCGTTCTGAATATTGTCGACGATTAAAGTATTGCCCAAAAGGTTGTGGATTACGCTTTCGAACTGTTTATCGTATTTGACTATATCGATAGCGAAGCCGATTGCGCCCTTGTCGCGCACAGCCGCCTTTATCTGGTCGTTTTCGTATCTCGGCTTCATCGCGTCTATGGGCAGGAAAGTGACCTGACCCGCCCGGGTGCGCTTTAAATATTCGATAAGCTCGCGCGCGTCTTCGCGGGTGCCCGTAACGACGTTCTGCATCGCGCCGCCGAAAGCCGTTTCGACGGCAACCTCGTAGTCTTTGTCGCAACTTACGATATCCGCGATAAGTCCCTTAATTTTACCCGAAAGCGCGGGGTCGGACTTAGCGTCGTTCATAAGCCTTTTTACGGAGTATATATAGCCGTCGAACCTGTCGCGAAGCGCGCGTACGGTGGTTAAGCTGTCGTTTAAACTTCTTATCTGGGCTTCGGTGTCGTAAATCTGCTTTACGAGAAGCTGCATTCTCTCTTCGCTCGCTTTAAGATTTGCTTCGGCTTCGGACAAAAGCGCGTCCTCGTTGCCCAAAAACTGTGCGACTGCGTTACCCCGTTCGATACTGTTATCGTACTCGGCGCGCGCCTTGTCGCGGCGGTCGCGGATTTTCGCCATACGACCTTCGATTGCGCCCATACGCTCGTTGATAAGGTCTTTCTGCGCTTCCAGCGAGCCCATGTTTTTTCTCAGCTCGGAAAGGTCTTTGAACGTGTCCAATACCTTTTTGCGGTGTTGACCCGTCATATATTCGTATTCGGAAATCTTTTTAGAAAGCTCGTCGGACGCTTTTTGAAGCTCGTCGGACTGACCTTTCATCGAAGTTATTCTTTCTGTGTTCTTGCCGCTTAAAGCTTCGGTGCGCCTGACGTCGCGGTCAATCTCGTCTATTCTCTTCATCGAATAGGTGATATCGTCCTGCGCGGCGGCAAGCTTGGCTTTGACAGACTTTGCGCGCTCGGTATAAAGCTTCGCCTCGCCGCTTTTATGCTCGATACCGACCTCGTAACGGCGGATTCTGTCGTTCAAGTCCTGCAAAGTGACGTCGGCGTCGTCAAGGCTTTTTCTGCAATCGCGGTACTCGGCAAGCAACTCTTCCATACGTTTGGCTAGATACTCGATTCTCTCGTCGATGTCTTTCTTTTTGTCGCTTATTTTCTGTTTTTCGCCCTCGGCGCTGTCGTGGCGGACTATGTAAAGGTTGGTTTCGTGCTTTCTCAGCTCAGAGTAAATTTCACGGTATTTGATTGCGTTTTCCGCCGCCTTTTTCAAGGGGTTAAGCTGTCTTTCGACTTCCTGCATACGCTGTGCGTGTACGAAGAGGTTGTCCTTTGCGGCGTTCAGCTTTCTTTCAGCGTCGGCTTTTCTGTCCTTGAAAACGACTATGCCCGTAGCTTCCTCGAATATCGAGCGCCTGTCCTCGGGCTTTGCGTTCATAATCTGCTCGATACGGCCCTGACCGATAATCGAATAGCCCTCTTTCGCCGCGCCTGCGCCGTGCAGAAGCCCTGTAAGGACTTTCATTCGCGAGGGTTGCTTGTTTAAAAGGTATTCGCTTTCGCCGTCGCGGTAAAGCCGCCTTGTCATTTCGACTTCGTCGCAGTCGACGTCGAAGATACGGTTTGTGTTGTCGAAAGTGAGCGTAACTTCGCACATCGACATTTTGCGCCTTGCTTCGGTGCCGCTGAAAATGACGTCGAGCATTTGCGAGCCGCGCATCATTTTTGCCGACTGTTCGCCGAGAACCCAGCGGATAGCGTCCGCTACGTTGGACTTGCCGCAGCCGTTCGGACCTACGATACAGGTTACGCCCTCGCCCAGATTTACTGTGGTTTTATCTGCAAAAGATTTAAACCCCACTAACTGAATTTGTTTGAAAGTAATCATAAAAAAACCTTAATTGTTTTGCGATTTAATATAGTCAAGCGCTTTTTTTGCGGCAAGCTGTTCGGCGTCTTTAACCTTTTCCGCCGTACCCTCGAAAGTAACGCCGTACAGCGTAAACTTAGCCATATGTCGGGGGCTTTGCTCCGTACCGACGTTTTCGCTTACGTAAACGGGCCGCTCTTCGCCGCGAGATTGCAACAGCTCTTGCAAGTCGCCTTTGTAGTTTTCCGCCGCCCGCGCGTTAAAGTCGAGCGTTGAAAAAACGAACTTTTTCGCTTCGTTTAAACCGCCGTCCAGATAAATTGCGGCAACGACCGCCTCGTACGCGGACGGAACGGCTTTTTTGTTGCGCGTATCCGAAGTGCCGCGGATAAGCGCCGTATCTAACCCGAGCCGTTTCGAAACGGGGGTCAGAGCGTCGTCGGAAACAAGCGCCTTGCGCCGTTCGGTCAGTCTGCCCTCGCTTTCCGTATCGTCGAAAATCTTTTCGGAAACGATAAATTCCAAAACCGCATCGCCGAAAAATTCGAGAGTCTGGTTGTTGAAAAGGTTGTCCGCAGAAGAAAGCGTCAACGCACGCCTTAAAAGCTCTTTGTCTTTAAAGCGGTAACCGAGCTTCCCCTCCAATTGAGAAAAGTCCATCATTCTTCACCGGGCACGAGCGCGGAGAAATCTACGACCGCAAGCTTTTTCTCGACCTCGCCGATAAGCCCGTTGCGGTAGATAGCCGCCGCGTTGGCAATAGAAGCCGCGACAGTTGAAGCCTTGGAAGAGCCGTGTGTTTTAACGACCACCTTTTTAAGGCCCAATAAAAGCGCGCCGCCGAACTTTTCGAAGTCAAGCTGCCCTCTCATTCTTTTTATTGCTTTGCGCAAAAACAGGTATCCTATTTTCGAGGAAACGGAAGAGGAAAATTCCTTTTTCATAACCCCGAGAACCATTTTGCCGCAACCCTCGATAGATTTCAGTGCGATATTGCCTGAAAAGCCGTCCGCAACGACGACGTCGCATTCGCCCATCATAATATCCCGACCCTCGACGTTGCCTACGAAATTTATCCCCTGCATTTTTGAAAGGCAGGCGTAAGTTTCCTGATGCATAGGGTCGCCCTTGTGCTCTTCCGTGCCGTTGGAAAGAAGCCCGACTTTCGGGTTTTTCACGCCGAACCCTGCTTCCGCATAGGCGCAGGCGAGAATGGCGAACTGGCACAACATAACGGGCTTACACTCTGCGTTGGCGCCGCAATCGCACAATAAAGTAACTCCGCCGCGCGAATTGGGTATCGCGGGGCAGAGTGCAGGACGTTTTATTCCCCTTATTCTGCCGAGGATAAGCTGACCTCCAACTATGGTCGCGCCCGTCGACCCCGCAGTAACGAGAGCGCAGGTATCGTCCTCTTTTTTCAGCATCCAATACGCCGCCATAAGAGATGAGTCTTTGCGTTTAACCGCTTCGGTCGGACTGTCGTTCATACTTATGACGTCGGGGCAATCGACTATTTCCAGTCGGGCTTTGTCGTAGGAATACTTTTTAAGCTCGCTCTCGATTTCCGCCTTTCTGCCTGTCAGGATAAGGTAAAGTTCCTTATCTTTTTCAAGCGCCGAAACCGCGCCCAGACAGGTTGAATAAGGCGCGTCGTCGCCACCCATAGCGTCCAGAATAATTTTGACCATAGTGTCTCCGAAAATAAGTTTTAATTTATTGTAACACAATAAATCGCAAAACACAACCGAATGAACGTAAAAACTAGTTATCCGACGCGGCGCCCTCTTCGGGCTGTTCGGTCGGGTCTGCGGACAGCTCTTCGTAAACGATGTGCTTGACGGGCGCGTATTTGTCCTTTCGTATCAGAACCCTTTTGGTATACCCGCCGCGCGTGACGGTGAGGTACCCTTCGCTAGTCAGCCCGTCCTTGCCCGTTTTGGCTTTATCGGGCGAGTCGCAGGTTTCCTCGGGGGCGGGAATCGAGCCCGTAACTTCCGAAGAAAGCGAGTACTTCGCACCGCTTCCCAGCCCGTAAATACTGAACGACACCTTGCCGCCGACCGTAGCCGCGCGGATAAATACGGGAGATGAGAACGGGTTTTTGATTTTCAGGTCGAAATAAGTTCCGCTGACCATAGCGTCGCGCGAGGGAGGAACGTACCCTACCGCAAGCGAGTGCGGGTGATACTCTACGATTTCCAGCCCCGACAACAGCGCCGCGTTATAAAGCGTGGTGCTGACCTGACACACTCCCCCGCCGACGCCCTCTATAAACTCGCCTTTTTCGATTATTTTTGCGGGTAAAAAGCCCCTTTCTTTTACCCTAGGCCCCACAATATCATTGAACGAAAGGGTTTTTCCGCTCTCTAATACGGCGCCGTTAAGCTTATTGGAAGCAAGGCGGATATTGCTGGTTCTTGTGATATTAGACGAATCGAACCGAGTGGTAAAAGTGCATAAAAGCGCGGTTGATTTTTTAACTTCCTTTAAGCTTTTCTGCCGTTTTACCGTTTTAAAGCTCAAAGTTACGGGCTCGAACCCGCCATTTAAAGAAGATTTTATATCATCTATAAGTTTTTTCTCGTCCACGACCTTCCCGTCGCTGCCCTCGAAATAAGTAAACGGCTCCGAAACCGAAGAAAATTTATAGTGCGGCTCGACTACGGAAAGGCTTTCGTTGCGGCATATATTGGGGGCAATCGAATTTAAACCGCACAAATAAAAGCTTGTTTCGCTTTCGAGTTTATCCCCCTTTTTCGCGTTTTTAAGTAATTCGTACACATTGTCTTTATAGTAAATTTCGGGGTAAGTAAAGGTATACGTTTTCTCTTCCCCTATGATTTCAAGCTTCTTTTCTTTCAGGCTTTCCTCCACGCTTCTCCGCACGAGCGCCGCGGCTTGCGAGCGCGGCATTCCGCCCACGGCGATTCCGTTCACCTCCACCCCCTTGGGCACCGTCGCCGTAAACGCGCACAACAAAAAAATTATGCCCGCTGATAAGGCGAGCATACATATTGCAAGGTTAAGTTTTAATATCCGTTTAGTCAAGATTTAGCCTCTTTAAAAGCAACTCGCAGGCGGTAAAGCGCGGCTGACCGATAACCCGACCGCCGCCTAAAACGTGCGTATCTGACCCGCCCGTCGAAAGAAGCCCCAGCGAATTTGCAAGATTTTTATAGTATGCCGTCTGCTCCTTAGTATGCGTAGTGTAATAAACTTCTATACCGCCGAGCCCCGCAAAAACCAGCCCCTTAATTCTTTTTTCAAGTTCGGTCGCGCTCGTTTTTATTCTGCCGGGGTGCGCGACGACGGCAAGACCGCCCGCATAAGATATTGCTTCGCACGTTTCTTCGGGCGAAGGGCGGCCTATCAATGAAAAGGCGGCGCCGCTGTCGATATATTTAATAAAAAACTCCGCAACCGATTTGACGTATCCTTTCTTTAACACGGCGCGGGCGATATGCATACCGTGCACGGGAGTTGCGGAGGAAAACCGCTCGTTCACAGCGTCCTCCGCGGTTATTTTCACGCCGACCTTGTTAAGCTTGAAAACCGTATCTTCAAGACGCAGGAAAGAGCTTTTGAAAAGTCCGTCTAAAAAGGGTTTGAACTTTTCCCTGTTGACTCCGTACCCCAAAGTATGGAATTTAACGTCGCCGTCGTAGGCGGAAATTTCCACCCCTTCAGCGCATTTTATACCGTTTTTTTCGGCGGCGCAAACAGCCGCGTCTACCCCCTCCATAGTGTCGTGGTCGGTGACGGAAATAAGCCCTACACCCCCTGATATGGCGGAGTTTACGACTTCTTCCGGTGTAAGCCCGCCGTCCGAATAGCGGGTATGGATATGCAGGTCCGCCGTCATCTTTTCACCGCTCCGTTTTCGATTCGAATCTTGTTCGCTTCCTTGCCGTACAGTACCCTTTCCGCGTGGGTGCAGGTCAGAATGGTCTGCAAGCCCGAAGTGCGCTCGATAAGCTTTTTGCGGCGGGGCAGGTCCAGCTCGCTCATAACGTCGTCCAAAATAAGCACGGGATACTCGCCCGAAAGTTCTTTGAAGATTTCGACCTCGGCAAGCTTTATTGAAAGCGCCGCCGTCCTCGTCTGACCCTGTGACGCAAAGTTCTTAGCGTCTACGCCGTTTATTTCTATATCTATATCGTCGCGGTGGGGGCCCGAAGCGGTGTAACCGAGCCGTATATCCCTGTCGTAGTTGTTCGAAAGCTCGTCGAAAAGCCTTTTTTCAAGCTCGGCTTCGCTTCCTTTATACTTCTTTTCGGGCGAAACAGAAAGCTCCTCTCCGCCGTCGGTCAGAAAGGAATGGGCGGCGGCGGCAAGGGGCGCAAGCCGTTCGATATAGTCTGCGCGCTTTCTTGCAACTATTGCCGCGTACTTGCAAAGCTGAGCGTCCCAGACGGGCAAACTGTCGTACACAGCGTCTAAATCGCGGAGTTTTAAAAGGTTGTTGCGCTGTTCCAAAACGTTGTTGTAGCGGCTGAGCGCGACGTAGTACGGGCGGGAAAGCTGAGAGATGGAAACGTTTAAAAACCTCCTTCTCTCGTCGGGCCCGTCCTGAATAAGGCGAAGTTCGTGCGGGGAGAAAAACACCGAAAAAAGATTACCGAGAACATCCGCGCCGCGGACTTTGTTGCCGTTAAGTTTAAACTCCCTGCCGCCGTCGCCTATGACCGCGCTTATAGATATATTGCCGTAACGGCCGTCGGCGGTAAGCGAAATTTCCGCCTGCGTTTCGCCGTGGCGGATAAGCTGTTTGTCGCGCTTCACTCTGGGCGACACGCCCGTGCAAAGGTAAAAAACGGCTTCGGCACAGTTGGTCTTGCCCTGCGCGTTCTTGCCGAAAAGAACGTTAAGCCCGTCTTTAAACTCAACGCCCTCTTCCGCATAATTTCTGAAATTTTTCAAATTCAAATTTTTTATACGCATTTTTCGGTCAAAACACTTTGATTTTCACTACGGTTTAATGTATAATTATATTATATCAAAACAAATTGAAAATTCAAAGGAAAATCGGTAAGGTTATGGCAGAAAAGGCAAACTTTGACTTTATTTATAACCCAATAAAAGAAAAGATGCACGAGATTATCTCTTACATCAACTATACGACTTATATCGAAAAGTTGGTGCCCGTTGATATTGACGGGCGGTTTATCGTACTTGAAACCCCTACCGAAAGCTTTGCAAAGTATATTTCGGGCACGCTTGCCGAAAAGATGCGCGAGGCGATTATCAAAGCCGACGTCGGAATTACCGACTTCCGCCTGAAAGTCGAGGGTAGCGACGGCTACGCTTTCAACGCGCCGACCGAAGAAAACTACGCGCCCCCCACCAACCTCAACAAAAAATTCACTTTCGACAGCTTCGTCGTAGGCAAGAATAACGAGTTCGTGTACGCGGCGGCGCAGTCCGTTGCGGACGACCCTGCGGGCACGTACAACCCCCTATTCATCTACGGCGGCACGGGGCTTGGAAAAACGCATTTGATTCAGGCAATCGCGAACAAAATCGTAGAAGAAAAGCCCGAGCTTAAAGTAGTTTACGTCACCAGCGAGCAGTTCGTTAACGAGATTATCGACACTATGTTCACGGGCAGGGGCCCCGACGCGCGCGAAAAAAGCAACAAGCTCCGCCAGTATTACAGGAACGCCGACGTTCTTATTATCGACGATATTCAGATAATCGAAAACAAAAAAGCCGTTCAGGAAGAGTTCTTCCATACCTTTAACGAGCTTGTTTCGAAAGGCAGGCAGATTGTAATAACTTCAGACCAGCCGCCCCAGAAGCTTGACGCGCTGGAAGAGAGGCTTAGAACGAGGTTTGCGGGCGGACTTCTTTTCGATATCCTACCCCCCAACTTCGAAACGAAAATCGCGATATTAAAGCGTAAGGCAATGGAAAAGCGTTGCATAGTTCCCGAGGACGTTTTAAACTTCCTCGCGCAGGACTCGGGCGACGACGTAAGAACCTTGGAAGGCAGATTGACGAAAGTAATTTTCGCTTCCAAACTGCACGAAGAGCCTATCTCGATTGCCCTTGCAAGAAGCGCTTTGTCGGAAGCTGTTTCAGAAAGCGGAAAAGAAGAAATTACTTCCTCGACCATAATCAACGCGGTAACGACCTATTACCACATCGCGAAAGCCGACCTTTTGGGCAAAAGCAAGAAGAAAGAAATAGTCATTCCCCGTCAGATTTGCTGCTATCTGATGTGCGAGCTGCTCTCCCTTCCCCTTATCTCTATCGGAAAAGAACTGGGCGGGCGCGACCACACCACGATACTGTACTCGCGCGATAAGGTTGACGATATGTGCCGCGTGAACGACAAAATCGCCAAAGACGTCGACGACATTAAAAATATTATTTTGAAAAAATAGCGTTACGTTTATGCGGGCGTCTACGTTTATGCGGGCGTCTACGTTTATGCGGGCGCCGTTTGTAAAACTAAAATAAAACATAATTGCCCGAACCTTTCGGGCAATAATCATATTACTATGAAAACTTTTGAAGAAGGACAATTCGATATAGTCGTCGTCGGGGCGGGGCACGCGGGTTGCGAAGCCGCGCTTGCCTCGGCAAGGCTGGGGCTGAAAACTGCTATGCTGACGTTAAATTTGGACAGCATAGCTTTTATGGCTTGCAACCCCTCGATTGGCGGCACCGCAAAAGGGCACCTCGTCCGCGAGATTGACGCATTGGGCGGGGAGATGGGCGTTAACGCAGACAAGACCGCGCTGCAAATACGTATACTGAACGAGGGCAAGGGCGAAGCCGTACAATCTTTGCGCTGTCAGTGCGATAAAAACGCGTACCACCGCGAAATGAAAAGAACGCTGGAAAACACGCGAAACCTCAACATAGTACAGGGGGAATGCGCAAAAGTGCTTGTAGAAAACGGCGAAGTTTGCGGGGTCGAAACGACCTACGGCGGCGTGTTTAAGGCACGCGCCGTCATACTTGCGACGGGCGTGTATCTGAACGCTGAAACCGTCACGGGCGGGCACCGCCAGAAAAGCGGCCCGTCAGGGTTTGCGCCCGCAACCTGCCTTACGCAAAACCTGATAGACTTGGGCTTTAACGTGCGTCGGTTCAAGACGGGCACCCCCGCCAGACTCGACGGACGTACGGTTGACTTTTCCGCCTGCGTGAAGCAGGACGGCGAAGAGGGCGTTCCTCCTTTTTCCTTTCTGCACGATAAACAGCCCGAAAACGCGCGCGAGTGCTTCATTACCTACACCAATAAGGAAACCCACAACGTAATTTTAAACAACCTCGACCGTTCGCCGCTTTATAACGGCGACATCACCTCGGCGGGCCCGAGATACTGCCCCTCTATCGAAACGAAGGTTGTAAGGTTTTCGGATAAGGAGCGGCACCAGATTTTTCTTGAACCCGAGGGCGCGGACACGAACGAGATATACGTGCAGGGAATGTCGTCTTCTATGCCGCACGATATTCAAAAAGAGATGTACCGCTCGGTCGCTGGGCTTGAACACTGCGAAATTATGCGCTACGCTTACGCCATAGAGTACGACTGCGTGGACACGTTGGATATTTACCCCACGCTTGAATTTAAAAAGGTGAAAGGGCTGTACTCTGCGGGGCAGATTAACGGCACTTCGGGCTATGAAGAAGCCGCCGCGCAGGGACTTATAGCGGGGATAAACGCGGCTTTCAAGATAATGAAAAAACAGCCGCTTTTACTTGGCAGGGACGAAGCGTATATCGGGGTTCTTATCGACGATTTGTGCACTAAAGGCACCGAAGAACCGTACAGAATGATGACTTCGCGGGCGGAGTACTCGCTTTATTTGCGGCATGACACCGCCGATTTCAGACTGACCGAAAAGATTGCGGGCACCGCGCTTCTTTCGCCCGAGCGCGCCGAAAGACTTAAAAAAAGAAAGTCCGAATACGACGAAATTTTAAATGTACTGAACGGGCGCGCCGACTACAACTTGGCGGTTGCGTTCGGAGAAGAGTTCGGTTTGGCGGGGAATATGCACGGCGCGACCTACGCCGACCTAATACGCCGCGGCGCAAAGATAGAAGATATACGCGCACGGTTTCATATACTTGACGGACACGGAAAAGATATTGTCAAATCAGCTGAAACCACGGTTCGGTACGAGGGGTATTTATCTAAGAGCCGCGCGCAGATAGAACGCGCGAAAAAGCTTGAAGAAAAGAAGCTTCCGCCCGATATTAACTATAACGAAATACAGGGTTTGCGCCTAGAAGCGCGGGAAAAGTTGGAGCGCGTCCGCCCCCTTACTTTGGGTCAGGCGGGCAGAATTTCGGGGGTGAACCCCGCCGACGTGACGGTGTTGATGGTCTATCTTGCGACCATGAAAAAAGGTTAATAAAAGCTTGGCGCGGATAAATTATCCGCGCCAAGCTTTTATTCTTCTTCGTTTTGCATTTCCTGTAACTGCTTGTTCATTTTTTTGATTTTAACCTTTATCGAAAAATATATCGAAAGCCACATTATAAGATATACAAGAATAAACCCGCCGACGTAACACAAAGCGCCGTAGATATGATGCGGCAACCAATTCATAACGTAGCCAATCCCGAAAAACGGCACGGCGATAACCGAAAAATGTATTAAAGTTTGCTTTAATAAACTCCATTTTTCTATCCCCCAAATCACGGACGAACCGCCGCAAACCGCGCCGACGACAAGCGAACATATCAACTGTACGGCTACTGCCGCCGTCGCGTTGCCACCGCACCAATCGATAAGTTCGTGCGGGGCGGGGAAGTACTCGCCTTGCCCCAGACAGAGCGAAAAAATAATCGTAATAACCGAACTGACAACAACGCCTACTGGCGCACCTACAAGACAGCGGAGCAATAAATTCTTTTTCATAAATTCACCTCATATACCCAAAGTTTTTTTGATTTTCGTTACGTATCTTCTGGAAACGAAAGTTACGTCGCCGTTCGATAACGATACGCAAATCGTGCCGACGGTGCTCAAATCGAATTTCTTTGCCTTTTTGACGTTGATTAGTTCCGAATTGGAAATCCGCACGAAGTTTTTACCTTTCAACTTTTCTTCCGCTTCGTAAAGGCGAAGCCGCAACAGATATTCTTTGTTACCGACAACGGCGAATACTTTCCCGACCGCCGCGTAAATTCTGACGATATCCGTCGGCTCCAATAACAGAAGCTCGTCGCCGTCAAAGCCGATTATAGTCTGCGGCGCCCCTTCCGACAGCCGTGCCGTTAAAGCGGATATTTCTTCCGTCATTTTTTCGGCGATAATTATTACTTTCGTTTCCGTACAGTTTTCGTCAAGTCTTACTTCGATTTTCATATAAAATACGTCCTCAAACTTCGGTTAAATTATATACTTCAATTACATAAGTTTCAATAGGTTAACACTATTCGGTCGGTTTCGGAATATAAGCGGCTGTTTATCAGCGGTAAACGGCGTAAAAAAAGCGCAACTTTACGTTGCGCTTTTTAATTGCTTTTAAATCTCGCCTTCCCACACTTCGCCGTCCGAACAGATTACTTTGACGGGTTCGGACGGGTTTTTACTCAGCTCGACCTGAAGCCACTCCTCCAAAGCGCCCGCATAGGTCAGTTCCGTAGTTCCCGCAAACGCCCCCTTACCAAGCTTTTTTATGCTTTGCGGCAATACCGCGGTTTTTAAAGCGGCGCAAGAGCCGAACGCGAAATATCCTATCTCCTCTACCTTTCCGAGCGCGATACTTTCAAGCCCCGTACAGCCCGCAAACGCATTTTCGCCGACGGTTGTAAGCCCCGCGCAACCCGAAACTATTTTCAGGTTTTCACACCCTAAAAACGCCCTGTCGCCGATTGCGGTTACGCAGTCGGGGATATTGACGGAGAGAACGGCGAGGTTGTCTCTAAAAGTTTCCTGCCGAACGTCGTAACTTTCACCGCTTTCGAGTACGGGCAAGTTTAAGGCGCCGCCCCCGCCGGTATATTTGAACAAAGTACTGCCCGCGTCGCTTACCGCAAACTTATAATCGCCGACGGTAAGAATACTGCTTCCCTCTTCCGTGGAAGTATGCACCGCACCCGCGTAATAAGCCACTCCGCCGTGCGCGGCTGAGCCGGCAACTACGTTCAGCTTGGAAAGGTTATAAATCTCTACAAGGTTGTAACAGCCGCCGAACGCGCCGTCCCTTATCACTTCCACCGTTGACGGAATCACGAAAGTTTCAAGACCCGTACACTCACTGAAAGCGTATTGCGGTATTGTAGTAATACTTACCGAGTTCCAGTTGACTTCCGCAAGCGCGGTACAATTGCCGAAAACTTTTGGTTCCAGCACCAGCTTTTCGCCCGCAAAGGTTATTTCTTCCAATTTGGCGCAATTGCCGAAAGCGAATTCGCAAACCGTCAAGTCCGTGCAAGGGAAGTTAAGTTCACTAAGCTTATTGCAATTGTAGAACGCAAATCTTTCGATAATAGCAACGTTTTCGTGGAAAGTTACGCTTTTAAGCCGCGAATAATGTGCAAACGCGTTTTCGCATATCTTGGTCACGTTTTCGGGCACGACTACGCTCGTTACCATTTTTCCGTCTATATAAAGCGCGGTTTCGCCGTATGAATTATCGTCTGAAAAAGGCGAACTTCCGAACTCGATTCCGAACCAGTCTTCGAGCGTGCCGCCGAAATATAAGTCGGTACATTTTCCGCCATCGGGATAATAGCCGTAATCGCTTCCTTGAAATACCCCTCTTTCAATCACCTTGATTGTCTTTGGCAGAGTAAGGCTGCTGAACTTTAAACCGACGTAATATCCGCTCGGTCCGCAAGCCCTTATTCCGCCGTAGTTGTAATAATGGGTGAAAGCCCCGCTCTTTATGCCGACGACGGGCTTACCCTCGTAAGTTTCGGGAATAACGACGCGCGTTTCCATATAGCCCACTTCGGAAACGTAGTAACCTTCTCCGTCGTCGGACAAGTCGTAATATATTCCGTATTCGTTGCCCGAATAATAGCCCTCGCTGTCGGCGGCGCAGGATTCCTGACAGTTTTTTTTGCAGGAAACCAAGCCTATCGTCGCGGTGAAGCAAGAGGAAAGCAGAAACACCGCCGAAATTCCCACGACGATTATTAAAAGCTTTAAAAACAGTTTCTTTTTGTTCATATTACCCTCGCCTTAATTATATCACTTAATTCCGAATTTTCAAGTGACGAAACTACAACGAATTCACGTATTTATTTGTCCCGCAAATACGGAAATTTTTTATCATATATACGGCAAATAAAATTATTATAAGACAAATTTTGCACCCTCCGCTATTATATAATGACGCTATGCCGTTAAAAATCAACCTTAAAACAGTATTGACGTACGCGGCGTTTGCGGCGGCGTTCGTATTTTCAAACTGCGCGGTAAAGGGCGTGCCTTTCTCGCTGGGAATTTTATTCGCCGCCCTGCTTTGCGGTGCAAACGTCATAGTCACGCCCGTGCTTTTCGTGCTGGCGTCGATAGTCAATTTAAATATCCTGATAAGCCTGACGGCGCTTTTTGCGGGCGCGTTTTTTTGCGCCATGACATTTTTATACCGAAAAACCGGCAGAAAAATCCGTTTCGAGGGTATTGCGTATCTAATAATCGCGCTTGCGCCGTACGTTGCGTTCGCGCCCTGGCTGGGAAGCGAGGACTTCATAATTACCAACGGTTATGCTCTGCGCGGAATTGCCGCGGCGGTCGTAATCGTCTTTTCCTATTTCTGCCTCAAAAGCGTGTACGCTCTTATATTCAGGCTCGAACGTTACCGTTTAAGAGAGGACGAGCTGGTTTCTCTCGGCGTAGTATACGCGGTCTGCGGAGCGGGGCTGTATGCGCTTTTCGGTCAGGCGTTTTACGTTTGTATTACAGCGATGATAACCGTGTTTTCGGCGAGGCTCACCCGCTCGCCCGCGGCGATTATAGTATCGCTTTGCACCGCGCTTCCCGCCGCAATGGTGAATTTTTCGTTCCTGCCCGTAACGGTTCATATAATAATTACCACCGCCGCGCTAATATTCAGCGGCGCGGGCAGGTTCGCTTCGGGCGCGATTACGGGCGCGGTTACGGCCTATTATATGTACGTTTCGGGCTGTTTCAACTGCGCCGTACCTCTGATAGTCGTTTACGCGCTTTTACTGTTTCTGGCGTGCTTTCTGCCGTCGCTATTCAAAGACGAAAAGCTTGCCGCGCTTAAAAGCCGACTTCTCGTAAAAGACGTTCTGCCCGAAACGGCAGTGACACGAAGCCGAAGGCGCACGGGCGAAAAACTATACAGAATTTCCGAAGTTTTCCGCGAAATCGAGTGCGCGTTCATTGCGCTTGACGACAACATCAATGACAGCGCCGCCCGCGCGCGTATGCTTGTCGAACTTAAAGAAAAGTGCTGTAAAAGCTGTGAAAAGGCTTCGCGGTGCGAAAAGACAAACGTTTACTTCGGTTTTAAGCGGCTAATCGACTCCGGTTGCGTCAAAGGCAGGGTCAACCTTATCGACTTGCCGTCGGAAATGACGTTGAACTGCGCCCGCCCCGCCGAAGTTTTAAACGCGTTGAATGCGGTGCTTGCCGACTACCGCAGGTATATGACAGAGAACGAAAACGCACGCTCGGGGCGCAAAATGCTTGCCGAACAAGCGCGCGGCGTCGCCGAGGTTATGAAGAGCTGCGCTGTCGATTTAAGCAAATCGCAAAGCTTTTCGGGCGCGGCGGAGAGTGTTAAAAAGGCGCTTTCCTCCCACGGAATTTCCAGCCCCGAGCTGTACATAGACGGCGAAAACGCCGACGAGCTTTGCGCGGTTGTGCTGGGAAAAACCGACCTGAAAGTTATGACGGAGGTCATCTCGAACACCTTAAAGCGCAGATTTGTTTTAAAGGACAAGATTGCTTACGACGACGAAAAAAGTTGCCTTATTTTCGCCGCGCCGCCCCGACTAGACGCGGCTTTCGGCGTGGCTTTCGCCGTAAAAGGCGGAGAGAAAGTTTCGGGCGACACGCACTCGGTGATAAGAATAAACGAGCACGCGTTTTTAATGGCTTTATCCGACGGTATGGGCAGCGGCGAGTACGCACGAAAAGTTTCGGAGTCCGCGATATCCTTAATCGAAGCTTTTTACCGTGCCGAAATGCCCGCCGATACCATTTTACAGACTATAAACAAGCTACTGTCGTTCAACCGCGACGAGCGGTTCACCTGCATAGACATTGCCGCCATAAACCTCGATACGGGCAGGGCGGACTTCATAAAAATCGGTTCACCCGCGGGTATTATTCTGCGCGCGGGCGAGATAAAAATTCTGGAAACCAACTCCCTGCCGCTAGGAATTCTGGAAAGTTTAAAGCCTACCGTTTGCTCGGAACTTTTGAAAGACGGCGATATGGTGGTGTTTATGAGCGACGGAATTACTTCCGCGTTCCCCTCCGCCACCGACCTATACGAGTTTTTGCAGGATATAAAGCCGCTTAACCCGCAGAGCCTTGCCGATAAAATTCTTGCGGGAGCGCTGGACAAGACCGACCACGCAGTAACCGACGATATGACGGTTGTCTGTACGAGGATATTTGACAATACATAACGGTA
>CAJTVA010000028.1 GCA_910579585.1 uncultured Christensenella sp.
CGCGCGCCCTTTAAATCTTTTAAACGTTGCACTCAGGTTTGACAATTCACTTTTTGTTCAGCCTTATTCCGCGTTTTAAGGTACGGAATTTTTATTTATTGAAGTTGTCTTTCAAGGACACTATCTCGGAAAGCACAAGCCCCCCGTCCGTGCACTTTTTATAATAGCCCGTGCGCATAAGCTGGAAAGGTTTACCGTCCGCGCTTGCCGCAAGGTAAGGCTCGGCTTTACCGTAAAAACGCTTTTCGCTGTTTTCGTTTAGCCGCTCGGCGTAGTCCTGTTCGGGGTACTGCTCGTCTTTTAAAAGCGGCTCGTACTGTCTGAACTCCGCGTCCACGCCGTACTTGCAGTCAACCCACTGCACAACGCCCTTAGCCTTGACTTCGGACGGAACGGTGCTTCCGCTTCTCGTTTCAGGGAAATAGGTACAGAATATTTCCTCCACCTCTCCGTTTTTATCGAGCTTAACGTCGTCGCAACGGACGATATACGCGCCTTTAAGACGCACGGTACCGCCCTTTTGAAGCCGCTTGTATTTGGGCGGCGGGTTCAGAGAAAAGTCCTCTCTGTCGATATACACGCTGCCCGTAAACCTGACGGAGCGGACGCCGCCGTTCTCTTTGGTCGGGTTAATTTCAAAGTCTAGCTCTTCCTCGCCCGAGTAATTGGTGACGGTGAGCTTGACGGGGTTGATGACCGCCATAGCGCGCTCTGCGTCAGCGTTCAGCTCGTCGCGGATACAACTGTCAAGCTGGGCTTGATTTACAACCGAATAAGCCTTTGCGACGCCGACGTCGGCGCAAAATTTTTTAAGCGCAACAGGCGGAACTCCGCGGTTTTTAAGCCCCATAATAGTAGGCATACGCGGGTCGTCCCAGCCGCGGACGAAGCCCTCTTCTACCAGCTTTTTAAGGTAACGCTTGGACATAAGGGTGTTCGTTATGTTCAGCCTTGCAAACTCAATCTGGCGGGGTCTGGGCGCGGGGAAGCCCGCCTTTTCCACAAACCAGTTATAAAGCGGGCGGTGGTTTTCAAACTCCAAAGAGCACAGCGAGTGCGTTATGCCCTCTATCGCGTCTGACACGGGGTGCGCGAAGTCGTACATAGGATAGATGCACCATTTATCGCCCGTGCGGTAGTGCGAAACGTGCGCGATTCTGTAAATTACGGGGTCGCGCATATTCAGGTTAGGCGAAGCCATATCTATTTTCGCCCTCAACACCTTTGCGCCGTCGGGGTACTTGCCCGCTTTCATTTCACGGAAGAGTTTCAAATTTTCTTCCACGCTTCTGTCGCGGTAGGGCGAGAGGGTGCCCGCTTCGGTCAGAGTGCCGCGGGTTGCGGTAATTTCTTCCGCCGATAAATCGCAAACGTACGCATTGCCGTCAAGAATATACTTTTCGGCAATTTCGTAAAGTCTGTCGTAGTAGTCGGACGCGAAAACAAGCTTGTCGTACTCGAAGCCCAGCCATTTGACCGCGTCCACAATGGAATTGACGTATTCGTAATCTTCTTTTGCGGGGTTGGTGTCGTCCATACGGAGGTTCAACGTGCCGCGGTACTTTTCCTTTACGCCGAAATTTATGCACATCGCCTTTACGTGACCTATGTGCAGATACCCGTTGGGTTCAGGCGGAAAGCGAACGTGTATTTCGTTGCCCGTGCTCTCGAACTTGCCCGCTTCGAGTTCTTCGTTGATTATTTGTTCGATAAAGTTTGTTGCTTCGGGAAGTTTCATAAAAATCTCTCACTATGTTGGCGCCCCTAACCACTGCCCCTTGCCCTTACTCAGGGAAGGACAAGACCGGGTGCAGTTTGCAGACTAATTGGGGGGAGCGTTGCAGTTTGTTGCGCTAATCGGGGGAATTTAACTAAGTCCTATAATGTTGCCGTTTCCGTCTATGTCGATGTGTTCTGCCGACGGGGTTTTGGAAAGCCCCGGCATAAGCATAATTTCGCCTGCGACTGCGACGACGAAGTTCGCGCCGCCTTTATAGATTATATCCCGAACTTTGATTTTAAAGCCCGTGGGCGCGGCAAGCTTTTTCGCGTCGTCGGAAAGCGAATATTGCGTTTTCGCGATTATCACGGGCAAGCCGTGCAAGCCCGCTTTTTCGATTACGGATATTTTTTCAAGCGCGGTTTCGGTGAACTCCGCCCCGTCTCCGCCGTAAACGTTTTTGACAATATCTTCGACCTTTTTGCAGATACCGTCGTTTAAGTCGTAGGAATAACGAAGCTCGCTTTCAACGTCGCACGCGGCGATAACTGCCTTTGCAAGCTCTTCGCCGCCCTCGCCGCCCTTTAAAAAGACGTCGGTGAAAACGGACGGCGCGCCCGCCTGATTGCAGGCTTGCAATACCGTGTATATTTCCGCTTCCGTGTCGGTTGCGAACCTGTTCATTGCGACGATGCAAGGTTTATTGTAGACGGTTTTTATATTGGAAACGTGTTTTAAAAGGTTGGGCAAGCCCGCTTTAAGCGCGGGTAAGTTCTCTTCCGTAAGGGTTGCCTTGTCTGCGCCGCCGTGAAGCTTCAAGGCCTTGACCGTTGCGACAACCACTACGCAGTCGGGCTGAATACCCGCAACGCGGCATTTCGTATCGAGGAATTTTTCCGCGCCGAGGTCCGCGCCGAAGCCCGCTTCGGTTACCGTGTAGTCGGCAAGGGTCATAGCAGTGTAAGTTGCGCGTACGGAGTTACAGCCGTGCGCGATATTCGCAAAGGGTCCGCCGTGAACGATTGCGGGCGTTCCCTCCAAAGTCTGAACAAGGTTCGGCTTTATAGCGTCCTTTAAAAGGGTGGTCATTGCGCCGTCGGCTTTAAGTTCGCGCGCGCGGACAAATTCGCCGTTGCCGTTCACGCCTACGACGATGTTGCCTATCCTCTTCTTTAAATCTTTTAAATCGGTTGCAAGGCACAAAATCGCCATAACTTCCGAAGCGGCGGTTATTTCGAACCCTTCCGCGCGGTCGTAACCGACGCAACCTTTCATATTCCCCGCGGGGCTATGTATTGTAATATCGCGGAGCGCCCTGTCGTTCATATCCATACAGCGGCGGAAGTACACTTCTTTGATGCCCAAAGCGTTGCCGCGCAGGATATGATTGTCAATCATAGCGCACAGAAGATTGTTTGCCGCGGTTATCGCGTGCAGGTCGCCCGTGAAATGCAAATTTATATCCGCCATAGGCACGACCTGAGCATATCCGCCGCCCGCCGCGCCGCCCTTTATACCGAAAACGGGACCCAAAGAGGGTTCACGCAGGGCAAGGCAGACCTTCTTTTTAAGCCTTGACATTGCGTCGGCAAGACCGATAGAAACTGTGGTTTTGCCCTCTCCGCTTGCCGTCGGGTTGATTGCGGTTACTAAAATAAGTTTTGATTTGGGGTCGACTTTTTGAAGGTCGATTTTCGCCTTGTATTTGCCGTAGAGCTCGAGACGGTCTTCTTTGAGGTTGAGCTTTTTGGCAATTATTCTAATATCGTGCAACTTGCAACTTTCAGCGATTTCGATGTCTGTGAGCATAAACACCCCTATATTTTATTTTACCCGTTAATTGTAACACAATTAAATATGCGTTGTAAATTATTTAACGCAAAGAATTTCGTTTGCGTCTAAATCGAGAATAACGCAAAGGTTTGCAAGCGTATCCAAAGCGGGCATTTTTCTACCGTGAATATAACTTGAAATTTGTGTAGGTTTTATCCCAAGTCTGTTTGCAATTTCTTTATAGGGTAAACCGCTTTGTTTTATTGCTTCTGCTATTCTTGCTCTAATTTGTTCAATATTAATCATAATAATTATTTTACCTGATAGGTCATTTTCTTGTTGACATATGACCCATTGGGACATATAATACTGTTATGAAAGATAAAACAATTAAAACCAAACAAGATTTTTACTGGCACTTTGTAGACACTTATTTAGATTTACTTACTCACGTTGCCATTGCGTACGAAGATAAAACTTTCCGTGATATGCTTTTAGAAATTAAACTGTACTTAGACGAAAAACTTAAACTCAACGTCAACGGGGAAATTATAGAAACTTACGTTACGGTTTTACAAGAGTGCGATAAGTAATTCGTACTCATTTACTTGACTTGAAAAGGCAAATAATTTAAACTTGAATTATTAAATTCCGCATTATTGCCAAGTGCGGGAAAGGAGTTTAAATATTATGGCTGACAATAAGTTGACAATGGAAAAAATCGTAAATCTTTGCAAAAACCGCGGGTTTGTGTACCCGGGCAGTGATATTTACGGCGGGTTTGCGAACACCTGGGACTTCGGCCCCGTCGGCGTTGAACTTAAAAACAACGTAAAGCGCAGTTGGTGGAAACGCTTCGTTCAGGAAAGCCCCGCAACCTACGGCGTTGACGCGGCGATACTTATGAATCCGCGCGTTTGGGAAGCGAGCGGGCACGTCGCTTCTTTCGGCGACCCCAAAATGGACTGCAAGAACTGCAAACAGCGGTTCCGCGCCGACACTTTGATAGAGGCGCACTCGAAAGGCGCGGTTGCGGCGGAAGCTATGAGCAACGAGGAAATGGAGAAATATATCGAGGAGCACGACATCAAGTGCCCCCACTGCGGCGTAAGGAGCTGGACGCCTATCCGCAAATTCAACCCTATGTTCATAACCTCGCGCGGGACCCTAGAAGCAGATTCCGACAAGGTGTATCTGCGACCCGAAACCTGTCAGGGCGAGTACGTGAATTTTCTTAACGTGCAGAGGACGGCGCGTGCCAAAGTGCCGTTTGCGATTGCGCAGATTGGTAAGTCGTTCAGAAACGAAATCACCCCCGGCAACTTCCTTTTCCGTACTGTAGAGTTCGAGCAGATGGAGCTTCAGATGTTCTGCAAGGAAGATACGTCTATGGACTTCTACACCGATTACAAGGCTAAGGCTTGGGAGTACGTTACCGACCTCGGCTTAAAGGCGGAAAACCTGCGATTCCACGACCACGACAAGCTTGCGCACTATGCAAAGGCGGCTTGCGATATTCAGTACAACTTCCCTATGGGCTGGCAGGAGCTGAACGGTATTCATCACCGCGGCACCTGGGACTTATCGCGTCATCAGGAATATTCGGGCAAGGCTATGACCTATATCGACCCGTTTACGGGGGAAAAGTACCTGCCCAACGTTATAGAGTACTCTATCGGGGCGGACAGACTTACGCTTGCGCTTCTTTGCGCGGCGTACGAGGAGCAAGCCTTGGACGGCGGAGATACGCGCGTGGTTATGCACTTCCACCCCGCTATTGCGCCTTATAAGGTTGCTATTCTGCCCCTGCAAAAGCAGCTTTCCGACAAGGCGAAAGAGGTTTACGCGGGGCTTTCTAAGCAGTTTATGTGCGACTACGACGAAACCGGCTCTATCGGTAAGCGCTATCGCCGTCAGGACGAGATAGGAACGCCGTACTGCGTAACTGTGGACTTCGATACCTTAAACGACGAAACCGTGACAGTGCGCGACCGCGACAGTATGCAACAGGTTAGGCTGAAAATTTCCGAACTGAAAGCGTATATTGAAAAGAGCCTTGAATTTTAAAGGGTAAAAAAATATTGACGGATTAATTTAAAAGCCCGCCGCGCTAAGGATAGCGCGGCGGGCTTTTAAACTATTGCGGGATTAACTGCGAAATCATTTCGCGGATATATTCGATAATCGTATCCATTACGCCCGTGGCGATAAGTATACCTATTACGATACCTATTATTATCAGCCACAAAAGCTTTATTAAAAGCCAGAACCTTGCAAGGCTTCTTCTGTTGTGTTGCCGCGGTTGAACGCGAAAACAAGCGTCAGAATGAAGCTTACGCCGAACACCAGATTAAATAGAATAGTCCAACCGATAATGCTCCACATCGTCAGCGGACGGTATTTAAGCGGCAACTGACTGATTTCGTCTTTTTCTACTCTGTTCATAATATCACCCCTTTTGATTATTTTCGTCTACGCTTTCAGCTATAAATTTATCGAGCATAGATTTGCCTTTTCTTATTCCGAAATTTAAAAGTCTGCCCTTTAACGTCTGTTTGGGCGGTTTTTCTTCCTCTTCTACGCTACCCTCGAAGTTCAAATCTTTGCAGGGGTCGAATGTGACGTAACCGCACTCTGCCGCGTAAGAAAACACGTTTTTCAAAACGCCTTCCAAAACGGGCTTATCCTCTTCTTTGGCGCGGTCGACTACGCTTAAAAGCGCGCCCGACTTTATGGAATTAATATATTTATTCCCGAGGGCGGGTATGAGGTAAGTGTCGATTTGCGTTCCTATGTCCTCGAAATATTTTTTAGAAACTTTCTTAACCGCGCCGTCCTTGGCTTTACCCGATACGGCGAGCTCGTACCATTCCAGAATTACTTTCGAAAAGCGGTACTTGATTTTTACGGGCGATAAAAGCCAGCGCACCAGCTTACCCGTGCCGCCGAAAAGCAAAGGGATAAGCTGTACTATTATAGTGATAACCGAAAAAATTATTATTAGAATATCGACCGCAACGTTGACAGCGGCGGTATCTCCGCCCGAGCGGGAAAACACGATTGCTGTTATCGAAATAGCGACTGACAGGAGCCGCACAAGAATTTTTATTACTGTTAAAGCCCTTTTTACTTTAAGCACGCCTTTCGTGCCCGCTTTGCTGCCCAAAACGGATACGGTTATCAGCACGACGAAAAGCACCACGTACGCCGCAAGCATAACGTATAAAACTATTTGGAAGGTTTGAAATTCCAAGTCCAGTTTTTTAGTCAGCCCCGTAAAAAGAACGTACGCAGAGTACAACAGCATAAAAATCGTACTTACGGTCAGGGTCAAAATATTGAGCCTGCGCGCAATTACCGCACGGTTCGAATATACGTTTTTTAAGAAACAGCGAATGTCGAAGATGTCTTTTGCAAGGGTAAAAGTTTCTTCCGCGGTTATGGTATGGCGGATATTTACCTGCTCTTCGGGTTGCTGTCCGTTATCTTTCTTATCCATTTTCAGTTACTATTATATCATAGTCTCGTAGTCTTTGTAAAGTCCGTCGAGCTGTAATTTTATGGCTTGCAGCTTCCCTAAAATTTCATTGACCTTTTTATAATCTGCGGCGATAGCGGGGTCGGAAAGCTCTGCGTTCAGTCTTGCCTCTTCTTCTTCGAGACCGCAGATTTTTTGTTCGAGCTTTTTTACCGCGTCTTTCTTGCGCTCTTCCTCCGCCCGCTCTTTTTTGGAACGGTAAGAATTTTTCTTCTCTTCGTCGCGCGCACGACTTTTAAGCCTTTCTTCCTCGGCTTGGGCTTGTTCGCGTTTGCGATGTTTTTCCTCGGCGTAAAACTCGTAGCCGCCGTCGTAGACTATGAGCTTGCCGTCCTCTATTTCGACGATTTTACGCGCGACGGCTGAAATGAAATATCTGTCGTGAGAAACGAATAAAAGCGTGCCGTCGAAGCTTTGAAGCGCCTTTTCAAGGCTCTCTCTTGCGGGCAGGTCTAAGTGGTTTGTAGGCTCGTCGAACAAAAGGAAGTTGCCCTTTTCGCTTTCGGCTATGCACAGCGCAAGTTTTGCCCTTTCCCCGCCGGAAAGCGATTTTACGGGTTTTTGCATATCCTCTTCGAAAAGCCCGCATCTTGCGAGCGCCGACCTTATTTCGGTCTGCGAGAAAGCGACGTGCCTTTCCCACAGCTCTGCCAAAACCGTATTTTCGCCGTTTAAGTTCGCGCCCTCCTGGTCGTAGAACGCGAGTTTGACGAACCGTCCGAGTTCAATTTGCGGGTTGCCGCCTAGACGTATCTGCCTTAAAAGGGTAGACTTGCCCGTGCCGTTTTCGCCGACCAAAGCGACCTTTTCGCCGCGCCTTATATTCAATTGCCCCCCTGATATGAGCCGTTTACCGCCGATTTCGAGGTCTAGCGAGTTCAGCGACAGAACGTTTTCGTAAGGCGTGTTTTCGTAAGTGAAGCGGTACGCGGGCGATTTGGGGGGAATATACGGCTTTTCCAAAATTTCCATTTTTTCAAGCTGTTTTACCCGACTTTGCGCCGACTTCGCCGTCGTGGCGCGGACGATATTCCTGTCGACGTAGTCCTGCAACTTTTTGCGCTCTTCCTGCTGCGCCTCGTACTCTTTTAAAAGTCTTGCCTGCCTTTCGGCTTTTAAAACCTTATATTTTGAATAATTGCCCGCAAACGACGAAAGACGCTTGTTTTCTATCTCTAAAATGCGCGAAGTGAGCTTATCAAGAAAATATCTGTCGTGCGAAACGATTAATACCGCGCCCTTGAAAGCCGCAAGATATTCTTCGAGCCAGTTCAGCGTTGAAACGTCGAGGTGGTTTGTCGGTTCGTCCAAAATCAGAAGGTCGGGTTGTTCAAGTAACAGTCTTGCAAGTTTTAAGCGGGTTTTCTCCCCGCCCGACATAGTGTCGATAATCTGTCCGTATTTATTTTGAAAGCCCATTCCGTTTAAAACGGTCTTTATCTTCACTTCCGCAAGGTAGCAATCGTGCGAGGAAATATAAGCGTTCAAATTCTCGATTTGTGCCGAAAGTGCGGCATATTCGGGGGTATACGCTTCCGTTGCCGCCAATTTTTGAGATAATTTTTCCAACTTTTCGATTGCGGAAAGCTCGGCTTTGAAAACTTCGAGCATCTCAGTATAGACGGTGTTGCCGCTTGAATAGCCGCCGTTCTGTTCGAGGTAGCCTATGCGCGCGCCGTTCTTTTTTACGACCTGACCGCAGTCGGGCGAAAGCTCGCCTAAAACAAGCTTTAAAAGCGTGGTCTTACCCTCGCCGTTGGCGCCGATAAGCCCTATACGCTCGCCCTCGTTGACGGCGAACGACACTCCGTCGAAAATTAAGTTGTCGCCGTAAGAAAACGCGGCGCTTTCAACCGTTATAATCATAATTTAATAGTCCCATTTTGGTATATAATTCTCGTCCGCGCTGTCGTAATCTTGCAAAAAGACGTTTTTCAGACCGTACTCTTTGACTGCGGCGACTACTTTTTCGTACTCGCGGCGGGTTATGCGGCGGTTCAGTTCCTTGAAATTTTCAATCTCGCCGAAAGGGGTGTACTGGCTCATAAGGCTGAAATACACGGTTTCGGGCAGACTTGCGACGAATTCGACTACGTTTACGCTGTCGTAAGCGGCGAGCGGAAGTATCAGGTGGCGGACGATACAGCCCGAAAGCATTTTGCCGTCGGCGCGAAGTTTCAAGGGTTTTTGCGACATAAACTTTATAGCGGGCAGGGCGAAGTCGGCATAGTCGCCCCGCGCGGTATAGCGCTTAGAAAGCGCGTTGTCGATAAATTTCAGGTCGGTGAGCCAGATATCGACAAAGCCGTCCGCAAGCTTTAAAGCCTCTTCCGTTTCGTAGCCGTGGGTGTTGTAGACGATGGGTATTTTGGGGCGGTAAAGGTCGATTGCCCCCATAATATGCTTTAAATAATGGGTCGGATTGACTAAATTAATATTCTCAGCACCCGCATCTTCAAGCTTCTTGAAAATGTCGGCGAGTTTCCTTTCCGACAGGTCTTTACCTCTACGGTTGCGGGATAAGTCGAAGTTCTGGCAGAATACGCACTTCAAGCTACAGCCGCAGAAAAACACACAGCCGCTGCCGTTTTTGAAAGATACGGGCGGTTCCTCGAAAGGATGAAGATAATATTTTGCGATTTTAAGCCCCTTAACTCCGCACGCGCCGGACTTTTCATCTCTGTCGGCGCCGCAGGAAACGGGGCACTGCGTGCAATTCATAAACACATTATAAAATAAACGCCGAATAAATGCAAATCGTTTGACAACGGTGCGGCGAAACGCTATAATGTTTTTAAACCTATAAAGAGTGTGCGAGGGAACGGCCCTTAGACCACACAGCAACCTGCCAAGCAAGGTGCTACAGCCGAACCGATGGGAAATATAAGAATTTTAGCCCCTTCCGTCGGTCGGAAGGGGCTTTTCTGAGGTTAGTATGGCAAGCGTTGCGCTAAGAAGAATGACCGCCGAGGACAAGGATATATTCTTTGAAATGTCGCGCGAGTTCTACTCTTGCGGGGCGGCGCACGCGCCTATTCCCGAAGAATACAGGACGAGCTTCTGGAACGAAGTCGTTTCGGGCGGGCCCGTAAACGCGTATATCATCGTATGCGACGGCGAAGTTGCGGGCTACGCTTTGGTTGCCTACTACGCTTCGCAGGAATACGGCGGGAAGATTGCGCTTTTCGACGAACTTTTTATTAAGTCCGCTTTGCGGGGTCTGGGTATAGGCAAGAAGGTTTTCGAACTTGTAGAGTCAAGCGGCGCGGTTGCCGTAAGGCTCGAGGTCGAGAAAGGCAATTTAAGGGCAATGAAGCTGTACCGCGAGTTAGGCTACGAAGAGTTCGACTACATTCAGATGTCAAAAAAATTAAAACGATAGACGACAGAGGATAAATTTATGAGAAAGTTTTTTACGAGCGAGAGCGTGACGGAAGGTCACCCCGACAAGCTTTGCGACCAGATTTCGGACGCGTGCCTTGACGCGATTTTGGCGGTTGATAAAAACGCGCACTGTGCGATTGAGTGCTGTGCGGCGTACGACAGATTGCTTATTATGGGCGAGGTCACCACCACCGCCGACGTCGATTACGAAAAGATTGCCCGCGAAACGATTGAAAAAATAGGATACAGGCACGGCTCTTTTGCGTTCGACAAGTGCAAAATAGACGTTGCGGTGCACCGCCAGAGCCCCGACATCGCTATGGGCGTTGACAGGACGGGCGCCGCGGATATACGCGACAGCTTCGGCGCGGGCGACCAAGGAATGATGTTCGGGTATGCGTGCCGCGAAACCGAAGAGCTTACACCCCTACCCATTGCGCTTGCGCACAGGCTTGCTTTAAGGCTTACCGAAGTCAGGAAGTCGGGCTTATTACCCTATCTTCGCCCCGACGGAAAGACGCAAGTTACCGTCGAATACGACGGAAAAAGACCCGTGCGAGTAGACGCGATTGTCGTTTCCGCACAACACAACTCGAAAGTAACGCAAGAGCAGTTAAGGGAAGATATTACAAAGCACGTAATCTCGGTGCTGCCCGCGGAGCTTATAAAGGATACTAAATTTTTTATTAACCCGACGGGCAGGTTCGAAATCGGCGGACCCGAGGGCGACAGCGGACTTACGGGCAGAAAAATTATCGTCGATACATACGGCGGCAGGTGTGCGCACGGCGGCGGGGCTTTTTCCGGCAAGGACCCGACTAAGGTTGACCGTTCGGCGGCGTATATGGCGCGGTACGTTTGCAAAAACCTTGTTGCGGCGGGGCTTTGCGACGAGGTCGAGTTGCAGGTGGCTTACGCAATAGGCGTTGCCCGTCCCGTTTCGGTTTTCGTCGATACTTTCGGCACGGGCAGGCTTTCGGACGGCGAAATCGCCGATATAGTTGTGAAAGAGTTCGATTTGCGCCCTTACTCTATTATAGAAACGCTTGGACTGCGCGCGCCTATCTATTTTGAAACGGCGGCGTACGGGCACTTCGGAAAAGCGGGACTTCCTTGGGAGCGACTGACCAAAACCAAAGATTTGAAAAAGTATCTGAAATAAAAAGACGGCTAACATTAAGACACAAATTATTTGAAAAATAAAGAACTCTCTTGAATATTTTTTTTAAGAGAGTTCTCTATTTCACCATCAAAAATTATTTAAAAAAACTTAATTATTTAGAAAAGCTTTATACTTGTTCACAAGTTGTTGAACCTTTATAGCAAATTTACCTTGTAAACGATCCTCCCAATATGGCACTGAATTTTCCAAAGATTCTAATGTGTTAGTAAACTCAATTTCTGTACATTCTTGCAAAATTCTTTTAATATAAAATTCCAAATCAGCAAATTTCATTGTTCTTGTATTTGCCTTACCTTCCATAAAACACGACAAAATAACAAAATAAATATAAGCACTTCCCTGATTCATTCCAGTATTTGTAGAAACACTTTTTGCAAGTTCCTGATAATCAGTATAAGATAAATATTTATTGTCTTTAAAAATATCCCAAATGTAATCTCTCATTTCTTCTGTAATCACATTGTTATTTTTGCAATAATAATTTTTTATATCTTTTTGCATATTATCTTTCCTAATATTGCTTGTTGATTCAAAATTTTTGTACATATTGGGTTCCATTATTCTTGAAGCATATGGTTTTGTGTCTTGAAGTAAAAACGCAATTCCTTTCTCTTTCACCAAACGCTTTAAAAAAATTTTTATAGCCGATTGAAATTCAAGTCCTATATCGTCTAATATCGTTTCTGCTGTTTCAAATAAATTTTTATCAATGTTAAAATTTAATTGTTTTGTTTCCATTAATATCCCTCCTTATTTTTTTACAAGCATATTATAGTAAATTACTCTAAAATTTTTTTGATGTTCATAAAAACAAAAAACCTGTCCACTTTTAAGTGGACAGGTTATAATTTATATTACTTATTAATAAGCCCGTGCGAAGATTATGACGTGCTTTGCCTTTTTGCCGCAGATTGCGCAGGTTTTGGCGGTTTCGCCCTCGGCAAATACACGCGCGGTTGCTTGCGCGTAGGTTTTGACCTTATCCTCGCACTCGCGGCAGCCGCACCAGCCCGCTTTGACGAAGTTTCCGCCGTCTACTCCTTTTAAAATACCGTCGAGGTCGTCGGCGTACACAATGCGCCCGTCGCGGCGCGCACGCGCGGCTTCCAACATATCGCGCTGAACGGTTACGAGCAACTCTTTCACCGCGCCCTCGATACCGTTCAGAGAATAAGCGTTTTTATCCAAAGTATCGCGGCGGAATATAAGCGCCTTGCCCTCTTCGATGTCGCGGGGGCCGAGTTCTATTCTCAACGGCACGCCCTTCATTTCCCACTCGTTGAACTTCCAGCCGGGGGAATTGTCTGCGTCGTCAAGCTTGACGCGCACGCCGACGCGCTCTAACTTTTCTTTGATTTCCGCGCACTTTTCCAAAACCCCGCCTTTTTTTGCGGCAATGGGCACGATTACGACCTGAACGGGCGCAACCACGGGCGGCAACACAAGCCCCCTTTGGTCGCCGTGCGCCATAATCAGCGCGCCTATAAGACGGGTTGACACGCCGAAGCTCGTTGTATACGCATACTTCTGCACCCCGTCCTTATCCAAAAACTTTATATCGAACGCTTTAGCGAAATTCTGACCCAAGAAGTGCGTAGTGCCCGCCTGCAAGCTCTTTCCGTCCTTCATCATCGCTTCCATTCCGTAGGTTGCGACGGCGCCGGCAAACTTCTCTTTTTCGGTCTTTCTGCCGCAGATAACGGGTATAGCGAGGCAGTTTTCGGCGAACTCTTTGTAAACGGAAAGCATTTTCGCCGTTTCCTTTTCCGCCTCTTCCTCCGAAGCGTGCGCGGAGTGCCCCTCCTGCCACAAAAATTCGGAAGTTCTTAAAAACGGACGGGTCGTCTTTTCCCAACGCATAACGTTCGCCCACTGGTTGATTAAAATGGGTAACTCGCGGTAAGATTGCAACCACTTAGAGTACATATTGCCGATAATCGTTTCCGAAGTCGGGCGGATAGCCAAAGGCTCGGAAAGTTCTTCCCCGCCCGCGTGAGTGACAACGGCGACCTCGGGCGCGAAGCCCTCGACGTGCTCTGCTTCCTTAGTGAAAAAGCTCATCGGGATAAGCAGGGGGAAATACGCGTTCTCGTATCCGTTTGCCTTAAAAAGCGCGTTCAGCTCCGATTGAATATTCTCCCAAATAGCGTAGCCGTAAGGACGGATAACCATAGTTCCCTTAACGGGTCCGTAATCGACGAGCTTGGTCTTGACGACCACGTCAGTATACCATTGCGGGAAGTCCTTTTCGATGTCGGCGATTTGTTCAACGAAACTTTCTTTTGCCATAAAACGACCTCTTAAATAATTTTCCTATGAATTATACCACGCGCCCGCGGAAAAATCAAGCAATACGCCGACCGCGCCGCACAATAAAAACCGCTTGATATAGACCGCCAGATAAAACACAGCCGCCCGCGCAGGAACCTGCGCGGGCGGCTTGATAAATTCTAATTGACCGTAACCCGATAGAAGGCGGCTTAAAATTTTATAAGAACCACATTATTTCATTTTAATACCGGGGATGCACTTACGTTCGGGTTACGGTCTGGAAACCCCTTTCGGGGATTGCCAACTGTTAGTTGAGGTCCTCGTCCGAGACGTCGTCGTAGAAACCGTCCTCGTCGGAAGAAACGACCGTAGTCTTTCTCTTGTTTGCAACTATAAGCGCACAGATAGCAACCACGACCGAAATAACCGTTATGACGATAAGAAGTATCCACCACCAGCTGAACCCGCTTTCATTACCCGTAGGGTTGTCGATTACGGGTCCGCCGATAGAGAACGAGAAGCTGCTTGCCGTAACGTTCACGTTGCCGTCGTTGCCGAGGGCAAGTACGACTTCCGCCGTGTAGTCGCCCGCTTCGGTAGGCGCGGAGTTAAGAACTACGCCGTCCTTTTTGTATACGACCTTGTATGCCGTTCCGCTCTTTTCAAAGAAGCTTCCGCCCGTGCCTAAGCTGTACGAGGTGCCGGTAGCGGTTGCGTTCGCAGTATCGGTACTATTGCCGAAAAACGCACCGAAAACGGCACATATCGCTAGGGCAAACATAAGTATTGCCGCGACGATTTTCGTCTTTACCTTTTTTAATATCATAAATATCTCCTTTCCCCTCTCGGGGGGATTTTATTGACTGTGTTGGGTATTTTTTGCGGTAAAACTTTCCCGAAAAAGGAAGTCAAAAATAAGGCAAATTTTTGTCGATTTTCAGCCGTTCAAAATAAAATTGTTTCACGGTTTTTGTTTTTAACGGTTTTTACGGGGTTTTTCAGGCTTTGAATTTTTCGCAAAAACGCGTTATTTATGGCATATTTCGGGGGGAATTCAGCTATTCCCCCCTCGGTTCGGGGCGGAAATTCCTGCCAAAAATTGGCAAAAATTTTTGCAAAAACGATACACCTAATATAATATTTGGTGTACTTTTTTCATTTTGTTTCACGGGCGAAAAACACACAAAAAACACACCTAAAAACACACAAAAAACGGGCGCAAATGCGCCCGTTTTGCGGTCAAACGGATTCAGCCGCCCGCGGGGTTACCGCGGGCGGCTTTGCTTGTGGCTTTGGGCTTAGAAAATCTTGCCCAGGTTGTTCATCATTTCGCGCTTGTGGCTTAACATCGAATGTACGTATCTGCTAAGCGTTACGCTTGCGTTTTTGTGTCCCAAAATTTCAGCAAGCGTTTTAATATCCATTCCGCACTCTAAGGCGCGTGTTGCAAACGTATGCCTTAACGCGTGGAAGCCCCTATGCGGGATATTCAGTTTGTTCAGACAGCGCTCAAAACTGCGCTGGTAGGCGCGGACGTAGACCGGCTCGCCCATAGAAGATTCTATAACGTACTTGGACGTTGACTGCCTGTACATTGTTTTAAGCCAAGGCTTTAATTGTTTGGGTAAGGGTATAAGCCTTATCGACTGTGCGGTTTTGGGGCTGTCGGACATTCTAAGCATTTTGCCCTCGTCAAATTTATCGCGTACGCATTTATCTACGCAGATTGTGCCGCGCTCGAAATCGACGTCCGTCCATTCAAGCGCGAGAAGTTCGCCTACCCTTATACCCGTATACAGGCATATAACTATGCCGAAAAGTCGGGGCTTGCCGCTGTTAAGGACGAAGTCTTCGATTTTTTTCTGTTCGACGTCGGTAAAGCAAACGACCTTTTTTTCAACGTTTTTAGGTCGTTTGATTTTGTCGGCGCAGTATTCGTCCAACTGCCCTGCGGCGTAAGCCGTCCTCAAAGAATTCTGTATCACCGTGACGATTGTGTTTACGTAGCTGGTTGAAAGACCTTTACCCGTAATCAGGTTGCCGCTTTTTAAAAGCCGCATAGTGAAATGCTGTAACACCAAAGGCGTTAACATATTCATTTCATAGTCCCCCAACTCGCCGATGATATGCTGATTTATTATATCAGTATACCTCTCGTAAGTTCTTTGCTTCGCCGTAGGCTTCACAAAATTTTCAAGCCATTCCGTTAACCACTGATTGTACTTCATAATGTAGTGCCCTCCTTATAAGTATTGAAATAATGTGGCTTAAAAACCGCAAAAATCAAAAAATTTTTTTGCGGTAAAATTTCATTTATCTATAGCGTTACAAAAAACGGGTCAGGTTAGTAAAAAAACCGACGCCTTGAAACGGCGTCGGTTCCCTTTATCTACTGAAAATCTTCTCAAGCAAATCTACGCAGTTTTCTACCCCGAGCTTGCCGCTGTCAAGCGAGATGTGGTAATTCGACGCAACGCCCCACTCGGTTTCAGTATAATCTTTATAATAAGCCGCACGCCTTTTATCCTTATCTTTAAGGCGCTTTTCGGGTTTATCGGCTTTTTCCCCGTAAAGTTTGACTATTCTTTCCGCTCGGAACTTCGTATCCGCGTGTATGAACACGTTAAGCACGTCGTCCCTTTCCTTTAATATATAATCTGCACACCGCCCGACTATCACGCACGGGCTTTTAGCTATTTCTAAAATCAGCTTGCGCTGTTCTATCCAGATTTTGTCCTGATTGGTCATTCCGCCGAATCGGTTAGCGCTTTTTATCGCGCTGCCCAGCCAAGTGCGGTGGTCGGCGTATTCGCCGTGGGCTTCGACGTATTCTTTCGCAAAGCCCGAACTTTTTGCTACTTCTTCTATAATTTCTCTATCGTAGCAGGGTATACCTAAGCGCTCAGCCGTCAGCTTGCCTATCGTTCTTCCGCCGCTGCCGAACTGTCGGGATATAGTTATAATTTTATTCATATTTATATTTTACACCCGAAAAACTTTTGTGTCAATAATGAAAATTACAAAAAATGGCATATCGGCGCGTGAATATTTGCGCAAACCGTGCACAACTTAATTGTACACGGAGGAAAGTTATGCAATTTGATAAAACCAAGACTTATTCCAATCTTGCAAGAAGTTTTGCAGGCGAATCGCAGGCGGGTATGAGGTATCAGCTTATTGCCCAAGCCGCGACGGCGCAGGGGTATCAGACCCTTGCCGACACGATAAAAGTTCTTGCAAAAAACGAAACGGAGCACGCAAGAAGATTCTTCGAAGAACTCAATAAGCGCGGCGAATACCTTGACAATATCGAGCTGGACGCGGGGTATCCCTTTCACAGCGGAGATATTGCAGAGAGTTTAGCGCTTGCCGCTGAGGACGAAAGAAAGGAGCACGAGGTTATTTACCCCGCCTTTCAGAAAGACGCAGAAGAAGAGGGTTTTAAGGATATTGCTAACCTTTTTAAGCTTGTTGCGCAAGTCGAAGTTCGGCACGAAATGATTTTCAATTACCTGCACGAAGCCTTTAAAAAAGGCGTTCTGTACAGCAACGAAACGCCGATACTTTATATTTGCAGCGAGTGCGGTTATATGCATACCTCTACAAAAGCCTGGGACGTGTGCCCGCTTTGCAGAAAAGGTCAGGGGTATATCGAGTTGCATATTCCGTTTAAAAAGGAGAAAATATGAGAAAGACCAACGAAAACAAGCAAACCAATTCTACGAAGAATGCGAAGAGCGAAACTAAGAGCGTAAAGAACTGCGGCGGTAAGTCCTGTGGCAAAAACAGCAACAAAAACTGCAAATAAGCGTAAGGACTATTTCGACCCCAACGGCAGCTACACGGGCACGCCCGACGACGGCGAAAAACCCGTTCAGGACGCTGACGACCTGTAAAAACCGCGGTATTTGCGGCATATGCGGGGGGCAAACCTTGATTTTTAAAACAGCCCGGTAGCGCTGTTTTGAAAGTTTGAGATGAGCAAACGCATAAGTAGCGTTTGCAGTGACCTCGACGGCAGCAAAATTATTACTGCCGTCGACAGTAGCCCTTATTTTAAAAGTTCTTTATGAAAAGGCGGGGCGGCGATTTTTAATCGCC
>CAJTVA010000029.1 GCA_910579585.1 uncultured Christensenella sp.
TTTCTCCCCGCGGGCGGCTTTCGTTTTATTATACAACTTGTCATTCTGAACGCAGTGAAGAATCCGGCAAGTCAACCCTAATTCCCCGTGGCACACGGAACGCCACGGTTACGCCAAAGAAATTTTGTCTGAAATACTTCTTATAAACAACCCGCGTGTCACGCCCTCGTCTATGCAACCGAAAACGAACGAAGTAAGCTTATCCGACGCGCGCGGCACCTTCAACTCTTTGAACACGGCGGGTATAAGCTCGTCTGCGTACACACTGACGCGGTTCAAAAGTATGCCCTTTACAAGCGAAATCACGTCGTAAGGAGTAAAGTCCACGTCCGCCGAGCGGAGGGGCGCACCCTCTTCCACCCTGTACCTGTCGAACGCGCCGAACTTGTCGGTTTTGAAGTAATAGACGTTGCCCAGCATTTCCGCACTTTCGAAACCGCATTTATCGATAAGCGCACGAAGCTTCGATTCAAGCTTAACCCCGTACTTTGAAATACCGAACGCGGAAAGCGTACGCTTCATTAAAAACTGTGAAGAAATCGGCTCTTCCGCGGCAACGACCGCTTTAATAACCCGCATAACCTCGGCGTCGTTTTCGCCGCTTAAAATATACGCGGGTTCAACGTCCTTTTGCTCCGACTTGGCGGCGCGGTAGGTTTTTTTGAAGCTGATCGCCGCGGGTCTGCCGTCGGCGGTAAGCCTGTCTAAAAGGTCCTTTATCTTCTTTATCTCGCGCTTGGGGTTATTGAAGAAGTTAATCGCATACAGCCTGTAAACGTTCCAGTTGTTGCGCTTTAACGTCTGCACCTGCATAACGGCGCGGTCTTTTACGGAAAACTGTTTCGTACCGTCGCAAAGTATTCCCAAAACGAAGTTGTGCTTGTTTTTGGGGTCGAGCACGCCGACATCTATTTTGAAGTCGGAAACGCCCACGTCGCAACGGCAATCGTATCCGTAGCAAGCCAGTTCTTCGGCAATGAATTTGCCTATGCCCTGCCTGTTCACGATAACGTCGTCGCTCTTGACGGAAATACTCGTCCTGCCCTTTTCGGCAAATTCCAAAAAGGCTTTCAACCCCGCAACCCCGCGTGAGGTCGTGCGCGCCAAATCTATCATCGAATAGCGCATTGACGAGAAAACGACCATCTCTTCCCTTGCGCGGGAAACTGCAACGTTCAACCGTCGCCAACCTCCGAACTGGTTCAAAGGTCCGAAGTTCAAAGAAATTCTGCCCAGCCTGTCGGGTCCGTAGCAGACGGAAAATAAAATCACGTCCCTCTCGTCGCCCTGAACGTTTTCAAGGTTTTTTACGAACAGCGGCTCTTCGCGCTCATACGCCGCTTCCTCCAAGCCGTATTTTGCCAGCGCTTTACTTAAAAGCTTTTCAACGTAAACCTGCTGAGGGGTAGAGAAAGTCACAATTCCCATACTCGAACGGCGCAACCTTTCGTCTTTCAGCCTGCGCACGACTTCGGCAACCAAAGCTTCCGCCTCTTCCCTGTTGCACTTTGCGCCGCCGCGCTCGTATACGCCGTTTTCGATATATTGCAGTTTTACGCGGCTATCCAGCGCGTCGGGCGAGGGATACGTGCAAAGCTTGCTGGAATAATACGTGATATTCGAAAACGCTATAAGGCTTTCGTGCTTTGAACGGTAGTGCCATATAAGGTGCTTTTCTGGTACGCCTAGGGCAAGACAGTCCTCGAGGACGCTCTCCAAATCTTCCGCTTCGGGGTGGTCGTCGTCCTGACCCGTGCCCATAAAGAACGAAGTCGGCGGCATCTGCTTGGGGTCGCCGACGATAATCGCGCTCTTCGCCCTTGCAAGCGACGGAACGGCTTCACACGTCGGTATCTGCGACGCTTCGTCGAAAATAACTATATCGAACAGTTCGGGGTCGGCGGGAAGATACCTCGAAACCGTGCCGGGGCTCATAAGCATACACGGCGCAACAACCTTCATAAGCTCGGGGATTTCCGCGAACAGATTCCTTAGGTTCAAAGTTTTAAGGCTTCCTTTGGTCTGGCGCTGGAAGGACATAAGCTCCAACGCGAGCGGCCCCTCGGTTTCGGGCGCGGGCAGGCGCGAAATTAAATCCGCGCGTATCTTTTCGCGGGTCAGCGCGGTAAACTCTTCCAACAGCCGCGAATAGTTCGCCGCGCTTTCGTCTAAAACGTTTGCCGAAAACGCCGCAAGGCTCTCGTCCGCGGGAATATTCGTCTGTATAAAATTCCTGTAAACGTTCTTGCGGAAAGACGACAAAATGAGCTTACCCGAAATTTTGCCGCTTTCCATCGCGTCGGTTATAAACGATAGCCCGCTTTCGGAAAGCTTCTTCGCGGTCGATTTGTACATACACCAGGCGGGCAGCATATCGATGTTGTCGATAAGCGAAGTGCACTTTGCGGTGTAGGTTTCGAATATGTCCGCATCCGCGTAGGCGGTTTTGTCGGCTTTTATAAGCTTGGTGAAGTAGTCCGCGCTTCTCACAAGCGAAGTCGCCGACGAAATAAGCCCCGTAATAAGCGGTTTCAAAGTGCCCGAAACGGAAGCCACGCACACGCTGTTAAAGACGTCCGCATTATAGTCCATAAACGTCTGCGCGCAAAGTGCGTGCAACTCGTACAGGGGTTTTAAAAACTCCTCACGCTTCTTCTCGTTTATTCCGCCGAACCCGACGAAGTTCTGCGAAAGGTTGGTGTTGGTTAAAATCCGCTCCTTCGCTTTTTCTATTTCAAGGGCGCGCTTTATCCATTCCGTCTCGTCCTTTTCCTTGACGGGCGCCGAAGCACAGCGGTTTATCCTTTTAATAACCGCAAGCAGCGTGCGGGAAGAACGGTAATTCTCGCCCCAATTGTCCAGCTCTTTTTCAATCTCGCCCGAAAACTTTTCTATGTCGGGCAGAACCTTGAAATGCTTTGACCAGTGCTTGCACTCGCTGTCGTAACGTATATTCGCGTTGTAGAATTTATAAAACGCTTCATCGTCGCACCCGAAGAATTTGTTCAGGGTGCCGTCGCGAAGAACTCCCGCAATCTTCAAAAGATTTTCAAGCTTCGCACGGGTGAACTTACTCGTCTTTTGCTTGAACGTATCGAGGAAAAGTCCTAGATAATTTTTAAGGTGCTTAATCTCCGCCAAAAGCACTTCGGCGGCACATACTACCGCACGTTTGGCGTTTTCGTCGCACTCCGTCAGCCTGACTTCCGAGAAAGGCGAACGGTACACGCCGCCGCACTCCTTTGCCGCCGCCTGCGCCGTAGAAAGCATATGCTCGTAGTCTTCAAGCTTCTGCTTTGTAAGCGAATCGTAGAACGTGCTTTCGATATTCATAAGCTCGGGCGCGGACTTGTTTTGAAGGTAATAAACGATTCCCTCGTACACGCTCAGCCCCAGCCGCCTTTTCTTATGCAGTGCGTCGAGGGGCGCGCGGAGAGTTCCGCGAACGTCCTTTATCCTTGCGCACGCGTCCGTGAACTTTTCGCAGTCCGTATCCGAAGCGAGAAGCAGTGTAGTTTCGATATTTTTTATGATTTCCGACTTGTCCGCCGACTTGCCCGAATGAAGTTCGAGGCAGAAATCGCCGATTCCTATATCAGAAAGCCGCTTTTTTACGACCTGAAGCGCGGCTTGCTTCTGTGCAACGAATAAAACGCGCTTGCCCTTGTCGACCGCGTTAGCGATAATATTCGTTATGGTCTGGCTCTTGCCCGTTCCCGGGGGGCCGTGTAAAACGAACGTCGTGCCCTTCGCCGATTCCGCGACTGCCGCGTACTGCGCACTGTCGCAGGCGAGCGGGGTTAAAACCGCGCCCGGCTCGGCGTCGTCCTCCGAAACAGCTTGAAGCTTGTTGTCGGAAAGGCGGTTGGTATTCGTCATCAGCGAAGATATAAGCGGGTTTTTGGACAGGCTTTTTATATTGTTTTTAACGTCCGCCCACATAGCGTACCGCGCGAAAGTAAATTGGGAAAGATAAACGTCCTCGTAGACCATCCATCCCTTCATATTAGCCGTCTTAGCACGGAATACCGCAATAATTTCCTTTGGCGAAAGTCCCTTCCCGTCCACGCCGCGCACGTCTATGCCGAAGCTCTGTTTCAAAAATTCGAGAAGGGTAGTATTAACTTCGTACTCCTCGCCGGCTTCGAGCGAAACGCCCTGCGTTTTCATTCTTTTCAGGGTAACGGGCAAAAGCGCAATGGGCGCGTATTTGTCGTCGCGGTCGCCCTCGTTCCGCCACTTCAAAAAGCCCAGGGCAAGATAAAGGGTGTTCGCGCCCGCTTCTTCCTCTGCGGCGCGCGACTTTCTGATAAGCATCGTAGCCGTCTCCGCAAGGTAGTCGGGCGAAGCGATACAGCGTATCTTGCCGCTCTTCATCTCTATTTCTATAAGCTCCGCCATACTCTTTACGGACTTGCTTTCACCGAAATGCACCGCGTCGGACAGTGGCGTGGAATTTGCAAACAGCGTAAACTTGCCTTTCGTTTCGATTTTTTCGCAGAAAGACGAAAGGTCGGCGCAAAGAATATGCAGACTGTCGCGCGTGTAACGGAAGTTTAATAGGTTGTTTTTTAAAGACAAATCCAAAAGTCGGCGCTGCCAGGTCGTCTCCTTGGAAACGTTCTTGTCGTACTCGAACTTGCCCGCGTCGATAACGTCGGTCGGCTTTTCGTCGAAAGAAAACTGCTTGTCCGCAAGAAGTTCGTAGCCCTGCGCCGTCTTTATTTTCAGCGGAGTAGGGAAAAGCCCCCCTATTCTGCAACGCTTTATATCTATGCAGACTTCCAAATCGCCCTTCTGAAGCTTTTCGCGCGCGTGCGCCTCGCTCGTCGAATAGCTTGCGTTTCTGTGCGCGAACAAATCTTCTATATCGAAAAGCGTGAGGTTGTTCACACCCTCGTAAACATACTTTTCAATAAGCTGCATATCGTCCTCGTAGGGGGAGGAAAAACAGCTTTCATACAGCCATACGCCCGCACATATCCTCGATTTACCGACAACTATGACGGGGTTTAACTTCGTCGCTTCGAAGCAGCTTGCCGCAAGAAGCGCAAGCTCCAACGGGGTCGCAACCTTGTTTTTTATGACGTCCGCAACTTCGCCCACAAAGTTCAACGACGACAAATCGCTCTCCTCTCCGCGGTCGATATTAAGCCGCCTTATCGCCGCGAAAACTGCGGCGACGGCGTTTCTTACTCCGTTCTTGTCGGTGCCCGCATAGCCCGCGAATTCCGAAGAATAGCCCCAGGTTTTAAGTTGCAAACCCGCCTCGGCAAGAATTTTCTGGCAGTCGGCAAGTTTCGGGCGGACGAAAGTCGCAAGCGTTTCCGCGTTGCCAGAAAGCCCGCTCCAACAGTTTATAGGAAGCGCCTGAACGTCCGCTTCCAGCGAGCAGACAAGGCTGTTCCCGCAAAGAATCCTGACCTGAACCGTGCAATTTTCGGGCTCCTCTATTTCCGCAAGGTACTTAGGGTTAAGAACGTTTTGCGGAATTATCTCCACACTGCTCTCGTGCGGAATTTCTTCAACGTGCACTTCGGTCGGCAAAATAAGCGCGTTAGAGCCGCTGACGGCAACTGTAACGTCCTTCGCGCTTTCCGTATCGCGGTTAAAAACTTTAAAGGACGTAAAAAGGGGCAACCTGCAATAGTAGGTCGCATACGAAGCGGTATTAAGCAGTTCGCCCTCAATCTCGAAAATATCTACGGGCTTTTTTGATTTAGTAGCCATATATGCCTCACTTTCCGCACTTTTTCGGTTTGTTCAGTCTTTTTTACCCATTATACCATAACAGGCAAAAAGTGGCAAGTAACTTTAATGATTATTGCCTTTAACTTTGCGCTTAAACGCGAACACGGCTAATGCGCAATAATTGCAAGCTCTTTCAGCGCACGGGTATATGCAATGTACTTTTCGTTGTCCGTCATACCCTCGTCGGCTACGGCAACCGCGGTAAATTCCAGCCCTTTGCTTTCGTAAACGGTCATAATGTTTATTTTAGTCTTTGAAATTTTTCCCGTTTCGCTTATTCGGTTATAACTCTTCCTGTTATATATTTCAATAGATTGCCCCCCGCATATCACGGCTTTAAGCCCGTTTTTCGCGGAAAGCCAAGCCGTGACCGAGCGGGCGGGGATAACCTCTACCCCGCTCGCCTCGAAGCCAATCGACTGCATAGCAATACCTAGATTTTCAGCGACGAACTCCACTATCTGCGTGGTGTTGCGATAGTTTAAATTCAGATTATAAATCTCATATCCCAGCTCCGCCCAGTCTTTAATACCCCGAAAGCCCGTAATATTCTGTTTCAGGTCGCCGAAGATATTGAACGCCGCGCGGTCGTTTACCGCCCTTAAAACCTTGTATTCGGCGGCGGAAACGTCCTGTGCCTCGTCCACGAACACGAAAGAGTATTTCGGCGAAAGGTCGAACCCAAGTTTCACAAGAATAAGGCACAGCGCAAACAGGTCGCACTTCGTCATAGGTTTTGCGGGCGCACGGTATTTCACCTTGGCTTTCTTCGCCGTTTCTTTATAGAAAAATCTTAAAATATCAACCGTGTTTTCACACTTGCCGATTGATACAAGATAGCTTTCGCTCCTTAAAACGTCGGCAAAATCGTGAACGGTCGAAAAACCGTTCAAAATGCGTTCAACGGCACATATTACGGCACCAATCTCAGTTTTCAGTTGCTCGCGCTTAGAAATTGCTTCCAAGTAAGTCAGCGTTTCCCCCTCCGCTGTCTTTATTTTATAGCGCTTATAATCGGCAATTTCCTTGTCCACCGACGCGTCAAGTCGGTTCAAGTCGTCCAGCGCGGCAAGGCAGATATTCCTCGAATACCGCCTTATGAATTTTATCGATTTATAGAACGAAAGAAACTGCTTATAAAAATAAGCGTAGCCTTTCATTCTTTCGTCGCCGTCCACCAGGTTTAAAAATTCGTGAACGTCCAGAACGCAGTTGAACATATATCTGAACTGCTTCGTATAGTACAGCCCGCCGTCCTTCTTTTCCTTAATCTCGCCAAGCACACAGCGGCGAATCCTTATCGACGAATTTTTAATTTTTTCGTATAAATCAATCTGCTCTTTTAATACGGCGGCAACCTCCTCCGCCACCTCTTTGCACTCGCTCGACGCGAAAAGCCCGTAAACCCCGTCGAAAACTTTCGCAAGCTTTTTTTCCAAATCGGCTTCGAACGCGGACGAATAGATATAGCGCGCGTACTCCTCCGCCATATCCGCATTCAGGTCGACTTTCCCGGACAAATCCGCGCCGACGCTTTTTAAAAGCTTCAAAAAATAGTTGTCCAGGGTGCTGGTCTTTACCTTTTCCAGCTCCAACACTGCGGACAGCTCGTCAATGAACGCATTGAAAGAATCGGACGGCGTCACCACCATAACGTCGGTCGGGCGAACCGACTCGTTATTATACATAATGTAGGAAAGGCGGTGCAAAAGTATCATAGTTTTGCCGCTGCCCGCCACGCCTTGCAGAACGAACTCGTCCTTTTCGGGCAGGGTTATTATGTCGAACTGCTTCTCCTGTATGGTCTGAATTATGTCGGTTATTTCCTGCTTTTCTTTTCTCGTGCGCAGAATTTCTTTTAAAAACGGGTCGAAGACAAGCGCCTCGTCCCTGCCGCCTATCTCTTCTTTGGAAAGGTAATCCGAAAGGGAAAGATATTCGTTTTTGAAATCCATCACCTTACCGTTTTTGGTTTGCAGAGAACGGCGCAATACAAGCTTGTAGTTATACTCGTTTATCGTGAACGACGTGCGGCTTTTCTGATAATATTTCTGAGCAAGCGGAGCGCGCCAATCTAAAATTTCCAGTCCCTCGTTGCCGTGCTTGCCGATATAATAGCTGTTATAGCCCTCCTTATCGTCGGTCAGGTCCATACGCGCAAAATACGGCTCGTCGAAAAAGGGCTTGTATTCCTTGATTTTGGCTTTCAGCGCGGAAATTTCGGAGTTCAGCTCCAAAACCCGACGGTATTTTTCGGCGTTGTAGTCCCCGCCCGATAAAAGCCCCTCTTTCTCCGTCCGCGCCGCCGTCAGCTTGTTTTTGTGCTTTAAAATGTACAGAACGCGCAGAAGCGACATAACAGCCTGAATATGCGCGTTTTCTTCGCAAAGCTGTTTGTCTGCGTCAAGCAAGTCCAAAAAATAATCTTCAGTGGGTTCTTTTTTTGGGTTGATTAAGTTTTTAAGCTCTTGAACGTTCATTAAATTTAAGTATATCATAAACGTTCCGTTTAATCAAGTATCTTAATTACATTTGCGTAGCACGGCTAATCCGCAAATCAACTTTTACGTTCCGTTTAATCAAGTATATTATTTTCCTTAGCGTAGCACCCGCTAACCACTTGTCAAACATAGCCGCCCGCGCTACCCGCGCGGGCGGCTTCAAATACTTGCAAAAATTGCATTCAGGTATTATTATACTTTTATGAAAGTTTTAAAAGCGATTGCGGTTTTATGCGCCGCGGCAACTTTAATATCGTCAACGGCTTTTTCGGCTTGCAACGTAATTCCCCGCCCCGACGATACTCCCCCGCTCGGGCAACCGACCGTTCCGCCTGCGGACGACGAACCCGCTTTTACGACTTACCGTCAGGACCTGAATTATTCGGAAAGCACAGAAAAAATAAACAACCCCGACCAAGGGTTTTACAGACCTGTTCTCGTCAGAATGACGGACGGCGGCGCAACGCACAATAAAAACATTATAACCGACGCAACGCAACTTTACCACTTGCGCATAGATATAAGCGCGTTTTCGTCGGCGGTAAACGGCACAGCGGACAAACCTCTGTCTAGCGCCGCTCTTAACGGGCTTGACGAACTTATAAACTATCTTAAAGCAAAAGAAAAATCCGCAATCGTCCGGCTCGCCTACGACCCAAACTACGGCGGGTCGGCTAATAAAGAACCCGCTTTAAGCGTCATTTCAGAACATATCGCGCAGGCTTGCAAGGTTTTCAACCGCCATAAAACCACTATAACCGCAATCGAAGTAGGGCTTCTCGGGCCTTGGGGCGAGATGCACACAAGCACTGCCGCCACTGCCGAAAATATAACTAAAATAACCGAAAAATATCTTTCGGAAACGTCAAACCTGCCCGTACTTGTCCGTACGCCGAAGATGATTTACAACTACCTCGGCTTAACTTTGACCGAAGCTCAGAATTACGTTATCGAAAAAGACAGCCCCGCGTACAGGCTGGGTATCTTCAACGACGGGTATCTGGGCTCTTCAAGCGATTTGGGCACTTATTCCGACCGCGAAAAGGATATCGCCTTCCTCAAAAACCAAACGGAGCATCTGCCGTACGGCGGCGAAGTCGTTACTCCGTCAAGCACTCTGCACAATATCGAGGTCTGCACCCCCGAGATGTTCGAAATGAATTTAAGCTATCTTAACGTCGAGTGGAACAACCTTGTTATCGACAAATGGAAGAACTCTGACTACACTGCGGAATGCGGCGACGAAGAAAATTATTACGGCAAAACCGCGTTCGACTATATTCAGAACAGGCTCGGGTACAGGTTCGTTTTAAAAGACAGCGTGTTGAAATCAAACGCCGCGGGCAAGGTTGAAATTTCTCTTAAAACACACAACGTCGGCTTCGGAAATCTTAATAAAGAAAAGTCCGCCGAACTGATTTTCGCCGACGCGAACGGAACCGTTGCAGAAATTATCAAAGTCGAAAATTTCCGCGGAAGCAGTGAATTAACTTATTCTTTCGAAACAAACCTGAACGTAACCGACTTCTTTATTTACCTGCGCCTGTACGGCGAAAATATAGGCGGCGCTCCCGCCTATGCCTTGCAATTCGCAAACGACGGGCTTTGGAACGAAGAACTTAAAGCCAACCTTATATGCATACCCGTTAAATAATAATCGCCCGGGCAAAAGCTCGGGCGATTATTTCTTATTTATTTACAAATTCACAGATTATGTCCGCGGACTTCTCAACGCCGACGGAGCCGTCCACACAAAGGTTGTAGTTGGTTGCGTCGCCCCAATTTTGACCTGTAACGTTTTTGTAGTAAGACGCTCTCGCCTTGTCGGAGCGCTTCAAATTCTTCTTCGCGTCCTCGTCGCTGTCGCCGTAAAATTCCTTAATCTTGCTTATTCGGTACTCTTCGGGCGCGTGCACAAATACTTTCACAACGTTATCAAAGTCCCTTAAAATGTAGTCGGCGGCTCTTCCGACAATAACGCAACTGCCGCTTTCGGCAATCTTTTTGATGATTTTATCCTGCGCGGTTATTGCCTGCTGAACGGGTTCGCACCTCAGGTATAAATCGTACAGAAAGTTGGGTGATTTATTCAGGTCGGAAATAAACTCCTTGTCCAGTCCGCTTTCCTGCGCGGCGAGGGCTGTCATTTCCTTATAATAGAACGGAATACCCAACTTTTGGGCAACAACCTTACCTATCTGTTTGCCGAGTGAGCCGTGCTCTCTGCCGATTGTGATTATAACTCCGGGCTTGAAAGGCTTTATTACCGCTTCCGTTTTGACCTCTTCAACGACTTCTTTATCGGTTTTGAGAGATTTGAAGAACACAATCGTCAACGCCGCCGCTACAATCATTGCAACGAGGTCGGCGCAAGGCGCCGCCCACATAATACCCTCTATACCGTAGAATATGGGCAAAACGCAAATAAGCGGCACGAAACAAACTATATCCCTTATAAGCGAAGCTATAATCGCAAACACGGGCTTGCCCGAAGCCTGAAAGAAGATTGAAGTCATCTTTATAGTGCAAGTAAACGTTACCAGCATTAAGAATATGCGGAAGAGTTTAGTTCCGAACTCCCAATATTTCTCGGGGTCCACCTGCGCAGGGTCGGGGTTGCCGAAAATAGCGACGACCGCCGTCGGCGCGGCTTCGAACAGAACCGTAAAGATAAGCCCTACCGCCAACGTGCTGATTAAAATATATAAATATAACTTTTTGACTCTGTCGAAATTCTTCGCGCCTATATTGTAACCGATAATCGGCTGACAACCCAAAACTATACCCACCACTATATTTATAACTACGGTAAATACTTTACTTTCAACCGCGATAAGCGAAATGGGGATATTCTGACCGTAATCGGAAAGAGCGCCGTATTTCAACAGCATAACGTTGCAAACCAGCGAAATTATTACTATCGTCATTTGGGTTATGAACGACGACAGCCCGAGTTTTATGGGGTTAACGAATTCTTTAAAATCGGGGATAAAACTTTTAAGCTTCAACTTAAAGGTTTTCGTCTTTAAAATAAAGTATAGAAGGCTTATAACGAATGAAACCGTCTGACCGATTACGGTTGCCCAGGCGGCGCCCGTCATTCCCCACTTCAAGCCTATAATGAAAGCCGCGTCCAGAACGATATTCGTAACCGCACCCGCAATCATAGAAGCCATCGACCAGCCGGGCGCGCCGTCCGCACGCACGACTGCGTTCATCATATTCATAGCCATAAACACGGGGAAGAACCCGAGAATTATGTTGAAATACTCTATTGCATAATCGATACTGCCGGGAACGGTCACAATTCCGTTTTCTATGACGTCCTCTGTCGCGCCGAAAGTCAGAAGAAGTGGTCTTTGCAGGGGATAAAACACTGCCATTAAAACTACGCTTGCAAGCACGGTAAAAACGATTCCCGTGCCGATTGCCTTATGCGCGTCCTGCGAGTTTTTCCGCCCCTGACAGATATTCAGATACGCCGCACAACCGTCGCCTATCCACCAGGCGAACGCTTGCGCAATTATGAATATGGGGAAAACCACGCCCGTCGCCGCATTGCCTAAAACGCTTAATTCGCTGTTGCCTACAAAAATCTGGTCGACGATATTATACAGCGCGGAAATTACAAGCGAAAGCACGCAGGGTATAGAGAATTTTAACATCAATTTGGGGATTTTTTCAGTACCCAGATATTTACTGCTCTGCTCCCCGCTATTTTCCACAGTTGAATTTTCTTCCATAAAACCTCCTTTTTTACACAAAAAAAGACACAAGCGAAATAAACCTTTTTACCGTTCCGTAATCAGATTTACACGGGGTTTAGCCCGCCACTTGTGTCGTCGTTTTTTTATATTTAGTTCAGCGTGGTTTTGCTTGCGCCACTAATTATATTTTAACTTTTTTTAATCGAAAAGTCAAATTAAAACTATTCGCGTTCCACTATAAATTTTAACTGCTCGGGAAGATTTTTAACCTCCGTTTTTATAAACGTCGGATATAGATATTTATCTTCCAAACCGTCAACGTTAAGCCATTCGAACGTTAACGTATGCCTGCCCTCATGAATTACGAACTTATCCCCGCGAGATAAAAGTTCTGTTTTCGACACGTCCAGAAGATAGTATAAAACCACTTCGTGGTACTTCCGTTTATCAATATCGTCGGTGTAAAAGTTTTGGGCAAAAAACACGGGTCGGATAATTTCGGCTTCTATTTCGAGCTCTTCGCGAACTTCTCTTAAAACCGCATCCTCCGCCGTTTTGCCCACTTCGACTTTACCGCCAACCAAATAATAATACGGCGCGTTTTCGTCGTGCATAGCAAGAAGTTTATTACCGTTTATAATAAGCGCACGCACCCTTACGGAAAATATCCCCTCAGCCGTATCGAACTTAATGTCCATACCGTCAAAACCTCGGAAATGTGTGTTTACAGCGAGAAAAAGCAGCGAAGCAAGCAAGACAAGGCGAACGAGCAATGCCCGCAAGGAGTGTACTTTTACGTACACGACTAAGGCAGGCGCAGTTCAACGCAGTATTGCGTAGCTTATATGGTTTTTCTTACTCCCACTCGATTGTTGCGGGGGGCTTAGAAGTTATATCGTAAACGATACGGTTAATGTGCTTAACCTCGTTTACTATACGCACGGATACCGCCTCTAAAACGTCGTAAGGGATACGCGAGAAGTCCGCCGTCATAAAGTCGGAGGTGGAAACTCCGCGTAAAGCAAGCGTATAGTCGTACGTCCTGCCGTCGCCCATAACCCCTACCGAGCGCATATTCGTAAGCACCGCAAAGTATTGATTAATGTCCCTGTCAAGGTGCGCTTTGGCAATTTCCTCGCGGAAAATCGCGTCCGCGTCCTGCAAAATCGCAACCTTTTCGGGCGTAATATCGCCGATAATTCTTATAGCGAGTCCGGGGCCGGGGAAAGGTTGGCGCCATACAAGCTTTTCGTCAAGCCCCAGCGCTATTCCCAGCGCGCGAACCTCGTCTTTAAACAGCATTCTCAAAGGCTCGATTATTTCCTTGAAATCGACGTAATCGGGAAGCCCGCCCACGTTGTGGTGCGATTTTATAACCGCCGCGTCGCCCAGACCCGACTCTATAACGTCAGGATATATCGTGCCCTGAACAAGGAAGTCCACCTTGCCGATCTTTTTCGCCTCGTCCTCGAATACGCGTATAAACTCTTCGCCTATAATCTTGCGCTTTGCTTCGGGCTCGGTCACGCCTTTCAACTTGCCCAAAAACCTCTCGCCCGCATTGACCCGCACAAAGTTCACTCCGCTGTCCGCAAACGCTTCTTCCACCTCGTCACCCTCGTTCTTGCGCATAAGCCCGTGGTCGACGAAAATGCAGGTAAGCTGTCCGCCGATTGCTTTTGCAAGCAGTTTGCAGGCAACCGAGCTGTCAACCCCGCCCGAAAGCGCCAGAAGCGCCTTGCCGCTTCCGACCTTTTCGCGTATCTCGCGGATAGCGGTTTGCGCGTACTCTTCCATAGTCCAGTCGCCCTTGCACCCGCAGACGTTGAAAAGGAAATTGCCGAGCATATCGAAGCCCTGTTCGGTATGGTTGACCTCGGGGTGAAACTGCGTACCGTAGAACTTCTTTTCGGGGTTTTCAATCGCGCCGTACGGGCACTTGTCGCTGTGCCCCACCGCACGGAACCCCTCGGGCAACGTTGCGATATGGTCGTTATGGCTCATCCAAACGACAGACTTCTTTTTAAGCCCTTTGAAAAGCAACGATTTAGTATCGAATGCACAATCCGTTCTGCCGAACTCCGCAACTGCGGTTTCGTTGGCTTTTTCTATCTTTCCGCCAAGCCCGTAAACCATAAACTGCGCGCCGTAGCAAATACCGAGAATGGGCACGCCGAGCTCGAAAATCTCTTTATCCATTCTGGGCGATGAGTCGAGGTAAACCGAATTGGGCCCGCCCGTAAAGATTATTCCGCTCAGATTCATCGCGCGTATCTCTTCTATCGGCGTCTTATAAGACTTTACTTCGCAGTAAATTTTATGCTCGCGCACTCTGCGCGCAATAAGCTGATTGTACTGCCCGCCGAAATCGATTACCAGAATTTTTTGATGTTTCATATTCCTTATCCTTTTCCATAGTAAAAACCGCAAAAAAGCAAGCAAGACAAAGCGCTAGGATAACCCGAAAGAGTTTACTGCCGATAAATAACCGAAAGGTTTCCCTGAAACAGCGCCGTATTGCGTAGCTTATATGCGGTTTTGAGTAGTTAATTTTTAGGTGAGTAATTGGGCGCTTCTTTCGTTATAGAAATATCGTGGGGGTGAGATTCCGCCAGGGACGCCGCCGTCATCTTAACGAAGCGCGCGTTCTTCCTCAGCTCGTCCACGGTGCCGCAGCCCGTGTAGCCCATACCCGCGCGAAGTCCGCCCATAAGCTGGAAGATAATATCCGCAAGCTGACCGCGGTAAGGCACACGCCCCTCTACGCCCTCGGGCACGAACTTTTTCGCGTCGGACTGGAAGTATCTGTCCTTGCTGCCCTTCGCCATTGCGGGAAGCGACCCCATTCCGCGATAAGACTTGAAGCTTCTGCCCTGATAAATTTCCAGCTCGCCCGGCGACTCCGCAGTGCCCGCAAACAGCGAGCCTATCATAACCGCACTGCCGCCCGCGGCAAGCGCCTTTACGATATCGCCCGAATACTTAATTCCGCCGTCGGCGATAATGCGCTTACCCATTTTGTCGGCTTGCTCCGCGCAGTCCATAACCGCCGTAAGCTGGGGCATACCAATGCCCGCAACGATTCGCGTGGTACAAATCGAGCCGGGGCCGATACCGACTTTAACGACGTCCGCGCCCGCGCTCATAAGGTCGCGGGTTGCCTCCGCCGTAACGACGTTGCCCGCAACAAGGGACAGGTCGGGGAAAGCCTTTTTAACCTTTTCGACAGCCTTGACAATTCCAATCGAATGCCCGTGCGCGCTGTCGAGAACAACTAAGTCTACCTTCGATTTAACTAGTTCGGCAACCCTTTCCAATACGTCCGCCGAAGCTCCGATTGCCGCGCCGGCAAGAAGCCTTCCGTTTTTGTCGCGCGCGCTGTTGGGGTACTGAATCGCCTTTTCTATATCTTTTATGGTGATAAGCCCTTTCAAATTGCCCTGTTTATCGACTATGGGCAACTTTTCTATCCTGTGTTTACCTAGTATTTTAGCCGCTTCGTCCAAAGAAGTCCCCTCGGGCGCGGTGACGAGTTTATCCTTCGTCATAACGTCCGCAATGGGTTGGGCGAAGTTGGTTTCGAAGCGCAAATCGCGGTTCGTCAATATCCCGACGAGCTTGCCGTTGCGGGTTATGGGCACGCCGCTTATTTTGTACTTAGCCATAAGCTCGCACGCAGCCGAAACGGGCTGATCGGGCGAAAGGTGGAACGGGTCGGTTATGACGCCGTGTTCACTGCGCTTTACCTTGTCAACCTGAGCCGCCTGCTCTTCGATAGTCATATTTTTATGAATGATTCCTATACCGCCCTCGCGCGCCATTGCGATTGCAAGCTTGCTTTCGGTTACGGTGTCCATAGCCGCGCTGATTAACGGGATATTCAAATCTATGCCCTTGCACAGCGTGGTTTTAAGGCTGACCGTTGCGGGTAAAACTTCCGAAGCGGCAGGTATCAAAAGTACGTCGTCGAAAGTCAACGCTTCTTTTACGATTTTGTTCATAACTCTTCTCCTCCAACCTTTTGTAATTCGCTTTTTAACGTATTGTAATAACCCGTTTCATCCTCCGCGGGTTTAAATTTTTCCATCTCCGCAAGAAGCTTTTCCGCCGTCCCTTTATCTCCGCTTTCTATTACCTGTAAGGATAGATACGCAACTGCGTTGTTTTTGGGGAAATTTTCCACCCCGTCCATCGCCGTTTTTGCGGCAGACACGGCTTCGTCCTTGTCGCCCAGCCTGTATTTCGCACAGGCGATATTACCGTAAACGAATTGTTTGTAATCTATAAAAACTTTACCGTTTTCCGTAGTGACCGTCTTACTGTTCGTTTCGCATACTTCGCCGAACTTCTCGTCCTGAACAAGCTTTTCTCCGAAACGCACTATATCGCCGTCGTTTTTCGCCTGAACGTTATCGGCAAAACAGCGGTTTAAATCGTTCACGTCGCCCGTATAAGTATAACTTAGCGACGCATACCCCGCCGCCATATAGAAGTTGCCCGTATTCTCGCACAGCCCCGCCATAGTCGAGGGAAAGCCTAGACTTAACACGCCGAAAACTATCAGCGCGAGAATGGCGATACCTATTATAGCTTTTACCGCAGTTTTGAAAACGACTTTGAACATTATCTTTTGTTTCTGCCGAACGTGTACAAACGGGCAGTATAAAAATGATTTTAAATATTTTATCACAGCGCCTTTAAAAATGCAACTGTTTGAAATTCAAAATTTATTCATACGCCGCCGTTAAAAAAAATATATTGTTGTATGAAGAAAACTGCGTTTCTGGCAACCTTGCTGACAATCGTAATCGCCGTATGCACCCTCGCCGCCTGCGCGAAACAGGTGAATTATTTGGATTATATTTCCGAAAGCCGCTTCGACGTCTTCCTTTACAAGGACGACGCGACCGAAATAAAAATTCAGTGCCTTAAAAAGGAACAGCCTTTTTCCGCCGACGGTTACAAAGGCGAAGTCTGCGACATCGCGGAAATCTTCGTAACGCTCCCCAAAAACCCGCCCACGGTCGAGGTCAGCTTAGAGGGCTACGAGGGCGAAATGAATTATCAGGCTGTCGAAAGGCTGTACTACCTCAGCTTCTCGGCGCCCGCTTTCAAAAAAAGCGGGGTTGACGTCACTTTGACTTTCGACGGAGAAAGCAAAGTGTTTACCGCGCTGTCGGTCAAAGACGACTCGGTTATGAGCTGTGAAAAGGCTGTTTTATGCGTAGCCGACTACGCAAGCGAACTTTTTGAAAGTTTAACGTCCAACGGACTTTTCGACGGCGAAATTTTCGTAAGACTTCTTTACGACGACGGCTGTTACTACTACGTCGGGGTATGCGACAAGTCCAAACTAATTACCGCGTTTTTAATCGACGGCGAACACGGCAAGGTAATTGCGAAAAAGGAAATACAGGGTTAAAA
>CAJTVA010000030.1 GCA_910579585.1 uncultured Christensenella sp.
CCGTCTGCAAAGAATACTGCGGCAAAAAAGTCTGCGGCTAAATCTACCGCAGGCGCTGCAAAGAAAGCCCCCGCAAAGAAAAAAGTCTGATTTTTACTTAAAACCGCCCGCGCATAAAGTGCGCGGGCGGCTTCTAATTACGTAAGTTACCTTATTTTTATGCTTGACCGTTCGGTCGGTTTGTAGTATAATTTCTGCGATGATTAAAGATTTACAACAGCAGATTTTGAACTTAAAGAGCGAAAAGGATATCTGCATTTTAGCGCACAGCTATATGTCGGAAGAGATTTGCGAGATCGCGGATTTCGTGGGCGACAGCTACGCACTTTCCGTAAAGACAAAGACCGCGCCGCAGGGTACCGTCATTATGTGCGGAGTGCGTTTTATGGCGGAAACCGTGAAGATGTTGTCGCCGCAGAAAAAAGTTATTCTTGCCAACCCCGACGCGGGCTGTCCTATGGCGGAGCAGTTCGATAAAGAGATTATCGCGCAGGTTAAAAAGACGTATCCCGACTACGCCGTAGTCGCGTACGTCAACACCACGGCAGAGCTGAAAACCGTTGCGGACGTGTGCGTGACTTCTTCCAGCGCAGTAAAAATCTGCCGCGCCCTGCCGAGTGAGAATATCCTGTTTATTCCCGATATCAATTTGGGAACTTACGTAAAAGCGCAGGTGCCCGAAAAGAACTTCAAGCTTTTGTCGGGCGGTTGCCCCACGCACGCAAAAATTGAAAAAGAGGAAGTGCTAGCCGCTAAAAAGGCGCACCCCGACGCGCTGTTTCTCGTTCACCCCGAGTGCCGTCCCGAAGTCGTTGAGCTGGCAGACTACGTAGGTTCGACCTCAGGAATTATGGAATTCGCCGAAATATCGGGCGGTAAAGAGTTCATTATCGGAACCGAGAACTCAATCGTCCAGCACTTGCAGTTCAAGTGCCCCGGCAAAAGCTTTTATCCGCTTTCAAAAGATTTGGTCTGCCACAATATGAAAATAACCACCCTGCCGGACGTTTTAAGCTGTGTCCTCGGCAAAGGCGGCGAAGAAATCGTTATGGACGAAAAATTGCGCATGCAGGCAGTGAAATGCATAGAAAAAATGATTGAACTCGGGGGCTAAGCCGTATGATGATAACGACCAAGGGCAGAAACGCCCTTAAAATTATGATTGAGCTTGCTCGGTGCGAGGGCGAGGGGTTTATTTCCCTGAACGACGTCGCCGAGCGGCAGAAAGAATCGGTTAAGTATCTGGAAGCTTCTGCGGCGCAGCTTTCTGCGGCGGGCTTTGTCGTAAGCGCTCGCGGCAAAAGCGGCGGATATAAACTGGCGCGCCCCGCAAAAAATTACAGCGTTGCGGAAATTCTGACCGCGGGCGAAGGCTCGCTTGCGCCCGTTTCTTGCCTTATAAGCGGCTGTGAAAACGCAGGCACCTGCCAGACGTTGCCACTATTCAAAGAACTTGACGAAGTTATAATGAATTTTTTAAATTCCAAGACACTGAAAGACCTGATAGACTGACAAAGCGTTAAAAATAAAACAATAAATAAAGCTTTTATAAAAATGCTTTAAATATTTTATATTATCGATTAATTCCTATTGACAAAGTAGGAATTTATTTTTATAATTAAATCATACTAAACAAATAGGAATTAAAATTTTGAAAACGGTTTATGTAGACAACGCGGCAACTACCGCGATGAGCGATAAAGCAATAGAAGCAATGACGCCGTATTTAAAGGGGGTTTACGGAAATCCCTCTTCATTGCACACGGTCGGACAAGCCGCCAAAGAGCATTTAGAGGACGCGCGCGAAAGAATTGCAAAGTGCTTGAATTGCGAGCCCAAAGAACTTTATTTCACTTCGGGCGGGTCGGAAGCCGATAACCAGGCGATACGCTCCGCCGCGCAGAACGGTGCGCGAAAAGGCAAAAAACATATCGTTTCTACCACGTTCGAGCACCACGCAGTATTGCATACTTTGAAAAAACTCGAAAAAGAGGGGTTTGAGGTCACGTACCTTCCAGTGCACCCCGACGGGCTTATAACGGCGGAAGAGGTCGGCGCCGCAATTCGGCCCGACACCGCGCTTGTAACAGTTATGTTTGCCAATAACGAGGTGGGCACGATTCTTCCGATAGCCGAAATAGGCGCAATCTGCCGCGAAAAGGGCGTAATTTTCCACACCGACGCGGTGCAGGCGGTAGGGCATATCCCCGTAGACGTGCAGGCGCAGAATATCGATATGCTGTCGCTGTCCGCGCATAAATTCCACGGCGCGAAGGGTGTCGGTGCGCTTTACGTCAGGCGCGGAATACCTTTAAACACGTTTATAGACGGCGGTGCGCAAGAAAGAAACAAACGCGCTGGCACGGAAAATCTTGCAGGTATTGCCTCTATGGCGGCGGCTTTGGAAGAAGCGTGCGAAAATATGGGCAAGAACGCGAAAAAGCTTGCGGCGCTCCGCGACAGGCTTATCGAAGGGCTTTTGAAAGTGCCGCACTCAAAACTCAACGGCGACAGAAAAAAAAGACTTCCGTCGAACGTCAATATCTGCTTCGAGGGGATAGAGGGCGAAAGCCTGTTATTACTTCTCGACGCGAAAGGAATTTACGCATCCAGCGGTTCGGCTTGTACTTCGGGTTCGTTGGACCCCTCGCATGTTCTGCTTGCCTTAGGGCTTCCGCACGAGATTGCGCACGGGTCTTTGCGGCTTAGTTTGTCAGAGTATAACACTGAGGAAGAGATGGAGTATATCATTCGCGAAGTTCCGAAAGTGGTCGCGTATCTTCGAGATATTTCGCCCGTTTGGGAAGAGCTTGAAAAGGGCTTAAAACCGCATCTTATATAATTAATTAAGGGATATATGGGGGTCTAGCGCCCCAAAGGAGAAAATTTATGGCACTTTACAGTGAAAAAGTTATGGACCATTTCACCAACCCCAGAAACGTCGGTAAGATTGAAGACGCCGACGGAATAGGCGAGGTCGGCAACGCCAAGTGCGGCGATATTATGAAGATTTATTTGAAAATAAATGACGGCGTTATAACCGACGTCAAGTTCAATACTTTCGGGTGCGGAAGCGCGATTGCCTCCAGCTCGATGGCGACCGAACTTATAAAGGGCAAGCCGATAACAGAAGCATTGACCCTTACGAACAAAGCGGTTGCGGAAGCGTTGGACGGGCTTCCCGCACACAAAATGCACTGCTCGGTTCTTGCAGAGGAAGCTATCCGCGCGGCAATCAAAGATTATTACGACAAAAACGGTATTGCCTATGACAAGGCGGACTTCCCCGACCCGCACGAAGAAGATTAAAAGTAATGTTTAATTAAAGTATTTTTTTTGTTCGCGATACATTCAAACTTCAAATAAAACATAGCCCGACTGCGCAACGCGCAGTCGGGCTATTAATATTAATCTTCTAAATCGGCCATTTAGTCAGCCTATGCGCCGAAAAACTTTGCAAACGTGATTTTTAGCCGAAGCGTTCAGGGATTAACCTTTCGGCATAAATAAGGACAAACCCGCATACTTTAATAACCGAGGTATGCTATGGCAAATTTTTGCTTCGAGGACGCAGGTCAAACGCTAAAAAAGCTTAAAACGTCCTTTTCGGGTTTGAGTAGCGCGGAAGCTACGCAAAGAATTTCAAAATACGGTAGAAACGAGCTGGAAAAAGGGAAAAGTACGGGTATTTTTAAGCTTTTTTTCTCGCAGTTCAAAGATTTTATGACCGTGCTTTTAATTGTAGCGGCGGCGGTTTCGGGGCTTATAGCCTTTCTTTCAAAGGATAAAAACGACTTAACCGACGTTTTTATTATCCTTGCGATTATATTTTTAAACGCGCTTGTCGGCACTATTCAGCAGTACAGGGCGGATAAAGCTATTGAGAACCTTAAAAAGCTTTCCGCAAACACTTGCAAAGTTCGGCGCGACGGAAAAGAGATTATAATTCCCAACGAAGAGTTGACCGTCGGCGATATTGTGCTTTTAGAGGAGGGCGACGTTATCCCCGCCGACTGCCGTATTATCGAGTGTAATTCCCTGACTTGCGACGAGTCTGCGCTGACGGGCGAAAGCGCAAGCGTAGAGAAAAACGAAAAGCGTATTCACGGCAACAACGTTGCGCTCGGAAATATGACGAACACGCTGTTCGGCTCGACGTACGTTGTGCGCGGCAATGCAAGCGCCGTCGTGACCGCTGTCGGTATGCAGACCGAAATGGGCAAAATCGCCGCAATGTTGCAGGGCGGAAAGGCTACGAAAACTCCGCTTGAAAACAGCCTTGATAAGCTCGGAAAAATCATTTCCGCGTTCGTCCTCACTGTAACCGCCGTAATTTTCATAATGGGAATTTTTGTGCGCGACGACGGAATTTTAAAGAATTTTATGACTTCCGTCGCAATCGCCGTGGCGGCTATACCCGAGGGCTTGCCCGCAGTCGTCACCATAATTATGGCTATGGGCGTGCAGAAAATGAGCAAAAAAGGCGTGGTTATCCGAAAACTGAAATCTGTAGAAACTTTGGGAAGTTGCTCGGTTATCTGCTCGGATAAAACGGGTACTTTGACGCAGAACAGGCTCAAAGTCGTTACCGCTTTTTTTGACGGAAAAACGCGTTCGTTAAAGGATATTCGGGGGGCAAACGATAAATTATTACAATGTATGACCGTCTGCACGACGGTAAAAGGCGATAGGGGTAACTATATCGGCGACCCCACGGAAGTGGCTTTAAGAGAGTGCGCGGACGATACGGGCTTCAGTCTTGACTTTGTGCGTTTGGGCGAGTTGCCGTTCACTTCCGAAAGAAAGATGATGACCGTTGCCGCGGACGTCGGCGGGGAAAGGCTTAGCTTTACGAAGGGCGCGCCCGACGTGCTTATCGACAAGTGCACGCACTATCTTTCTGCGGACGGCGTAAGGGCGTTTTCCGCGGCGGAGAAAAAAGCCGTTATGGACGAAAACGACCGCGCTTCGGACGAGGCTCTTCGTGTTCTCGGCTTTGCATACAAAGTTTACGACGGGAAAATCGCGGAAGACGGGCTAATATTTATCGGGCTGTGCGGTATGACCGATGGGCTTAAAAAGGGCGTCGGAGAAGCGGTGGAAGAGTGCCGCGCGGCGGGGGTTGCGACCGTTATGATTACGGGCGACCACGTCAGAACTGCTTTTTCCATAGCAAAGAAGCTGAATATCGCAAGCGATAAGTCCGAGGTTATAACGGGCGCCGAGCTGGACGCGCTTGACGGTGCCGAGCTGGATAACGCGATTTTGCGTTGCAGAGTATTTGCGCGCGTTTCGCCTAAACATAAAAATATTATCGTAAATTCGCTGAAAAAGCACGGAAAAGTGGTTGCGATGACGGGCGACGGCATAAACGACGCGCCTAGCATAAAGAGTGCAGACATCGGCATCTCAATGGGAATTTCCGGCACGGACGTCACGAAAAGCGCCTCGGACATGGTCATTTCGGACGATAATTTCACAACTATCGTTTCCGCAGTAAAAGAGGGAAGAAGAATTTCGACCAATATAAAAAAGACCATTCAGTTCTTCTTGTCAACCAACCTTGCGGAAGTTCTTGCGATACTTGTTGCTTCTTTATGCCTTTTCAAATTCGACTTCCTCTTGTCGACGCAACTTCTTTGGCTGAACCTTATAACCGACAGCTTCCCCGTGCTTGCTTTGGGTATGGAAAAGGCTGACGACGACGTTATGAACCGTCCGCCCGAGCGCGCGGAGAAAAGCTTGTTTTCGAAAACCTCGCTCGCTTCGATTATTGTTTACGGGCTGTTTATGACCGCCGCAACGATAGGCGTTTTCGTAATTGCCCTCAACATATGGGGCAACGAAGCGGCAACAACGATGACTTTTATGACGATTTCTTTTTTGGAACTTTTCCAATCTTTCAATATACGCTCCGAAAGACAATCGGCTTTCAAACACTTCTTTTCAAATAAAATTCTGCTTATTACGGTCGCAGGCGGCGTAATTTTAAACGTTTTACTGTGCGTAAGTCCCTTGTCTGTCGCGTTTGGGCTTGTAAAACTGTCCGCCGTGCAGTGGGCGATAGCGTTCGGCGTGTCGCTTTCGATAATTCCTCTGGGCGAATTATATAAATTAATTTTGCGGCTTACCACAAGAAGAAAATCGCGTTATTTGCCGCATATTCGCGGGGCAATCGCAAAAAAAGCGTAAAAACTAATAAAAAAAGGGCGCCGAAATAGCGCCCCTATGCTTTATCTTTTTATTGAACGCTGTTCAAATTCTGTTGACTTTTTTGAGTTAGAGTTTTATAATATGTTTGAACATTGTTCAAAGGAAGTGGTTTATATGGATAATAAAGAAGCAATCGTTCAAGCCACAATTGCGCTTATCGAAGAAAAGGGCGAAAAGCTGAACACGATAACGGTTCGAGAAATCTGCAAGAGGGCGGAGGTCGGCTTGGGGCTTGTGAATTATTATTTCGGAAATAAGGACAAGCTTATTGCGTTTTGCGTGGAAAAAATTATTAACGGCATAGTCGAAAAATTCGCGGCTATCAGGGAGCGGACGAAAAATTTTACTCCGTTCGAGAAACTTGACTTTCTCGGCAATATGACGTTCGACTTTTTATTCGAGCATTATGCAGTGTCTAAAATTTCGATTATGACTGATATGCAGACTCCGAAAGAAAACGACAACACGCACGGGACTTACTCTGCGTATCTGCCGCTTGTGGCTGCCTGCCGCCCCGATTGGGGGGATATCAAAGTCAAAAGAACGACCTTTTGTCTGATAACGGCTATGCAACAAGCGTTTTTAAGGAGCGAAATTATTTTGCTTTCACAGGGCGTAAATCTTAAAAACAAAGCCGAACGCAAACAATTTCACAGGCAGTTACTGCAAGATATATTGGGGGTAATGGAATGAAAATAGCGGTAATTAACGGCACGGAGAAGCACGGCGTTACTTTTAAGTTAAAAGAAATGTTTTTGGCGGGCTTCGAAACCGACGCGTCGGTTACTGAATTTTATCTGCCGAAAGACTGCCCGAATTTTTGCAAGGGCTGTGCAAGCTGCTGTTTAAAAGGCGAAAATACTTGCAAAGACTTTTCATACGTACAGCCAATTGAAAAGTCGCTTTTGGAAGCCGATTTGATTGTGATGACTTCGCCCGCTTACGTTAAGCATACAACGGGCGCAATGAAAGCCCTTTTGGACCATTTGGCATACCGCTGGATGCCGCACCGCCCTGCCGCGGAAATGTTCGGCAAGCGCGCCGTTATCATTACGCAGTGTCTGGGCGCGGGGGCGAAATCGGCGGCGAAAGACGTTAAACACAGCCTTTCGTGGTGGGGAATTTCAAAAATAGGCGTTTTTTCGGGCGCGCTTATGGGCGACATTTTTTGGGAAAGGCTTTCCGAAAAGCGGCGGGAAAAGCTTTCTAGAAAAATTAACAAGCTTTCCCGCCGGTTTGCAAAAATAAATTATTCGAAGCCCGCACGTACGAATTCAGTTACGAAAATTAAGTTTATGATTTGCCGGACTATTCAGAAAAAGTTATATAAAAACAACCCCGATTATACCGACGCGAAGTATTGGCGTAATCAGGGTTGGCTGGGAAAAATCCGCCCTTGGAATAAGAGGAATAGAGATATTCTAGAATGAGTTTTTCTTTATTTATTCAACAAAGTTATAATAAACGTTGTCGAAAGCGTCGTCGCTGTTCATATAATTACCTTCTTTCTGATTCTGGATATACTTCCAAAGCCTGAAAACAGATTTTCAGAGTAAATTTTCATTACGTCGGAATTACTTTGCGCGAATTTTATGGCTCTCGAATTGACCAGTCCGATAAAGTTTGTAAAGCCGTCTCTGATTTCATACATATATTTGACTCTGTTATCGAGAATGACTTTCTGTATCCTTTCTTTCCTGTTTTGGATAAAGTTGTAAGTAAAGCTTGTAACAGACGTGATAAGTGCAATTCCTGCGGTAATTATTGCAATTATTGTTTTTACGCTCATAAAAACTCTTTATCTTTTGCTTCCTCGTTTTCTTATTAACTTGTAGCATACTTTATGAAAAAAACAAGTATACTTCATAAAGTGAAAATTATTTTGCAATTATTTTCACTTTGGTGCTTATTGCAAAATGAAAAGTACGAACCGTATCGGTTCGTACTTTTTCGTTATTGGTGGAGCGGTAGTAACGTAAAACGAATTTTTACGATAAATTGAAATTTAAGTAGCTGTCAGGCTTCCGTTATAAATTCCAGTATTCCATATTTCGTCAAATTCTTCTTTGGAAATAATCGTTGCATAAAAGCCATCTCCCCAGACCTTTGCGTTCAATTCATTAACGGTTGGGATTGGACATGCTTCTATGACATCACAATAGGGGTCCTTATCAATCTTTACTGTCCTGTCTGCAAAGATTTCTATCTCTCTAAGCGCAAAGCGGTCATCATTCAAATCGACTTCATAAAAATATACCATTGGTAAATCATCAGATTCGTATTCCATAAATAGCTGTATATACTCAATATTCCTTTTCATGACAAACACCTCACAGCAAATCCAGATTTTTTGATTCTGATAAATTATTTGGTAACAGACCACATTATTCTCTAAACTACTGTTTATCGTAATGAAATTCTATCATATTATGATAGAAAAAGCAACTATTAAATTTCTTATGGCAGATAGCCGCGCGCTTGTCTTGACAATAACTAATAGAGACAAAAGAAAAGCCCGTAATCCATCAGGGCAATTTACGAGCATATAAAGGTATTTCAAAATAGAAATAACGACCTAACCGAAAGTGGTTCGATTTAGGTCGCTGTTGGTGGAGATATGGGGATTCGAACCCCAGACCTATACGTTGCGAACGTATCGCGCTACCAACTGTGCTATATCCCCTAGTTGCAACTGCCTTAGCATAAATGCGGTTTTGCATAGAAACCCAAAAAGCTAATTCGCTGTTGCTTATTGTCCTCAAAAGTATGTAAATACCTTTGGGAGTATTATTTAAATCAAAGCCGCAAAGATAATTGCGGCTCGCTTTTTGGTGGGAACAAATGGGCTCGAACCATCGACCTCTTGCATGTCAAGCAAGCGCTCTGACCAACTGAGCTATGCCCCCAAGCGGATATAATTATACATTAAGCTTTTGTTCTTGGCAAGTATTTTTATTGTTATAATATAAAAAGTTGCGTTTTTATTGATTTAATGTTATAATCTAAAAAAATGCAGAGGCAGGCACAATGGATAAATGCGTCTATAAAAGCTACGTAAAGATTTTAGAGGAAGAGTTAGTGCCTGCTATGGGCTGTACTGAGCCGATTTCGGTTGCCTATGCGGCGGCGTTGGCGCGGGATACTCTGGGGGCAACGCCCGAAAAAGTTGAAATTTGCGTCAGCGGAAACATTCTGAAAAACGTAAAAAGCGTAGTGGTACCAAACACTGGCGGAATGAAAGGCGTGAATTGTGCGGCGGCTGCTGGAATTGTCCTCGGCGATGCTAAAAAGAAGCTGGAAGTCATCTCTTCGGACAAGCCTCTGGATAAGGAAAAAATCCTCGGCTTTATGAAAAAAGCGAAGTTTTCGGTGGAAAAATCGCGCTCGGGCTGTATTTTCGACATCAGCGTCCGCGTGAGCGCGGGCTTAGACAGCGCCTGCGTAAGAATTGCGGGTCATCATACGAACGTCGTTCTTATCGAGAAAAACGGAAACGACATTTTAAACCTGAATTTTGACAGGGAAGAGCCGAAGCGCTGTGCCGACAGACGGCTTTTAAGCGTCGATAAAATTCTTGAATTTGCCGATAACGTCAACGTTTACGACGTTTCGGATACTATCAAAAGGCAGATTGCTTACAACTCCGCCATTGCGGAGGAGGGGCTGAAAAACGACTACGGCGCAAGGGTCGGTAAAGTGCTTTTATCCTCGTTCGGGGAAGGGGTGCATAACCGCGCAAAAGCGACTGCGGCGGCGGGTTCTGACGCGAGAATGAACGGCTGCTGTTTGCCTGTCGTTATCGTATCGGGAAGCGGAAATCAGGGAATGACGGCTTCACTGCCCGTAATAGTCTACGCAAAGCATTTGGGCGTAAGCGAAGAAAAGCTTATCCGCGCGCTCGTAGTTTCCAACCTTATAACGATTCACTTAAAAACGGGTATCGGCAGGCTGTCCGCCTACTGCGGCGCAGTAAGCGCGGGTTGCGGAGCGGGCGCGGGTATCTGCTATCTGTACGGTGGCAGATATGACGAAGTTTCGCATACCGTTGAGAATGCTATTGCCATAAATTCGGGAGTAATTTGCGACGGCGCCAAGTCAAGTTGCGCGGCGAAAATCGCGTCTGCGGTGGAAGCGGGGCTTCTCGGCTTCGAAATGTGCCGTAACGGCAGCGGTTTTTGCGCGGGCGACGGAATTTTGGAGGACAGTGTGGAAAGCACTATCGACAACGTCGGCGAGATTGCAAGCTGTATGCGCGAAACGGACGAAGAGATTATAAGATTAATGATAAAAAGCGCTTGCAAATAGCGTTAATCGGCACATATTCGGGGGGCTAAGCGTTTGAACGCGTTTGAAAGAAGCGGACTTTTAATAGGGGAAGAGAGCTTGGAAAAGCTGAAAAATTCCCACGTGGCGGTTTTCGGAATCGGCGGAGTCGGCGGCTTTGCCGTCGAGGCTTTGGCGCGTTCGGGAGTGGGCGCCCTCGATATTATCGACAACGATATCGTAAGTGAAAGTAATATAAACAGACAGATTATCGCGCTTTACAACACCGTAGGAAGATACAAAACCGAAGTAATGAAAGAGCGCATAGCACTTATAAACCCCGAGTGCAGGGTGACGGAACACAGACTGTTTTTTCTGGGTACGCCCCCTAATATGCTTGACTTTTCGCAGTTTAACTACGTTTTAGACGCGATTGATACGGTTACCGGGAAGCTTGCGATTATAGAAAACGCGAAATTATGCGGAGTGCCTGTCATAAGCTGTATGGGGGCGGGTAACAAACTAGACCCTACACGATTCGAAATTGCCGATATTTCAAAAACTTCGGTTTGCCCGCTTGCAAAGGTTATGCGGCGCGAACTGAAAAAACGCGGCATTGAGGGCGTTAAGGTCGTCTATTCGAAGGAAGAAGCGGTAACGCCTTTACAATTAATCGAAGAGGGCGGCAAACGGCAGGTTGCGGGCAGCCTTGCCTTCGTTCCGTCGGTCGCGGGGCTTATCGCAGCGGGCGAAATAATAAAGGACCTTTGCGGTATTAAAAATGGATAACGGATTTTCTTTGGAAAGAGCCGAGAAAAGTCTTATAAAAAAATTTCACAAACAGCTTTTCAGGAAGTTCACGAAAGCCGTTGTTACTTACAACCTCATTCAGCCGAACGACAAAATTGCGGTATGTATTTCGGGCGGAAAAGATTCTATGCTTATGGCTAAGCTTTTCCAAGAGCTCAAAAAACACCATAAATTTCCGTTTGACGTCGTTTTTCTTATAATGAATCCGGGTTACAGCGAAGCCAACGCGAATAAAATAGAGAGTAACGCAAAAAAGCTGAACGTGCCTTTGACCGTCTTTAAAACGGATATTTTCGAGAACGTTTACAATATAGAAAAATCGCCCTGTTACATCTGCGCAAGAATGCGCCGCGGTCACCTATATGCGAACGCGCAAAAGTTGGGTTGCAACAAAATCGCGCTCGGGCACCACTTCGACGACGTCATCGAAACCATTCTTATGGGTATGCTTTACGGCGGTCAGGTTCAGACGATGATGCCGAAAGTGAGAAGCTCGCACTTCGAGGGTATGGAACTTATCCGCCCGATGTATCTTATCCGCGAACAGGATATAATCGCCTGGCGCGATTATAACGGGCTCGACTTTTTGCGGTGCGCTTGCCGATTTACGGACGGTAAGGGCGAAGAGGGGAAAAGAAAGAAAGTTAAAGAGCTTATCCGCACCCTCGCCGCCGACGACCCCGAGATAGAGCAAAATATTTTCAAAAGCGTTGAAAACGTCAATTTAAGCACCGTCCTTGCCTATAAAGACAAGGCGGGCGTTAAACATTTTTTTGAAAACGATTATTAAAAAGGAGAATTTTCTGTGGCAGAAAAAGAAACGGGAACAAACAAAAGTGCAACCGCTAAGACAACGGTAAAAGTCACCTCGAAGACCGCGGACCCCGCCGCGAAAAAGGAAACGGTAAAGACGACCGCAACCGCAAAACCTGCGGCACCTAAAACCGCTACGGCGGCAAAACCTGCGGCAACGCCCGCAAAGACGGCCGAAGCAAAAACGACGGCTACGGCTAAAACTACGGTAACCGCAAAACCTGCGGCAACGACTGTAAAAACTACCGAAACCGCGAAAACGACCGCGGCGGCGCCTGCTGTAACGAAGCCTGCGGCGGCGAAACCTGCATCGGTGCCCGAAAAGACGGCAACTACTGCAAAGACGACCGCAACGGCTAAAACTGCGGCGCCTAAAACTGCGGCTACAGCAAAGCCTGCGGCAACGCCCGCAAAGACGGCAACGTCTGCGGCTATGGCGGAAACGGCGGTTACCGAGCCGAAGTCCGAACCCAAAACGGCGGCGAAACCTGCTAAATCTTCGGTTCAGACCAAGGCGGCGGATACCGAAACAAAGAAAGCCGAATCCAAGAAAACCGTAAGCGGCGAAAAGTCCGCTAAAAAGAGCGGCGGGTCGGGTATTTCCCTTACCGCAGTGCAGAAAGACAGGCTTATTTTCTACGGAATTATCGGTCTGGCGCTTATTATGGTTTTGTGCCTTATTTTGGGCATAGTGTTCGGTTCGCGTAGCTGTACGGGAATGAACTGGGTGCTCGGTCAGGACCCTGTGAATGCAAACCCCTATAAACAGACCACTATGGTCGGCTATTCTTCGGAAACGGTTGGTACTGTGGGAAGGAATAAGCCCGTTCAAGATATTCACGACGAGCGCGAGTTTTTCCCTCTCGGCATCGACGTAGCGGAGGATGCGCGCTATCCCAAATACGGCTATACAATGAGTAGCGTGGTTGGCTCAGACCCCGACGGTTCAAAAGCTGCCGCAAGGACGGTACTTATAAACGAATCCGATTACTTGACCGCATACGGCACGCATAACAATTCGGGCAACGGCAATAACGGCGCGGGTACGTATAATAAGATGGACAAAGACGGATATCTGTATTTTGTCAACAACGGAACTACTACCCCTGCTACATACGACAACGGAACTCATAGGCAGCTTTATAAGCATACTGCGTCTGTGGGGCTTTATCTCGGTGACGTTTCCGATGACGAACCCGGAATAATTAAGCAAGTAACTCTTCGTCCCCGCGGATATTCTAGTTATAGCGTTACGGGCGTATACGCGCCCGCGGGCGAAGTAATAAAGATAGAGCTTTCCGACGCCGATATGACGGCGACCGGCGGAATAACTATACATATCGGTCAGGCGCTGTATAACGGTCAATCCAACAATATATGGACTGCCAAAGGACAAATGCAACGCTTCCCTAACATTTTGAATACGATGGTGGTCAATAAGAGTACTGCGGAATTCAATGAGGAAACCGGTATATGGACGGCGTACGTCGGCTCGTTCATCGGCGGCCCGCTGTATGTGCGCAACACCTCCGCAACCGTTTCCCTAACGATTTCGGGCGGCGTCGCTTACCGTCACTTTATACTCGGTTCTACCACCGCCGAAGAGTTCGCCAAGCTCAGCGAATCTTCCGTGCCTTATTTCGATTTGGAAGTATGGGACAGGGGCGTTTTGCATTCGGGACCCTTAACTTACGCAAAGACTTTTTCATACGACGACCTTTACAAAGCCGCAGTGCTTTGGGAGAAAGTTTCAATTGTTGCCAACGCAAACGGCATAGGCACTAACTGCTACAATCAAGGTATAGTATTTTTATACGACCCGTTCGTGGCGGCGGGCGCGGCGGTTGCTTTCCCCGGCAGAAGCTCGGTCAACTGCCCTATGGGGTGGATGTCCTCGTCCTTGAATTATACCGCAACGGTTACTTCGGGCAGCTGGGGTAACTTCCACGAATATCACCACAACTTCCAAAACTACGGCGTAGGCTACACGGGCGAAGTTACCAACAACGGCTTGAACCTTGTGGCGTACAGTTTGTTTACCAACATATCTTCCGCAAGACAGATGAGCTCTTACGGCGGCGCGGGGCTTTCGGGCTGGAACTGCTACACAAGCGCAACTTGGGCACAGCAACAGGTTAAGGCAAACAACATAAACTCGACCAGCGGTCTTGCCGTTTATTCAACGCTACTTCATAACTTCGGGCAGGAAGCCTTTTTGAAAGCAAGAGGTTACACGGGCGCAAGATACTGGAACCGTTATCAGGATGTCACCCATTACGACTTCTCGTATTTCGACCAGAATACCACCAGATATTCCGGAGGTGTGTTAGGTACCGCCGAAAACGAATATCCGCTGTTCGTACCCGTATCTTCCGTTTATCAAACGGGCAGAACGTATCTGTACGACGGCGAAAAACGCGAATCTACTACAATGCGGCCGTACGTTATTCCTTATGGGCAGCCCTTTACGGTCGATTTAAGACCATATACGATGAATGCTTCTAACCAATACGAAAGCGGAAGCGTATTCATAGGCGCGTCTACGCACAACGACTTCACTTACAAGATAAAGGACGTCAATACCGACGGAATAAACGGAACCTTTGTAAAAGCGGGCGAAGACGGTTTATACACATTTACCCCCAACGGCGAAATTCGTTCGGGCAAGATTTACGTTACGCTTGAAATTTATAATGCGGAAGACGGCACAAGGGAGTGGAACGGTCACAAGCTCGACGACGTGGATTTGATTCTCGAATTCCAGCAATCGCACGAATGGAACAAAGCCATCCTCGAAAGAACTACTTACGTTTACGATGCAGACAATATGCCTGCAAGCCAAGAAGACTTGGAAGCTGAGTTTGAAAGTGGTTTTTCCGGTTCTGTAAGCGCGGTAGAGCAAGATAATAAAAACAAATCCCAGAACAGCAACGCAGACGTATGGCTTTATCCCTATGCAAGATATAAGGACGACGCCTCGGTCAGTGATTACTTAATGACGCCAAATTCGATAGTGGAAGTAAAAGGTAAGCTGTATTTCCCCGAAGAGGGAATTTACAGAATTTACTTGCGAGGGCGTATAGAATGCGCGCTGTATATTTCACGGGACAACGGTAAAACTTATAGCAAGGAGGCGTATTACGACACTACGATGAACACCGCCCGCAACGACCAGTTCTATCCGAACGACGAAAGGACTTACGTTGACGTAAAGGTAGTGGCGGAAGAATGGATTTACTTTAAGGAAGTCGTAATTGTCGAAGACCTTGGCGGAAAGGCTAGCTATGTCGGACTGGGTATTGGCAGTTGGACAGTGCCGCAGTATACTACGGTAGAAAAGCACTATGATGCGAACGGAAATGAAGTAAGTTCGACCGACGACCCGAATTACGACCATTCCGTAACCCACTATTACAAGGGCAATCAAGAAGTTTCTGCGGAAGAGGCAAACGACACAACTCCCGTTGCGCCTACGTCCATAACGTACGCAACGGCTTACAGGCAGGACTACGAGTTCCAAAGAGAATTTGAAAGCGATTACTTCTTTACAAGACCTTACAGCTACAATTACCAAGATAATTTTACCGTTCCGTTTGACGAAGTGACCGTAACAGAAACGAATTATACTGCAACGGGGTATGGCTCCGGAATGCCTATTACAAATATATCGGACGGCAAAACAAATACTTATATCCACACAAGCTGGCAGGTTACGGAAAGTAAACCCTTGAATCTGACGTTTGACCTTGGCAGTGAAAGAACAATCAACAGAATTTCTTTCTACTGTCGCAACAGCAACGGTATGTTGGAAACGCCGAAAGCGTTTACGGTAGAAGGCAGTTTGGACGGAGAAACGTGGTTTGACGTCGCAGCGTTTACCGAAGCTCCCCGAAACGGTCATTACGTTATAGTTGATTTCGAAGATGCAACAATGAAGTATTGTAGGATTAGTATCAGCCAGACGCATCAGGGCAGTGGCAAATACTATGTAGTTATAGGCGAAATCACGTTTATGCATATCTACGAGATTTTGGGCGGGAAGCTGTATTCTCCCGATAATGCAATGTTTACCTATAAAGGAAATTGGCAGACGGTAAGTTGCAACGCAAACTTCGGGCATGTCTATGTAGGTAAAGATGCGACTATGGAATTCGAGTTTGAAGGAACTAAGCTAGGACTTATTGCATCAAAATACTACGGACAAAATTACGAAATTCTTATAGACGGAGAATTAGTGCAATCCGTCGAAGTGAAAGAGGACAACGGAGATTATTCGCTTGTATTTCTTTCGCCCGAGCTTGAGGAAGGAAAGCACAGCGTAGTGATTTATCTTCCCCAAGAGGGAAATATCGATTCGGTTGTTTTCTGGTAATTCATTAAAAGTTGCCGCGGGGCGTTGCGCCCCGCGGCTTTATATAGGAGAAGCAATGAA
>CAJTVA010000031.1 GCA_910579585.1 uncultured Christensenella sp.
CGGCTTCTATATAATGTTAATCAAAAACACAGTGATACGGTGCAATGCTAGCACGCGGCTTTTGCGAGGGAGCGTACTAAGACGTACGTGACCGAACAAAAACGTAAGCGCAACGACGCAACGTGCCGTATATATGCTTTTTATAATAAATGCTTCCTTATTGCCTTAATTGCCTGGTCGGCTATAAGGCGAGAGCCGCGGTGCGTGGGGTGCACGCCGTCAAGAGAAAATTCGGTGTAAGGCAGGCTTTCGCAAAGACCGTTGAACATCTCGTCGTACGCAACGAACTCGTCGGAGTTTTTTAAAGCGATTTTGTTAATAATAGCAAGTTCGTCGTTGAAAAGCTTGCGCATTCTCAGTTTATCGGGCGCAGGCAAAAGGAAAGGTTCAAGGAAGATAAGCACCGAAACCTCTTTCTTGATGCGTTTCAAAAGTTCTTTCAAATCGACTTCGAACTGCTTTAAATCGAGCGGCTTGTCCGCCTTGTACTGGTGGATAGTATTGTTTATACCTATCATTACAACGACGGCGTCGGGTTTCAAAGCCAGAACGTCGCTTTCGACGCGTTCAAGCAGGTCCGAAACCTCGTTCCCCGACACGCCTTTATTTATTAGCTCTATATCCGTATCGGGATAAATCGGGCGCAACTTGTCCGACAAAATTTTGACGTAACCGTTTCCGAGTGACTTCGGGTCGTTTCTGTCTCTGCCGCAGTCGGTTATAGAATCTCCGAAAAATATAATCTTCATAGTTCCCTCTCTTACTACTTCATTTTAGCACAGCCTATCCCTTTTGGCAAGCACGCCGAAAAACTTTTCAACGAAATTTATCGCACGCAAAAAGGCGGCCAAGCCGCCCTTTTTATTTTTACTGCTTTGATTAAGTTAGTGACAGACACCGCAACGAGAAAAGCCAAAAACGCAAAACTCGTTATTGCGCAAACGGTAAGCATATTCCCCGTTACTCCGTCGCCGCACGTCATAACAAGCGTATATTGCAGCGTAAGAACGGAAACTATCGCATCGATAAAATTTACGTTTTTCAGCATAGCTACGCTGACGTTCGAAAGCTTTCTCGTCTTGACGTAGCTCATTGTCGCTGTAACGATTTTAAAAACGGTATAAGCCGCAACGGCGATTGCGGGAATTTCGGAATAATTAACGCTTTTGCTTTCATAACCATAATCGTAATCGGGCCGGTCAGCGCCAAGTCTATCACGAAAAGAAGTACGCTCTGGACGATAAATATATTCTTTCTTATTTCTTCCTTTTCAGCGTCCGGAAGTTCGGATTTTCTCAATCGGATTTCTTTAAACCCCACGAACGCTCTTACCCCGACAAGCAGGACGTAATATGCGGCAATACCGATATTCCAGACTGTTTCGTACACCGCGCCGAGGAAGATATTGTACCCCGCGAACACGATTGAGGCGAAAAAAGACACGGTTGAATTGAAATACGTTCTGTACTCGAAATCACTTCTTATTCTTTTAAAAAATCCGCTTCCGTCTGCCATAAGTTACCTTAAATCAAATCCGTATTCAATAAATCGTTGCCCTTTGCAAGAATGTTTGCAAGCTTTTCTTCGTTGTCGTCGATAAGCGGAATGACTTGCACGGTCTTTTTCTCTTCTATCTTTTTGTAGATTAAATAGTTTACCGAACAGAGAACAATTCCCGCAATTCCAAGAACGATACCTCCGACGAATGCGGGTACATTGTTTTCTGTAAGCATAGTCATACACATAACGCCGCCGAGTATAAGCGCCGCTATACAGCCGAAGATATACGCAAATACGCTTGCCGTTAAAGTTTTAGCGGAATTAAGCTTATTTATCGCTGAAAAAGTTTCATCCGCCTGCCTTTCCAGTTTCATAAGTTCTTGCTTGTGTTTTATCTTCCTATCCCTTTTCAAGGATACCGTAACGCCCTCTATCGTCGGGGTTGTGCCCGTAACTTCCCATCCGAAGGCTTCGCTCATATCCATTACCCGCGTTCTGTCCTTTGCCTTGACCGTTTTAGTGCGGTACTCGTAAGTTATAAAATCTTTTTCCTGCATAATGCACCTCTTATAAATTTTTTAGGCAACAGCCGTTTCGCGCGCGTTGTTGACTTTTGCCTGAAACAAGTGTATCATAATACAGCGAAACCGTTAAATCAAACCCGTTTACCGGCTTTGAAACACAATCGGAAATATGTTCGCCGATTTGAAACAAAAAGGAGATTTTGTATCGTGGAAATACGCGCGGAAGATTGCAATAAGTTTTATATCGTGCAGGCGCTTTTTAAGCTTATGGCGGAATACGGGTATGAAAAGATAAGCGTTATAGACATCGCAAACAAGGCGGGCGTAAGCAGGACGACGTTTTACAGGAACTTCAAGCGCAAGGAAGATATAATTATATACTACTTCAACCGCAACAAGGAACATTTCGTTTTAAATAACCGATATTACCCGCGGTGCAAGGAAGATTATATTAAGAGGTAACTAACGTTTTAACGGCTTTTGTCGAGCAGAAAGAGCCGATTAAGCTTATCAGAAAAGCGCATTTAGAGTACCTGTATCTGGAATACTTAAACGAAAACTTTTCAAAGATGTTTGAAAGCGAATACCCGAACACGCACAGATATCAACCGTATTTGTATGCGGGAATGTTATTCAACACCTCTATGGCTTGGTTGGATAACGACTGCGCCGACCCCGTTCCCGACCTGGCGAAAGTGATAATAAGCGCAATCTATTTTGAAAAATAAAAGTCCGCAAGCGTAACGCTTGCGGACTTTTGGCACAGTTAAACACTTTATAAATAAGTAGTATGATTTGATTTTTCTTTGCTTTCCGCTTGTTAAGACAATCTCACACCCTGTCGTCATTCCCTGAACTCAAACATAGGTCAAAAATAACTTAAATACAACTATGTTTAGGCAATTAAATGAACAAAGATGAATACCATTCCCAAACTTCTTTAAGGTAATTCCACGTATTATCCTTTTGTACTGCATATATGCAACAAATTTCAATTAAAAGTACAGCAAGATATATAGAAACGCTGATTAGGGCATATTTTAATATTTTTAATATGGTTTTTTTCGTTTGTTCCCATTGCATAGGTCAATTATCTCTATAATTATGTTTTTGCTTTTTGCATACTTTATCGTGTACCACGTACCGCCTTTTTCAATGCCGTTGAATACTGCAATTACAAGCTCGCTTTTATCTACCGTATGGCGGTTACGCTTTAACATACTTTCGGTTGTATAACGCTCCGAAATAAAGTTTACTTTGTCCGCACGTTTCAAAATGCTTTCATAGCGTAATTTATCTTTGCCTTTCCATTTTAAATTTTGGTTTGGACAAGGAATAGCGCACTCTAACGTGATAGGGTATCTATCCCGAAGCTTCAAGACAGTTTCCGCAAAGTCCATATCTGCGCCTATAGTCATACCCGAAATAAAGTTTGTAATTCCGTATCCGGTAATTGCAAGCTTTATTTTTTCTTCAAGCTTTTGTAAATAACTTTTATGCTTTTGCTTGTCAATTCGGTAATTAAATGGAAAGCCTTTTGGTCGGTGTCCCGTGCAACAGCAATTTTTTGACATTATAATTTTTCCTTAAAAATAATTCTTTGTTTTAATGGAAACCAATATTAATTATACTTGGTGTTTAGCTTTTGTGCAAGCATAAAAAGCTAATAATAGCATAAAATTCTCATAGATTGGTGTTTAGCTTTAATGCAACTAAATATTTTTGGGGAAATTATGCCTATTTCAAATGCTTTTCAAATTAGAATAACCGAATTAGTTGAAGATTGCGAAGTTAATAAATCTGAATTGCCTAATTTAATCGGCGTTGATTATCGTTCTCTTTCTAACGCTTTAAATTACGGCATTATACCAACACCAAGAATTTTAATTCGCATAGCAGATTATTTTAACGTATCTATAAAATATTTGCTCGGAACTTCTGATGACGAATATTTTAATAAATCAAAAGTGAAAAGAGATTTTAAAACACGCTTTGATTTTTTGTGTAATGAAAAGAACGTTACTCGATATAAAGTTAGTAAAGATTTGCATTTTGACCAAAGTTATATTACACGTTGGTTTAATAAAAATTATTTGCCTTCATTAGAACTTTTGGACTTAATATGCGATTATTTCAAAGTTTCAGTAGATTATTTACTCGGCAGAACTGACGATAGATAAAAATAAAAAGCGGGAAGCGTTACCGTAGTTCCCATAGGGAATTAAAGGTAAGCCGCAGGATGTAGAGATTAAGGCGTGGCGTGAAGCCACGCCTTTTCTCTTGACTTGGTTTAGTTGCTTGTGTCAGTTGTAGGTTTCGTCATCGTCGAAGAACTGCGGCTCGATTGTGCCCACGAAATTATAGACTATTTCAACGGTCTGTCTGTAATGTCCGTTTATTTTCGTTTTCTCGTGGACGATTACCTTGTCAATGAACGAACGCAGAATTTCGGGCGTGAGTTCTTCAAAATTGCTGTACTTGTAGATGAGTAGCATAAAGTCGAGAATTTTATCGTCTTGCGCTTTGGCTTTCTCTATTTCAGCTTTCAAAGTCTTAACCCGCTCTTTCAGCGTGGCTTGCTCGGCTTCGTATGTATCGCTCATTTTCAAATACCGTTCTTCCGAGATTTTACCCGTAACCTTATCTTCGTATAGGCTCTCTATAATCTTGTCGAGCTTGTCAATGCGTTCTTCCGAAGTTTCTATTTCGCGTAGGTTTCTTTGAGTTCCTTTTTCGTTTTCGCTTCGGCGTCCTTGCGTAAGGTCTGTAAAAATTCTTCGTTGTGGTTCTTGGCAAAGTGAATTGTACGCTTCAAATCGTCCTGTATGATTGCCGTTATCGCTTTAACCGTAATTTGGTGCGAAGTGCAGGTCCGCTTCAAGTTCTTCCTATATGACGAACAGTTGAAATATTCCGCTTGCTTCATAGTGGTACACCGGCAAAGATACATTTTCTTTCCGCAGTCCGCGCAGTACAGCATTCCCGACAGCGGACTCATTTCGCCCATATCGGTAGGACGACGTTTGTTCTCGCGTATTTTTTGAACGGCGTCAAAAGTTTGCTTGTCTACGATTGCTTCCTGCGTGTTCTCGAAAATTGCCCAATCTTCTCTCGGCACATCGATTCTCCGCTTCGATTTATAGGATTTCTTGTACGATTTGAAGTTTATGGTACAACCCGTATATACCAAATTTCCAAGTATGCCTGCAATGGTTTTTTGATCCCAAATCTCCGAGCTTTCCCGAATTTTCAACGCAGTAGGCAATCCGTTTTTATGGCAATATACAACGGGTGTATCAATGCCGCGCTCTGTCAATATCCGCGCTATTTGCGTCGGACCGTAACCTTGCATACAAAGTTTGAAAATCTCTCTTACGATTTCCGCGCCTTTCTCGTCTATAATCCATTTCTCTTTATCTTCGGGATTCTTCATATAGCCGAGCGGCGGTATTGTAGTAATGTGTTTGCCCGAATTGCCTTTGGCGCGGACAACCGCTTTGATTTTCTTACTGCAATCTTTGGCGTACATCTCGTTGAGTATGTTTTTGAACGGCGTAATATCGTCATCGGGATTGGTTTCGCTGTCCACTTGGTCGTAGATTGCAATAAACCTAACGTCAGCTTCGGCAAGATAGTATTTCGTATAATAGCCAACAAGAATGTGATCCCTGCCGAATCTCGACATATCCTTGACGATAACGGTAGATATTTTACCGTTGTCCACGTCGTCCATCATACGCTTGAAGTCGGGGTGGTCAAAGTTGCTTCCCGAATATCCGTCGTCCACGTAAAACCTTACGTTACGCAAACGGTTTTCGTCTGCATACTTTTGTAACAGCATTTTTTGGTTACGGATACTGTTAGAATCGCCGTCCAAATCGTCGTCGCAGGACAGTCTGCAATAGCAAGCCGTCCATTGTTCTTCTGCACTTTTTACTTTCTTATATTTAATTGTCGGTTACAAATTCATTGTTTATTACCTCCCGAATTGCAACTCCCAAGCGATTGCTTATGAGATAACCGAACAGACGGTTTCAATACTTCGTCGATATTACGTTCGATTAATCTTTTTGTAATGTCGAACGCCGTAGTGGTATCGGCGTTTGTCTTTTCACGGGATATAACGGTATAGACCGTGTTCCCGATAACTTTTTCACGGCTTCTTACAAGCGAGCCGTTCTCTTGTTCGTAGTAATAAGACAGTATATCTGCCTTAGGTGTGGTTGCTTTGTTCGTTTTAATAATGTACTCTTTGTCTGAAATCGGGCGTTTCAAGTTATTTGTTCCCGTTCCGCAAGAAGAACACATTAGTTTGATTCATAAGTTTTACGGTTATTGTCCGTTTCTATCTCTTTTGGCGGCTTCTTCCAATAATACTTTGTATCCCGCTTCTATAAGACGGACTTTCGTGTAACCGTTCTTACTTAAAAATTCGTTTATTTCTTCTGCCTGTTTTCTCGGCACGCTCGTTCCCCAAACCAAACTCTTTGCTTTGCGTTCTTCTCTATGCCGTTCTTCGTACTTCTTATCTTTTTCCGCTCTCGGTTTCATAATACCCTCCGTGAATATATGTGTCGTATTTACACGCCATTTTCTTTATTATACGCTTTTATGGGTATCTTGTCAACGGTTTAGATAGAGTAGTGGAACGGGCTCATCATAAAATTTATTTTGCCCACCAATTCTTTGAAGATTTAACGGGCGGTTTTGGTACGTTCTTGCGTTCGGTTGCCGTGCGCTTTGCTTCTTCCAATTTGTCCGGCGCGTACTCCGAAAGGAATAGCAAAAACTCCTTATGCCTTTCCAATTCGGGTATGCGCCGTTCCGCTTGCCGCAGTAGGTTGAAAAGATTTTCGCTGTCTTTGTCTTTGATTAGCTTTTCTTTTTCCAACCGCTTATACTCGGTAGTAAGACCTATAATCATCTTTCTCAACTTCGTAGGGGATAACGGCAGATTGCCGCTCATCGCTTCTTTGAAAGCATCCAAGTATTCCTGCAACGGTTTTAATTCTTCCAATGCCTTATCCCGTGTTTCTACGGCAGTCTGCGCTTGTTCGATTACTTCTTCCGCGTGGACTTTATCCGCTTCGAGATTTGCAAGCTCGGCTTCTTGTTTTTGCTTTTGCCATTGATACTTTGTCGTATGCTTTTTATTGCTTCCGACTTCGCCGCGTTCCAAGCCGTAATGTACGCTCACTTGCTCGTAGAACTCGTCCTGCATATTGCCGTAAGAAAGCTGCCCGCCGCGCTCGCCCAAAAAGTCCGAACTGCATAACTTCGGCTGTTCCAACGGAATGTACTCGTAAACGCTTTTGCCGCGTTCGTCTTTCTTTTGAATAGGCGAGCCTTTCTTATTCCGCATTACTTTTCCGTCCGCGTCTTTTTCATAGACTTTCTTTTTGGTGGTGTCTACAATGGGGATATAGTAGAGCTGTAAATGCGGCGTAGTTTCGTCCAAATGGATAACCGCCGACAATACGTTTTTATCCGTTCCCTTATAGCCGATTTCCTGCAACGCAAACTCATAACAACGGTTGAAATATTCCATTACCGCATACGGCGTTTCTTCGCCTTTCTTCCAACCGAGCCGCTCGAAGAACGCCGTGTCCGACGTGATAATCATACCCTCGAAAGCAACGGACTTTTTCTTTTCGCGGAAGGTTGCGTTTAACTCTTGCATTGTCTTTTTCCATTGTGCGGTAAGACCGCCGTCCGACTTTTTGAAATACAGATTGAGCGGTGTGCGTTCGCTGTCTATATCTTCGTTGCGGTGGCGCTTGCTTGTACGTTCCGTTTCGCCGCCTATCTTGCCCAAACTGCCTTTATTGAATTGGTCTACTCTGACTACCTGATAACTTATTTTTGTTTCCTCCTGAATTTCGTTCTTCGGTCAAAATTGCCCCCTGCAAGGGCGAACTTGGCTACTTGTAGCCTAGTGAGATATGGATATACTCCGAATATTCTGTTTTGTTCGTCCAAGCGGTAGAGCTTCATTTTGCCGTGTCTTGTGATTTTGCTTGTCATTTGCTTGCCGATTAAGGCGGTCTTATTGTCATTGCGTTTACCTCCGTTTGAGAACAATTAATATCTTCGTCCACGCAAGAAAGAGTGGAATAGATACCGTAAAAAAGGCGCGAAAAAAGCCGCTGATAACTTCTTGTATCACCGACTTCTAACCGTGTTTAGCAACATAATGTGCTCTATGATGGTTGGTCATTCTATTAAGTTAGAGAATTGATTTTAGTGCCGTTTCCCGAAAAAATCGTACACTTATAAAAGCCTATCACGGCTTACGAATTTTGCGTAACAAAACAAAACTTACGCCCTTTCCGTAAGCTAAGGCACGGGCGGCTATACTGCCCAAACCTTCCGCGGCCTATGAGCTGTCGCTCATTGCGGAATCTGCCGAACTCATAACCGTTATCCGTTCGGCACACCCTTTCAAAAGGGTACAATACCACTCATTACACTACTGTGGTATGCTATGTATTTTATCACTATGACAGTATAAAGTCAATAGATTTTCAAAACAAATGTTTGTGATTTTTGGAAAGTTTTGTCGAAAAGCGACTTTCTAAAATTCAACGGTAAACTTACTGCCCTCGCCAAGCGTGCTTTCGACGCTTATTTTCCAACCGGATTTTTGGCATATCTTTTTGGCAACGGCAAGCCCCAAACCAAAGCCGCCGTTTTTACCGTTGTGCGATTTGTCAACCGTGAAAAAGCGAGAAAATACTTTGCTCATATTTTCTTCCGCAATGCCTATTCCCGTATCTTCAACAGTCAGCCCTTGATAGTTGAGCGTAACCGTTATACTGCCGCCGTCCTTATTGTATTTAATGGCGTTTCGCACGAGATTTCCGAAGATTTCGCTTAATCTTTCGTGTCTGCTCATTACGATTACGTTATCGTCTATTTTTTCCGTTATCGTAATATTCCTTTTGTCCGCTTCGGGTTTCAATGCGGCAATCGTTTCTTTTGCAAGCGCGGAAAAGTCCACTTCGTAAGGGGGTAAATCGTCATTGTCGATTTCGCTGTAATTGATGATACAGGCAATCAAATTTGTAAGGCGTTCGCTCTGCGTGAGTATTGTTTTATACGCTGTTTTCGTTTGGCTTTCGCTCATACCGCCCGTCTGTAACAATTCGGCGTAGCCGTGAATAGATGTGAGCGGCGTATTCATCTCGTGCGTTACGTTAGAAATAAATTCGTCCTTTGAAACACGCGCTTTTTCCACAAGCTCTTTTTCCGCTTGTATCTCGCTCATTTGCCTTTGAATGTTGCGATTGCGCTCGTTGAGAATATAGGCTACGGGTTTGAGTTCGGAATATTTGCTTGTAACTTGCGGATTGTTTGCGGCATCGCTTGCAAGTTTTTTTACGGGCGTTAAGATATAGTGCGTTGATACAAAGGCTATGACGGCGCACAATACTATACACAAGATGAAGAAATACAGTAATATAGGTAACGATTTTGCGAAGATACTCCAATCGGTATCGGTGAATATAGCAATCCGCACTAAAAATTGTCCGTCGAAGTTTTTGCAATAGTACACCATATTTTTACCAAGCGTAGAACTGCCGCGCACTGCAAAACCTTCTTCGTCGAAAATAGCTTCTTTTATTTCCGATCTGTCGGAATGATTTTCCAAATCGTCATCGGCAATGCTGTCGGCAAGTACGTTGCCTTGTGCGTCCATAAACGTAACCCTTGCGCCGTTCAATTTTTCCGAAAAGGCGGCGGCGTTTTGTTCGTTCAAATCGTCCAAATTCAAAGTTTCATCAAAGCTGTTCATATAAACGCGCAAATATTCTTTGCTGTCGTCTATGGACGATTTATAATAAACTTGCGTTGCCGCAAAAGAAAAGACAAAAAGACAGGCAAACGTAATTCCAAGCGATAAAATCCAAATGCGCCATTTCATAATTTGTACCCCACACCGAATATCGTTTCAATCTTTACGCCGAGCTTGCGAAGACGGGCAACGTGATTGTCGAGCGTTCGCGTTTCGCCTACGTCGTACCCCCAAACTTCGGTTAAAAGTTTTTCACGGGATAAAACTTTTCCGTGATTTTCCATAAAATATTGTAATAGTTCAAATTCCTTATGATTGAGCGATACTTCTTTGCCGTCGATTTCGCAGACGAAAGTTTCAGAGTTCAGCGTAACATTACCAACCGACAAAACGCTTTGTCGCTGTTTTCCGCGCAATCTTGCGTTTACTCTTGCCGTAAGTTCCAATACGGAAAAGGGCTTTGCTATATAATCGTCCGCGCCCATATTCAAACCGTTTACCTTATCTTCTTCCTTTGATAGTGCGGAGAGCATAATACAGCTTACGGCAGGAAATTTCTCTTTGATAAAATGAAGAGCGTCTAAACCGCTTCCGTCGGGTAACATTATATCAAGTAATGCAACGTCCGGCTGTTCGCCCAAAAGTGCGGAGGTAAAAGATTTCAAGGTTGAAAACGCCTTGAAATCCAAGCCGTTCATCTCTAATGCGACCTTGATTAATCCGCAAATGCTTGTATCGTCTTCTAAAATAAAAACCGTACCTTTCATAATATCACCTTGCTTTAATTATATCATTTTTTGTTTGATAAATAAAGTGTTGAGAATATGCCGCTTGTAATAAAATTGTAATATCAACCAAATCTGCCGTTGATATAATCGTCTGTTTTTTTATTCTGCGGATGAGCAAACAACTTTTTCGTTTCGTCCATTTCAATCATTTCGCCCAAAAGAAAGTACGCCGTATAGTCGGCTATTCTGAACGCCTGCTGCATATTGTGCGTTACCATAATAATGGTCATATTCTTTTTGAGTTCCATACATAATTCTTCGATTTTACCCGTCGAAATGGGATCGAGCGCACTCGTCGGCTCGTCCATTAAAAGAATTTGCGGCTCAACGGACAGCGCACGGGCAATACAGAGCCTTTGCTGTTGACCGCCCGAAAGACCGAGAGCGGATTTATTCAACCTATCTTTTACTTCGTCCCACATAGCCGCGCCTTTGAGCGAGCTTTCAACTATTCCGTCTAATTCACTTTTGGCGCGTATTCCGAACGTGCGCGGACCGTATGCGATATTATCGTAAACGCTCATAGCAAGCGGGTTGGGGCGTTGGAATACCATACCCACGTTTTTGCGAAGACGGGATAAATCGGTCTTGCGGGAATAAATATCCGTATCGCCGACCTTGATTTCGCCCGTGATTTTACAGCTTTCGATTAAATCGTTCATTCTATTAAGCGATTTTATGAGCGTGGATTTACCGCAACCCGAAGGTCCTATTAAAGCAGTGAGTTTATTTTTCGGAAAATCCATATAAATGCTTTTTAACGCGTGAAACGAGCCGTAGTATAAATTCATTTCCTTGACAGAAACGGCAATATCGCCGCTCAAATCAAATTGCTCTATAATGTGTTTTTTCATATCTTTTTTCTCCGATTAAATAACCATTCCATAAGTGAAACGAGTAAGTTAAGTATGATGACGAATATAAGCAATATGCTTGCCGTAGCGTAGGCTTCGTTGACCTGCAAACCGTTACTCATAAACTTCCATACGAGAACGGCGAAACTTGCCGCACTATCTCCGTAACCTTGCGGAATAAAAGTAGATGCCGAGCCCACCGTAAATATGAGAGCCGCGCTTTCGTTTACGATTCGCCCGATAGAAAGGATAATCGACGTTATAATTCCCGTAATTGCCTGCGGCAGAACGACGACGAAAATCGTCCGCAGTTTTCCCGCGCCGAGAGCGTAACTTGCTTCACGCATACTGTCGGGCACTTCCGATAAACTTTGTTCGGTGCTGCGTATAATCGTCGGCAAAATGATAAGAGCCAAAGTAATTCCGCCCGCCCATAGAGAATAGCCCATATTCATACCGATTACAAAGAATACCATTCCGAACAGCCCGAATATTATCGACGGAATACCGGCAAGTGTATCGACGAACAGGCGTATCACTTTAACGAAAATGCTTCCTTTGTTTGCATACTCGTTCAAAAAGATTGCCGCGCCTACACCGAGCGGCAAAGCAAGCAACAGCGCAAGACCTATAAGCATTGTAGTTGATACAAAAGCGGGCGCAAGCGTCGTGTGTGCGTTACCGCTTTCCCCGAACATAAAGTCAATACTCAAATGCGGAAAGCCTTTTACGAAAACGAATATTACGATAAATGCGAGAACGAACGCAACCAGCAAAGAAATAACCCAAGAAACTATCCATAGCGCATCGCAAGCGCTACCCGTGCGACGATAGCTTTTTAACGTATCTTTCTGATCGCTTTCTCTCAATCTACGAGAGAAAAATTTATTGCCGCCCTTGCTGTCCTTTTTTACAGCCATAAGGCAAAGATTAAGTATGAGTATAAAGATAAGCAATACGAACCCGTCGGCAATAAGCGCAGACTGTTCGGACGGCGTTGCATAACCCCAATTCTGTACGATATTGCTTGTGAGCGTGGTAAACGGCACGAACGCACCGAACGGATAACCCGAACCGTTACCCACTATCATCTGAACAGCCATTGTTTCGCCGATTGCACGACCTATACCGAGTATGATTGCCGATATAATTCCGCTCTTTGCGGCGGGTAGTAAAACTTTCCATACCGCTTGATTTTTTGAACAGCCGAGCGCAAGCGCGCCTTCGTAGTAGTGCATGGGTACGGCTTCCAAACTGTTTTTGGTTATGGAAGTTATTGTCGGTAATATCATAACCGAGAGAATAAGCGTACACGCCAAAAGTCCGAAACCCGCATTATTCGGGTGGAATATATCGACGAGTAGCGGCATTAAAAATTTATACCCGAACAGACCATACACGATAGACGGAATACCCGCAAGCAAATTTACTATCTGCGTATATATCTTTTTCAGTCGTTTAGGGCAATAAAATACAAGCCAAATCGCCGTAAATACAGCAAGCGTACCGCCGAGCAGAACGGCGCATACGGTAAGAAAGAACGTGCCGACAATCATTCGCCATATTCCGAAAGTTTCCGATTTTGCCGACCATTCCGAACCGAAAATAAACCTGAAAAAACCTATATCACGAAAAGCGGGTATGCTTGCATAAAGCAAATAACCGATAATCGTAAATACGGCAAGAATGGAAAATGCCGCAAGGGCTATAAATATTGCCTTTGCGATATTTTCCTTTGAAAAAAACTTTGCCGTTTTAATCTTTGTAAGCGTAGTCATATCACTTTACCGAAATATAACCCGCGCCCGTTATAACCGTTTGAGCTTCCGCACTCATAATATAATCGTAAAAGCCTTGTGCCGCCGCCGACAGCGTTCCGTTTTCTTTGAGTACGATTACGAAAGGACGTTGCAACGCATAGGTGTTGTTCATAATATTTTCGGTTGTACACGCAACTCCGTCAAGACTTACCGCTTTGACCGTACTTTGCAAACTGCCATAAGATATGTAGCCGATACTGTTTGTCGAGCCTTGTATCGCTTCGATTACGTTACCCGTTTCGGCAAGCGTGGCAACGCTCGTAGCGTAACCGTTTTCGATTTTCAAAAGCTCGTCGAACGCCGTGCGCGTTCCGCTTGACGCATCTCTGCCGATTGCCGCCGTTATCGTAGTGTCGGGAATTGCCGTACCGCTTTCATAGAGTGCTTTCACGTCGGTTTTGCTCACGTCCGTAACAGAACAGTCTTTGTTGACGATAAGGGCAATACCGTCCATACAAAGCGTATAGCCTTTCACACCCGTTTCGCTCGATTTCAATTCACGCGAAGACATACCGAAATCGTTTAAGCCGTTTTGCGTATCACTTATACCCGCGCCGGACGAAGACATATTTACCGTAATTCTTACGTCGTGCGTCTTTTCGTATTCCGCCGCAAGTTTTTCCATTATGGGTGTAACGGAAGACGAACCCGAAACGGTAATGCTTTCCTTTTTACTACCGCAACCGCCGAGCGCAGCCATAGAGCTACCGATTGCAGCTATGCACAATGCACTCATCAAAATTTTTGTCAGTTTTTTCATTTTTTTGTTTCTCCTTGAATTTTTTATTTCTGTCGCTTGACAAGTATAGAATAGCAAGAAGAAGTAACAAAATCAGTCAGTCAGTTGCAATAAATATGTAAAAAGAAACAGGACTTCGATTTGAAATCCTGTTCTTTTTCATCGCTTGAAAGTGCAACTCTTATAAAATTTTTGTTTTTTAATCCCTATTGGAATTGCGCTTTAACGCTTCCCGCTTTTTGTTTTCACTCGTTTCAAGCCAAGCGCACGCCGATAGCCCAAGCCGAGGGCTGTTAAGTCTGCGGTAGTGTCCGCAGACCTAAGCTGAAGAAATATACCGTCAAGTAACAAAAGTTATTTGACGGTATATGGCGCGGAAGAAGGGATTTGAACCCTTGCTACGGTTTCCCGTACTACTCCCTTAGCAGGGGAGCCCCTTGAGCCACTTGGGTACTTCCGCTCAAAGTTAAATATTATTTAAAAGCCAAATTACTATATCATAAATTTATGCGTTTGTCAAAACATTATTTCACGGTTTTAAAAAATTATTTAACCTTGTTTGATTAAAAGAAATTATACCTCTATTTCAAGTCCGTCGTAGGAAACGACTACGCCGTGCTTGTCCGCTTCCTTACACATTTCGTCGTAAGTCTGTCCGCCGTTGTGCGAGAAGTGATTGACCACTTTGACCGTTCTTTCGTCTATAAGACCAAGCTCCCTCATTCTCTTGACGACGTCAAGACAGACTGGGAAAGTCATATGCCTTGTATAGTTATGCCCGTCAAGCCCCATACAGCCCGTACAGTCGAGGGAAATCAAATCAAATCTCCCTTCTCCTTTTAAAAGTTCCCACGCTTCTTCGGGGAAATAGCCCGTATCGTGCGCGTAAAGAATTTTCTTGCCGCCGGCGCTTACGGAATAGAAAACGGGTGAAGTTTCCGCAGTGTGGTGCGCTGGCAGGGGAAGAATGCGATACTTACCGCCCACCGTAAACGTTTTGCCGACCTCGACGAGGTGCGCCTTTACCGCGCCGCCCATATGGGGGCGGAGGCTAACTTCGTTTATTTTATTATATCCGTCCTCGGCGGCGTAAAAGTTCATAGCCCTCTCTCTGCCGTGGCAGAAATCGCGGCGGTAGTTGTCTATGTCGTCGGGGTACAAATGGTCGGGGTGGCTGTGCGTAATAAGGCAGTGGTCTATCTCGCTCAAATCGAAGCCGAACGCATGCGAGTGCCAAAGCGTGTCGGGATTAAACTCGATAAGAAGTTCGCCGTCTATAAGCGCTTGCGAGCGTGAGCGCATATTTCTGCCTCCGAGCGTGCGCGAGAGTTTGCAAACCCTGCACTTACAGCCTATTGCGGGAACCCCCTCCGCCGCCGCTGTGCCTAAAAATTTGATTTTCATTGC
>CAJTVA010000032.1 GCA_910579585.1 uncultured Christensenella sp.
ACACTGTAACACTTTTAGGGTATACGGCACAATACGGGGCGGCGACAGCCGCCCGCAGTGGCAATAAGCATACTATTACCTTATTGGCACTACGGAACACGGAACGAAAAAGCAAGCCCGCTGTGGGTGGGTTTGGGTTGGGTTATCAAAAATATAAGGAGTATCAAATATGGAAAAGACAATGCCGCTCGGAACAACAATTATCTATTTTAACGACCAAAGCAAAAACATTTACGCAAAACTGCCGCCCGATAAAGAGCAAGCAAAAAGACTGTCAAAGCGTATCTATAAGGACGCTATGACAGCCATTGCAAGCGAACGGGCAAGCCGTGAGCAATTACTGCGCCTCTAACTGTTTGTAATTAGAAAAGTCATTACATATTTAATTTTCTCGACTTTATATACAAAAAGTGCTATAATAACAAAAGACTTTATTATGGAGTATTTATGCTGAACGAAGAACAGAATAATAAATTTGTTATTTTATGTAAAGAACTAATGCCAGAATATATGTATCGAGCAGATGACGATAATTTTATATTTGGAGATTTTCGAGATAAAAATCGTTTTAATTGCTTTTATCACAATGGGAACGAAAATATTGATTTTGTTTTTACTCGCTTACATTTTGAAATAAACGAGTGGATTAAAAAATATGCAAATAGATTTACAGGGGGAAATAGATATATCTGCTCGGCAGATAGAAGTACATTGAATAATTTACATACGATTTTGTGTGGGCTAATTACATTTTTTCAGAAAATAGGTTTTGAATTGAATGTTACATCTGAATATAAAAATTTGATTTTTGAAGGTAAAAACGAAATTCTAAATTCAGAAGGCTATGTTGTGGACGACGATTTTATTTTACCAAATTTAATTATTGATGAACCTATATTTACTATTTGTGGAAGAAATAATTTTGAAAATATTCGATTTTTGATTTTCGGAGCGGCAAAATCTAAACCAGACGTAGTTCTTAATGATGTTTTAGATGGTAATCTAAAAGTATTAAATGATACAGATGTTTTAGTATACGATGACGATATAAAAGAAAGTTTAACTTATGCAGACTTTAAGAAATGGTGGAATAAAAATAAAAGAAAGTATTCTTGGTATAACCCATTACAACAGATGAACGAAATGGAACTTCGTGTTCAAGATTATTATAAAAAAACTTTTAACGATGATATGTTTCCAGTTCTTATACCACAAGTTTACCTGCATTATGACCCCAAAGACAAAGAAGTTCGTAAAAAATATAAATATAATAATAGTCTAATTTTTCAAAGAATGGACTTTCTCATTATATATAAAAGTAGAAGAGTTATAATCGAAATTGACGGAAAGACGCATACACCTGAAAATAGTTTAGAACAGTATTCCAAACAATTAGAATATGACAGAACAATGAAATTTTTAGGTTATGATATATTTAGGCTTGGAGGATATGAATTAACTCATAACTTTGAAGATACAGTAAAAGTGTTTTTTGATAATTTAATGCAATATCTTAAAGTTAACAATGCATAAATAAAGGGCTGTCAAAGCGTATCTATAAACACGCTATGACAGCCCTTGCAAGCCGCGAACAATCACCGCGCCGCTAATTGCTTGCCGAACAGTTTATAGTCCGACAGCGGCAATTCCACCGCGCAATACAATTCCCGTCGATTTACCTTGTATATTATAGTGTTCGTTTTTGCGGTAAGTCGGTGCACCAGTAACGCTATAGGTTGAACCCTTTGCGTTAAACCACATTCAGTCTTGTCGTTATCGGCAAGGCTTTTTGTTTTTTAGTTGACAACTTAAAAATACAATGTTATTATTAGTAATATACAGGAATAAAATATGGAAAACATAATTTTAGGTTTATTGCTATTAAAAGCCAGAACGATTTATCAGTTGCGTAAACGTATAAACGACGGATTGAATTTAATGTACAGTTGCAGTACGGGTAGCATACAAGCCGCTATTAAAAAACTGTTGCAGAACGGGCATATTTCTGTCAGTGAAATAATGGAAGACGGCAAATTAAAAAAAATTTACAGTATAACCGATAGCGGTAAAGATTATTTTAATGCTTGGGTAAACAGCCCTATCGATAACGGTTCGGCAAAAAACCCCGAACTTACAAAAATTTATTTTATGGGATTTGCTGAAAATGAAACCCGCGTAAGGCTAATAGAAAAGCATATTTCCGATTTGCAAAAAATTCACTATGATTTAGAGAAAATCTGTAACGGAGGAGCAACTGTTTTAAGTGAAATGCAAAATAATGATATATTCTTTTATCAATTTCAAACCGCAAAGTACGGGCGCGATTTAATGCAATTCAATATTGAATGGTACAGCCGCCTATTAAAAAATATCAAGGAATAACAAAAATGGAAAATTTATATCTGGATAACTCTCCTATTGCCTATTATATCGACGACACGGCTAATAATGAATGGCTTGTTTTTATTCACGCCGCGTTTATTGATTATAGAATGTTTGAAAAACAATTTGATTACTTTTCGAGTAAATATAATTTATTGGCTGTTGATATTTTAGGTCACGGCAATTCTATTCACGCGCGAAAGGGTGATAACATTGAAAAAATGTCAAATTGGATAGTCGAAATTTTTCAAAAGCACAATATTTCTGCGGCTCATTTTGTCGGAATTTCTTTAGGTTCGGTTTTAATACAGGATTTTGCTAACAAATACGAAGATAAAGTGTTGTCGCTTGCTTGCTTCGGCGGTTACGACGTCAATAATTTTGATATTAAAAAGCAAAAAGCTAATTCAAAAGGGCAAATGAAAATGCTATTAAAAGCATTGATTTCCATTAAGTGGTTTGCAAAAGCCAACAAAAGAATTTCTGCCTATACGGTTGCCGCGCAAACAGCATTTTACAATATGAATATCCAGTTTAAGAAAAAATCGTTTATGTATATGGGTGGATTGCAAAATCTTGTAAATAAATACCCGAAGAAACAACGACAATACAAATTATTAGTCGGATGCGGTGAACACGATATTCCTATGGAAATTGAAATAGTTAATGAATGGGCGGGATACGAAAATTGCGATAAAATAATTTTTAAAGGCGCAGGACATTGTGTAAATATGGATGTGCCGCAAGATTTTAATATGTGTTTAGAAAATTTCTTGCAAAATCGTCGGAGTATTTAACCCGAAAAATTTCAACAAAACGCTCATAGTGAAAGCCGTAACAATTACGCTATTTTTCTTTCTTTGAATAGAAATTCGCGTAATTGTTTTTTATTAACTTAAAATTTTACAAACTAACAAATTTCGACCTCTGTAAAAAATTCCCATCATTTCGTTGCACGGCACAAGGTTATTTGATAAAATAATATCGATTTAAAAAAAGTACAAATTCACATAATTATTTCAGGAGAATGAAATGGATTTTAAGTTAAACTATGAAATTTGCGACAGCGTAGAGAAACTTGAAAGCGAAATCAAAAGGGTGAGAAAAGCCCAGGCTGAATACGCTAAGTTTTCTCAGGAACAGGTAGATAAAATCTTCCTTGCCTGCGCCACTGCAGCGAATAAGGAAAGAATCTCGCTTGCAAAACTTGCCGTTGAAGAAACGGGTATGGGTGTTGTGGAAGACAAGGTTATTAAAAACCACTATGCAGCCGAATACATTTATAATAAATACAGGGACGTCAAAACCTGCGGAATTATTGAAGAAGATAAGGCGTACGGTCTGACTAAAATAGCCGAGCCTATCGGAATTATCGGCGCGGTCATTCCCACGACGAACCCGACGTCTACGGCTATATTCAAAACGCTTATAAGCTTAAAGACGAGAAACGGCTGTATAATCAGCCCTCACCCCCGCGCAAAGAACGCAACGATTGCGGCGGCAAAAGTCGTTTACGAAGCCGCAGTTGCCGCTGGCGCGCCCGAGGGAATTATCAGCTGGATAGACGTGCCCAGCTTGGAAATGACGAACCTTTTAATGAAAGAGGTAGACACAATTCTTGCAACGGGCGGCCCCGGTATGGTCAAAGCCGCGTATTCCAGCGGTAAACCCGCAATCGGCGTCGGCGCAGGCAATACCCCCGCGATAATCGACGAAACTGCGGATATTCTCGTTGCTGTCAATTCGGTTATCCATTCCAAAACTTTCGACAACGGAATGATTTGCGCTTCCGAACAGTCGGTTATAGTATCCGACAAAATTTACGCAAAAGTCAAGAAAGAGTTCGAAGTCCGCGGCTGTCACTTCCTTGTCGGCGAAGAACTCGACAAGGTCAGAAAGACCATTATTATAAACGGCTCGCTCAATGCAAAAATCGTCGGTCAGCCCGCTTATAAAATTGCAAAGCTTGCGGGCGTGGACGTTCCCGAAAGTACGAAAATTCTGATAGGCGAAGTAGAAAGCGTCGAGCTTTCCGAAGAATTCGCTCACGAAAAGCTTTCGCCAGTGCTTGCAATGTACAAGGCGAAGAGCTTTGATGACGCGCTTCAAAAAGCCGAAAAATTGGTTGCAGACGGCGGCTACGGACACACTTCTTCGCTGTATATCAACATAACGACCGGTCAGGACAAAATTCACGAATTTTCGGAAAGAATGAAAACCTGCCGTATTCTATTAAATACTCCTTCGTCACAGGGCGGTATCGGCGACTTGTACAACTTCAAGCTCGCGCCGTCGCTGACCCTCGGTTGCGGAAGCTGGGGCGGAAACTCCGTTTCGGAGAACGTAGGAATAAAACACCTTATAAATATTAAGACGGTTGCCGAAAGGAGAGAGAATATGTTGTGGTTCAGAGCACCCCAGAAAGTATATATTAAAAAAGGCTGTCTGCCCGTTGCCCTTGACGAGCTCAAAACAGTAATGGGCAAGAAAAAAGCATTTATCGTCACCGACAGCTTCCTTTATAAAAACGGATTCACAAAATGTATAACCGATAAACTCGACGAAATGGGCGTATCGCACGCAACATTCTTCGACGTCGCACCCGACCCCACGCTTGCCTGCGCAATAGAGGGTACCAAGCAGATGCGCGCTTTCGAGCCCGACACTATAATCGCGCTCGGCGGCGGCAGTGCAATGGACGCGGCTAAAATTATGTGGGTTATGTACGAGCACCCCGAAGTAGACTTTATGGATATGGCAATGCGCTTCGTTGACATCAGAAAGCGTATATACACATTCCCCAAAATGGGTGAGAAAGCGTACTTTATCGCAATTCCCACCTCGGCGGGTACCGGCTCGGAAGTAACTCCGTTCGCCGTAATCACCGACGAAAAGACAGGGGTGAAGTATCCCCTCGCAGACTACGAACTTATGCCCAATATGGCTATTATCGACACCGACCTGCATATGTCGGCGCCCAAAGGGCTTACCGCCGCGTCAGGTATCGACGCTGTAACCCACGCGCTCGAAGCATACGCATCGGTAATGGCAACAGACTATACCGACGGGCTTGCCGTTCAGGCGCTGAAAGTGATATTTAAGTACCTGCCCGAAGCTTACGACAACGGTCAGACGGCAGTCGAAGCAAGAGAGAAGATGGCAAACGCCGCAACTATGGCGGGTATGGCTTTTGCGAATGCTTTCCTCGGCGTGTGCCACTCGATGGCGCATAAACTCGGCGCATTCCATCACCTGCCCCACGGCGTCGCTAACGCGCTTATGATTGACGAAGTTATAAAGTTCAACTCCGCCGAAGCTCCCGCAAAAATGGGCACGTTCAGCCAGTACGCATATCCGCATACCCAAAGAAGATACGCAGAAGTTGCCGAAGCGCTCGGTATCGAAGGCAAAAACGACAAAGAAAAGGTCGCTAACCTTATTAAGGCAATCGATAAACTCAAAGAGAAAATCGGTATCAAAAAGACCATTAAGGACTACGGAATCGACGAAAAAGACTTCTTAGACAGACTTGACGAAATGGTTGAACAGGCTTTCGACGACCAATGCACGGGCGCGAACCCCAGATACCCCTTAATGAGCGAAATCAAAGAAATGTATCTCAACGCTTACTACGGAAAATAAGGAGGAAAATATGAACAAACAAAAAATCTTTTCTAGGGCGGATAAAGAAATCTACCTCGCAGACGGCAACCTCGTAAAGGTATTCGGCGCGAATTACTCGAAAGCCAATATCTTAAACGAAGCTTTGAACCACGCAAGGGTGGAAGAAACAGACTTAAACGTTCCCAAACTTCACGCAGTTCAGGTCGTCGACGGAAAATGGGCGATAGTTTTAGACTACATCGAGGGCAAAACCTTGCAGCAGCTTATGGACGAACGCCCCGAAAAAGAAGAAGAGTATTTAAACCTTTTCGTCGATTTGCAACGCACCGTCTTTTCTAAAACCGTGCCTATGCTCAATAAGCTGAAAGACAAGTTACAGGGCAGAATTTCGGCAACCAACCCCGTTCTCGAAGCAACAACGCGCTACGATTTGCATACACGGCTCGACTCTATGCCCAAGCACACGCACCTGTGCCACGGCGACTTCAACCCTACAAACATCATCATAACCAAGGACGGCACGCCGTATATAATCGACTGGGCGCATGCAACGCAGGGCAACTCGTCTGCGGACGTCGCGCAAAGCTACCTGCTTTTCTACCTTGCGGGCAAAAAAGAGCTTGCCGATAAATACTTAAAACTCTATTGCAAAAAAAGCGACACGGCGATACAGTACGTCCAGCGCTGGATACCCATAGTCGCGGCTTCGCGTTTAAGCAAAGCCAAAGCCGAAGAAGCCGACCTTCTTCACAGCTGGATAGACGTAGTAGAATACGAATAATTTAAAAACCGCCGATTTGTCGGCGGTTTTATATTGCAATTTAGAAGCGGTATGATATAATTAAAATATGAATAATTTACTTTGTTTCGTATCGGTTGAGTTCCCCGCCGACCCCAACGTAGCGGGGTGGACGTATTGGTACCTGTGCGAATACGACGGCGCGGAAGTGGGTGATGCGGTCCTTGCCCCGCTAGGGCGGCACAACGGCGTGCAACAGGGGGTTATACGCGCGGTCAGGTACGCGAAAGAAGAGGGCGCGCCCTATCCCTTACACAGCATAAAAAAGATAAAACAACTAAAAAAGAATAAATAAAGGAGATAGGCGCAAACTGCCTTTATATGGTAATTATGGAAGAGATTTGCGACGCGTTCGACAGCGCGGAAACAGTTAATATCTACAACGGCGGAGTAAAAACAAGCTATTCGGCGGGCGGCGAAGAGTACGTCAAAATTTTGTCTTGCTGGAACGATATGATTTCCAGCGCGCACCAAATGCCCGCGTTCGGCGTAAGCATAAACGCTTACACCGTCGAAGAAATGAAGAAAGGTCTTTGGCTGGAATTCGACTTTAACACGGTTTTAGAGTGCAACGGTATGCCCTTTGAAAAACTGCTTGTAAAGGTGGAAAAGGAATATCAGGGCTTCAACCTTATCCGCTATACCACGGAAAGCGGTTATGACGGCAGATGCTTCTATTTAGACCTTTTCGGCAAAAATATGGGCAATTTATACGACTTATTGTTGAATTTGTAGCTATTATATAGTACTATGTCACACATAATCGTTTAAAAACGGGCGAAAAACTGAAATTTTGCAATAAAAAAGCGGGTTCTTATGGAACCCGCTTTAAATTTACTTAACCGTATTTTTGTAAGATACAATCGCTCCTCTGTAATTCCGAGCGTAGCCGAGAAGCTTTACTTTGTCTTTTTATAAGCCGCAATCGCCTTTGAAAGCTGGTCGGGGCAAGAGGTGCCGTTGCGGCAAATCACGCCCGATAACAGCGTTTCAATCTCGTCGATGTCCTTGCCCTCGCAAAGCCTGCCGACGCCCTGCAAGTTACCGTTGCAACCGCCTATGAATTTAAGGTTGTGAATTTTGTTGTTTTCGTCAACTTCGAAAACAATCTGGCGCGAACAAGTGCCCGAAGTAGTGTAGGTGAACATATAACCCCCGTAAGTTGCGATTTAGTCGCAAAGATTTTCGTAGATAACGGAATAAACGTCCGCCGCTTTTTCTTCCCATTTTTTATAAATGGCTTTGGCGGTTTTTTTGTCGGGAACGACGAATTTCAGCTCTAAAAGCGGTTGAACAGGCGCAAGAATTTTCAACGACACGGTAAAAGTTCCGTCCATATTCTGATAGTAGTCAGAGCGGCACTCCTGCCTGTTGCGGTATCGCGCGCTGTTCTTTTTGACGAACTGCGAAATCTCCTCCCTGACGCTTTTAGGTATATTTATATAGAAATTCGCAAGCGATTCCCTGCCGTCGGGGGTGATGGTATAAAGAGTATCGTCATCCTCGTTCACAACGCAGATAAAATTGTCGTCTATAAGCTTATGAATTACGTTGACGCAGTCCATATACCCCATCCAGCTGTTGGAAGTGGAGCACATATCCACAATCGTCCGCTCGGACAGGGCGCTTTCCATTTTATCGAAAACGAAAAGAATTATTAACTTGTTGGTAGAAGTTTCGCCTGTGTTCAACATAATAAATCAAAAACCGCAAAAAATTTGCTTTTTATATTATACATAATAAATAAAATAAAATCAAGATTATTTGTTTAAAAATACTACAATTTTATAATATATTGTGATATAATGAAAAAAACGCACGAAAGAACCCAAGGGGCGCATAAAAAAATGACGGATACAAAAGAACAGATAAAATCATTTTTAGACAAATGCGAAGAACTTAAAAGCTGTAAATTCATAATGGCAACCACGAAAATCAAAGACTTGCTTAAATGCATAGTCAATTGCCCCGAATTATACAGGCTTTTCGAAGCAGTCACGAAAGACTTCAACTATATTTCGGCAAAAAGCCGTTGCCTTGTAACGGTCAACGACGGGGTGTTTACAAGAAGCTACGTCGTCCTGCCCGATACGGTCGGTCAAAGATTAGCCTTTATTTTTTGCCTTTTGGTCGAGTTCGACAAAGATAATATCAACTTAAACGACTTTTTAAGACAGTACTTCCCCGAAGACGGCAGTTATTTTGCAAGCTATCAGGCTTTCTGTAACACCGTAATCAAGGGCTTGCAAGACTGCATAATTCAGATTTTCAGAGAAGAAGTGGGCAACATCGAAGCCGAGCGTGCTCTTTCCGCCCGCGCAGGCGAGATTTTATCCTCTCTGTCGGTTGCGCTTTCGCAGGAAGCCGAATTTTTAACCCACCGCCGCATAGACGACGAAGAGAAAGAGAACGGCTTGAAGATTCTTTCCGCCCTTGCAAAAAACATCAAAGCGGGCGACATAGAGAATGTTGACGCGTTAATCTGCGGTTATAGCTACTTCGTATTAAATAATAAATGCGTGTCCGACGGCGTAGCCGAAATTATAGAGCTTATCGAAGCTTACGAAAAGAATTTATGAAATTATCGGAAAAAAAGCTTTGCGGAAAAACCGTGTACGACGGCAAAATATTGAAACTTGAAGTCGACACGGTCGAACTGCCCGACGGCGCGACGGCACAGCGCGAATGCGTCCGTCACTCGGGCGGCGCCGCGGTGCTTTGCGTAGAGGGCGGCAAGGTACTTCTCGTCAGGCAGTTCAGATACCTGTACGGAAAAGAGCTTTACGAAATCCCCGCGGGCAAGCTCGACGGGGGAGAGGAGCCAGCACAAGCCGCCGCGCGTGAACTTAAAGAAGAAACGGGAATGACGGCGAAGCTTTCGCCGTACCTGAAAATTTACCCCACCCCGGGCTATACCGACGAGGTTATACATATTTATATAGCCGAGGACTGCAAACGGGTCGGCGGGCAAAGTCTTGACGATGGCGAATTTTTAGAACCTGTTTATAAACCTGTAAAAGAGGTGCTTGCGCTTATCGAAAGCGGAGAAATCACCGATGCGAAAACCGTCGCCGCGATATATAAATACGTTTCCGAAACCCGAATATAAAAACCTGAAAGCCGCCCGCGGGAACCCGCGGGCGGCTTAATTCGATTGACCGAAAAACGGGCGCATTTGCGCCCGTTTTTTGCGTATTTTTAGGTGCGTTTTTCGCCCGTGAAACAATATGAAAAAAGTACACCTAATATTATATTAGGTGTATCTTTCTTGTCTGAAAAGCCCGCTTTTTGGCACTATTTGGTAGCCGGAATTAGAAAAAACCCCAGAATATGCTTGACTTTTTGATTTTTTGGTGCTATATTTAGGTCACGGAAAGCAATTTGGTACATCTAATATAATATTAGGTGTATCGTTTTTGCAGGTGATTTTGCCAATTTTTGGCAACATTTTCCGCCCCGAACCGAGGGGGGAAACAACTCAATTCCCCCCTATATATGCCTTAAATACCGCATTTCGGCGCAAAAATCGATACGGAACAAAATACCCCCAAAACCGTTAAAAACAAAAAATCGTGAAACAATTTTTTTTGAACGGCTAAAAATCGGCAAAAATTCGCCTTAATTCAGCGTTCACTTTTGGGGGCAGTTTTCACCGCAAAAATCGATGACTGATGAGGTAATAAACACAGCCTCACCACCGCTCCGCAAGCTTCGTGGAGCCTCCCCCAAGGGGGAAGCCTAAAATGTTGTCAATAAAATCCCCCCGAGAGGGGAAAGGAGATATTTATGATATTAAAAAAGGTAAAGACGAAAATCGCCGCGGCAGTCCTTATGGTTGCCCTAGCGATATGTGCCGTTTGCGGCGCCTTTATCGGGCTTAGCGGTCAGACCGCAAGCGCCAATGCAACAGGCACCGCAATTGACATTTCGGGTACAGGCGGCGACCTGTTTAACGCCGCTAACCTGCAAACCGTAATGGGCAAGATTATCGGCAAAGACAAAGCCTCGTACAACGAGCTGAAAGCTTACATAGACAAACAACCCGAAAAGCAGTACGAGTCGTCTTTGTTCAATAACGGCGCAGGATACTTCACCGTAAAACTCGGCGGAATCGACTGGAACGTCGTATTCGCTTCCGAGGACACTAACGGCGAAGTTGTTGCAACTCTTTGGCAGGCTTCTAGCACGCTTACTTCACAGTGGCATACCTGGTATTCGACGGATAAAACTTTGTATTACCCCTCGAATATGTACGGAACAAGCTTCATAAGGGCTTCGCTCGTAAACTCGGCTTACGCTTATCAGGCGATAGACGAAACCACGACGGGAACCTCGGGGTCGGGTAGCGGCTCGACGGCGAACAGGCAGTTCTTCGACCACATCAACACGACCAACGCGGTGCAGACTGTGGAAAAACTCCCCATCACCGCAAACACCGGCAGACCTTCGAGCACGACGGCGGCTGAAGTGGAAGTTCCCGTCAACGAAGTTTATCAGACTTATCACCCCATAGTTTCGGCTTACGATAAGTACCTAGACACTCCCTCGCAAATGCCTTGGCAGTGGTACCAGTCCAACCAAAAGATTTACGGCTACGACTGGTGGGGTAACTGTAAAAACGACGGTATTTTCGGCGCCGACTACGGCAGTTGGTGGTCGCCTGACGACGATTACACGGGCAAAAACAGCTACTCCGCGTGGGGCGCGGACAAAATCTGGCTCCCCAGTGGCTACGAAACGGGCTACAATAACACTTGGTCGGGAAGCACTTTCCCCAACCCTACACAGCGTTCCGGTATTTGGGGATTACCCTCTTCGGCACGTCTGAATAACGGAGAGATATCCTGGCTGCGTTCGGGCCACAACAATTATGCTCGCCGTGCTGGCTATCTGAGCACTGACGGCAACTACAACAGTGACTATGTTACTTCTTCGTACGCTGTGCGTCCCGCGCTTCACTTAAATCTCAAATCTGCCGCGTCAGCGGCGGGGCTGGTCGTTGACGCGCCTACGTTCAAAGACGGCACCATAACGAAAACAGTCGTATACAACGGCACGGAACAGGAATTCGAACTCACCACACCCGAAACGGGTGTGAGCGTTGCGGTCAGTTCCCCCGCGGCGTACGACAGTACGTCACATAAAATCAAGGCGACCGCGGCGGGAACGTACACCGTAACGCTTAGCCCGAACGCGGGCTACGGCTGGTCTGACGGAAGTATAGGCCCCAAACAGCTTACTATAACAATCAAGCCGAAAGAGCTGACCGCCATCAATTGGCTGAACGGTACTTCGGCGCTGGCTTCCGACGGTAAGGTAACTTACACGGGCAACCAGATTATAATAAACGCGACGGCGGACGGCGCAGATATTTCGACGACCGACAAAGAAACCGTCAAACTGCCCGTAATAATTTCGGGCGATAACGTCAATGCGGGCACGTTTACCGCAACGGCAATAAACACCAACCCCAACTACGTATTCTCGTCGTCGCTGGATACTACCAAGACCGTGACTATTGAGAAAAAGGCTATAAGCGTAGACTGGAACGTTGCAAACAACGCTCAGTTCGTCTACAACGGCGAAAACTTCGCGCCCGAAGCTACGTTCATAGCGGCGAACGGCTTGCCCGTGACCCTGCCCGTAACGCTTACGAAGGACGGCACGACCGTAACCGAAGCCGTTGACGCGGGCGAATACGTCGCAACCGTTGCGGCGGGAGATTACTTCTCTAACTATAATTTGGCGAGTGCGGCTACCGTATCGTTCAAAATCAACAAGGCGCAAATCACCGCAAGCGACGTGGAGTGGAGCTTCACCGAGGGCGCGAAATTTGCGACGGGTGCGAAGCCCTCGCTTACGGCTTTGTACCGTTACAACAACGTAACTTACAGCCTTACAATCGCTATTACGACGACTGACGGCAACACTACGACCTGGGCGGCGGGCGGATACACTGCAACGGCTTCGCTTGCGACGGGTATGGACAATTTCGAAATTTCAGGCACGGTTTCGCGTACGTTTAATCTTACAGAAACCGCAAGCGGAAATTACACGGTTATATGGGAGGGTTACAGTGCCGTTGCGAACTATAACGGCGCGGAACAGAAACCCAGCGGATACATAATTTCGGACGGCGAAAAGCTTGCTATAAACGTTGCCGTAGAAAAATGGAACGGCTCTGCGTGGGTGGCGGCGACTTCCGCAAAAGACGCGGGCACGTACCGCTTCACCGCGACAAAGGACGGCTACACGCTTTTAAACGATAAAGTAGAATGCAGAATTGACCCGAGGGTTATTTCGGTTGATTACGCAAATCTGACGGGCTTAACGCATGGTACTACGGTCAACGTAATTGCGTCCACGACCGACCCCGTTGCAAAAGCCGAGGTCGACGCGGGTATTCTTACCTTTGCGGTAACGGGTAGCGGCAGAGTTGCGGGCACGCATATCGTATCCGTTGAAGCGCAGGTAGACGGCATCGGCGGAAGCAAGGTTGCTTCGGGCAACTATTCCGTTTCCAACTCGACTGCGGTTCAGACTATCGGTAAAAAAGTGCTTACCGCGACCGACATCGACTGGATTCTGTCTTTCACCTATGACGGAAACATCAAAATTCCCGAGGGCAAGGTAAAAGCAAGTGCGCTCACCGCAGGAGATTTAGCGGGCGGCGCGTACGTTATCTTCGAATTCGTATACGCGGTCAACGCGGGCAATTACAACGTTAAAGTACTCGGTATTTCCAACGACAACTACACTTATTCGGGCGAAATGACCCTTACCATTAAGGACAGGGAAATTTCCACCGTTATGTGGGAAGGCGTGCAGGACGGAAATTCCGTCGTGTACAACAAGCTTGACCAGGCGCCCAAAGCGTATATTATGATTGACGGCGAAAAGGTTTACCTTGAAGGCAAGCTTGAAAAGTACGACCCGACGACAAGCACTTGGGGCGAAGTTGCGTACGCTATCAACGCGGGCAATTTCAGGCTGACGGTGGAGGAAGTTACGTCGGGCTCGGGCAACTATTTCTATTCCGAAGCGGTAAACAACTTCACCATTTCGCGCTATGAGCTTACGGCTATTTATCTTACGCAGAACGTATTCACTTACAGCGGAAGTAACGCGGGACTCGAAGTTTATGCGCTCGGCGTGGGTAACGAGAGAATAAGCGTAAGAGATTTCACCGTTTTAGACGATTTGGGTCAGAACGTAACCGTTTACAGCGACGCGGGCAGCTATTCCGTACAGGTGGCTATCCAGACCGCGCTCGGTTCGAACCCCAACTATACAATTTCGAGCGTTTTAAGGACGACTTTCGTTATCAACCCTCAGGTTGTTAACGTTACTTTCGAAATCACCGGTAACAACTGGAGCTGGAAGGCCGACATTGCGACGGTGCCTACCGTAACCGTAAGCGCTTCCGTTGCGAACGCTATCGAAGTAAGATACGGCAAGCTCGGCGCAGACAACACCAAGCCTGCGGCTACAAATCATGGGCTTTCGTTCGTATTCCAGATTACTGGTATTTCGGGCGACGGTATAATTACTGCCGTTGCAAAGAGCAAGAACTATCAGATTACAGGCACTAACGTAAAAACCTTCAACGTTATCCCCGTTGACGGCGAAGCAACGGCAACGTTCAGCTTCGACGGCGACGTTTGGAGCGACGACAACCTCGAATTAGAGTACGACGCTACAAGCGGCAAGACCGTTGCGGTAAGCGGCGACAACGACGTTGAAATTAAATACTATAAAGACGGCGTGTTACTGACCGACCCCATAACTACGACGGCAGGGCTTGACGCGGGCACCTATCTTGTGACAGCAAGCTGCCCTACGCGCCAGTTATCTACTAACATTACCGCAACCACGAGAACGTTTAAGATTTTACCCAAAGAGGTTGATTTTGCGGACGTAGAATGGGTTATAGACGGAAACAAGGTTGCGGGAAATACGGTTTCTTACAACGGACAGATTTACAGCGCAACGTTAAACCTTGGCGAGCTTGCGGACGATTTTGAAGTATATTACACTAACGGAACTTACAAGAACGTAGGCAACGTCAGAACGACTGCGACGATAGTTGCGAAGAATAGTAACTACAAGGCTGTCGGGGCGGTTGAAAGCTACGACTGGGCTATTTCGGGAGCAACCGCTACGGTTGCGTGGAACGACGACGGCACGGTTGCGAGCATTTCGGGCGACAGCACAGCGGCGACGGGCGGAAGCTTCTTCGAAAAGAGCGGAACGGCATACAAGGTCGTATACAAAAAGGACGGCGTAGTTCTTAACTCCGCGC
>CAJTVA010000033.1 GCA_910579585.1 uncultured Christensenella sp.
ACTTTTCTTTCCAAAAGATAGACGCTATCGTCAAAATCTTCGGGTAAAGTGAATGCACTGTCAGAATTATCGTGAACTTCGGGAAGGTACGACAGCACCAAAGTGATTTTAATTTTCGGATAGCTAACTTTCAGCCCGTGAATTAAAGAACTGCATAATCTGTCAAAATCGCCACGAAAACCCGAATAGAATTGAGTTACACCCTTATTCTCTATAAGGTCTATTATGATGTTTAACAGCTTCTCCTTATACTGTTCTACTCTCATAGTACGATGTCCGAAAAAAGCACAAGAAGCCATAATAATTTGTCCTACAAATTGCAATATTGACATTTTTCGACTTATGTTGTCGTTTTGCTTGTAACAGAATTGTAGCATAATAAAACGATAACATAAATATAAAATTGTCGAAAAGGTGGCTTGTATGGCTATATCAAAAGACTTTCAACAAAGATTACACGAGTTAGCCGATGAATTAGTAGGCAAGAACAAAACCGAAAAGGCTAACAACATTAATATTGACCCAACTTCTTTTTCAAGAGCTTATAATTATGGTATTGTGCCCAAAACACCAACCTTAATTAAAATTGCAGATTATTTTAATATTTCAATAGAATACCTTATGGGTATTACAGACGTTGAACATTTTGTAAAATCCCAACTTCCCAAAACTTTTATTGAACGTTTGAATGAGTTGAGAGCTGAAAAAGGAATAAAAGCGAATTATGCATTATCCCAACAAGTCCATATCCATAGAAATAATATCAGACAATGGTATATAATTAATTGTCTGCCGCTTATTGACGACTTATTTATTCTCGCTGATTATTTTGAAGTTTCTATCGATTACCTACTTGGCAGAACAGACGACAGAACGTTGTATAAATAAAATGCCGTTCCTCTTGCGAAAAACGGCACCGCAGAATATACCGTTCATCGTCGAGTCGCCAAACCAAAATTACAATACGCCAAAGGGACATTGTAAACAACAATGAAGGCATAGTTCTACCAAGAACTATTTCCCTTAACGTAAAAATTTATGTAATTTTGATTTGGCTTCCTTATTCTAGCAAATAACTGAATTTTTGTCAATTAAAATAGCCGCCACACAACGTAGCGGCTACCATAAGTATGTTTTTTATATTGTGATTACCATACGGTACAAAAAAGCAGGGCTTAAGTTAAGCCCTGCCTTCTTGTTGTGTTAAACGAGTTTATACCAATTCAAAGAATATTTCGAGGTTTTCCGCCGCCTGAATCTCTTGTTTCTTGTGTTCGGGGTCAACGCCGAAAATAATGGTTATAGACGCGCCGTCCGTTTCTTTAATATTCAGGTCGATAACGTTGTCGTCCTTAGCTAAGGTTATTACCTGACCGTTAATTGTCACTCTGCCCGCGTTGGGAACGTTATTGATATGAAGTTTAACGGAGTACGCGTCGCCGGCGTTTTTGTTGGGTATTTTATAGAACAATTGAGTATCGTACCAGTTACCGGAGTTATTGCTGAACGTAACCTTTGCAACGCCGTCGGTTACAGAACCGCTGAACTTAACCCAACTTTCGGTCCAATAAGCCCAAGTGCCCGCTTCCGCAAGCGCGCTACCCGCTCCGCCTGAAATTATATCGTATACAGAATGCTCGTGATTAACAACTATGCTGTTGTTGCTCGTTACGTTTGATTCGGGCGAAGTGATATAGTTTGCGTTTGCCGCGTTTGCTATAATCTGTGCCGTGTAAGTGCCGTTTTCGGTAATTCTGTCGGTATTGACGGTTTGATTGTTCTTTACTACGATTCCGCCTACCCTTACTCCGGAATCATTATAAAGATTAAGCGTGTAGCTACCAACGCCTTTATCGTTGGGGTCGGTAATGGTTATAACGTTGTTCGCTCCAATGCTGAACGTGGGCGCAACAAGCTGAATGGGTTCGGAAACCTTCCACTTAATGTTGGAAAGCTTCAAAGTCGCGTTGGTTATATCGCAACCTACGCCCTCGACGCCTAACTGCATAGAGAAAGCCGTAGCTTTGTGTTCATAGTAAGCGGTGCAGTGGTTTAAGCCTTCTTGAAGCTCTACAACGTAACCGTTTACGGTTATGTGACCCGCCATAGAGGTTTCCATATCGAAGGTTAGTTCGTAAAGCGTACCGCCGGTTAAAGCGTTGCCTGCAACGTCCTTATCGTTTGCCGTTGCGGTATAGAACAACTGAACGTTGTACCACAATGCGCCTTCGTTAACGCCGGTAGTTTCGATATTTACAACGCCTTCTTCATAAGTTGCGATTACGTTGTTGTATTGGTTCCAATAAATCCAGACGCCGGGGTTTGCGTTGGAGTTGTAAGGGTTGCCGAACTGACCGTTCTCGTCACCTTGCTTAATCTCGTAAGACGCGTCTGCGCCGCTACCGATTACGACCGTAACGGTCTTTAAAACGTCGGAATGTTGAGCGCACTTTGCAGTGATAACTGCCGTGCCGCTCGAAGCTACCGCCGTTACCAAACCGTTTTCGGAAACTTCTGCAATAAGGGGTTTATCGCTTTCCCAGGAAATAGCGTGGTCCCTTGAAGATTTTGCTGCAAGCTGAACGGTTGAATCTTTGCCGCTGAGCGAAACGGACGTAACTGCCGAACCGTCTTTAGTAACGGTAATCGTTTCCGCTTCTACCACCGTAACGGTGCAGGTTGCGAATTTGTCACCCGACTTCGCCGTTATCGTCGCAGTGCCGATTGCAACTGCCTGAACGGTGCCAGCTCTGTTGCCCATACCGCTTCCCGATACCGTTACCTTGGATTCGTCCGACGAAGTCCATATAACGTCTTCGGTAACAGTCGAAGTTACAAGCAACGGATTGCTTTTGCCTACGTCAATCGACAGTGAATACGAGTTAAGCGTCAACCCATTACTGCCGCCTTCGCCGCCCGTATCGCAAGCCGCGAAAGAGAAAACCAGAACGAAAGCAAGCAATGCGCAAACTGCCGTAAAAAGTTTTCCGAGTTTAAATTTTTTCATCATTATTTTCCTCCTCACAAATATTTTCATTTGATTTTGTTTTAATAACCTTATCGCGGAATAGCGGTAAAACCGTAAACAGTATGCACGCGATAATGCCAAGCGCTAAAATAACGTTCACAATTGCCCACAGCGCTATCAGTAAGCCCGAACGGGGCGCCGCGTTTACGGTGACGTCACTTGCCGTCTGGTTGGTATCGATATACGTATACAATATATTCTTTACCGATTGACGCGCCGCGTATGCAACGTGTTTATCGTCAAGGTTAAGCGACGCCGCGGATTGGTAAGTGCCGTTGAGCCATAAGTCGTTGCCTGCAAGCACGCCCGCCTCATAGTCGTTCATATAACCGTCGTTCATAAACCAATCGGTTATGACGCTACCCTTGAAGTTCCATTCGTTACGAAGCACACCTGTAAGCAACGCATAGTTATAACCCGCAGGCACGCCGCCGACGTTGTTAAACGCACTCATCATAGCGTTCGCCTTACCGTATTTAACCGCGATTTCGAACGGGCGGAGATAACTTTCTCTTAAAGTCTGTTCAGTAAGCCAAGTGTTGAGATATTTGGGGTTGATACCCGCTTCACTGACTGCAAAGTGTTTAAGGTAGCAGTACATATTGTTTTCGTAAGCCGCCGAAATGGTACTTGCCGCAAGCTTGCCCGAAAGCACTGCGTCTTCGCTGTAATACTCGTAGTTACGCGAATTGTAAACGGAGCGGTGAAGGTTCACGCCGGGTCCGTACCAGCCCTGGAAGCCGACCGATTTGGCGATTTTAGCCTGAGCCTCGCCAATCGAATACGCAATTTCTTTGCTGAAACTGCAACCGGTAAGCGACTCGCTACAAAATAGCGTATATTGGTCGCTCTTTGCTTCAAGAGCGTCGTCTACGCTGTTGTTGAAGCCTGCGGGGCCGTCCTTATCTCTGCAAAAAGTTTTGCCCACGCTGTACATTGCTATCGTCTGGAAACCGCCTTTACCTATAAGGTCAAGCGTTTCCTGACGGGTTACCTGATTAAGAAGCGAATCCCAAAGCACCGATTCGTAATCTTCCATAAGGAATTGAAGAATGAAGCTGTTGTAAGTGAGCGCAACGGAAGAACCTCCGTTACCCTGAAGCGCATCAAGCGAAACACGCTCTACGCTGTCGCCGTTTTTAGCACCGACAAGATACATACCCGCGTCCTGACCGTACTGAACGCCCGCGTTGACTTTAGACGAATCGTACTGAGCTTTGCTTGCAGCTTTAATCTGGTTCGTGTCGGGAGTACTGCCGCTACGGGTTGCGGTTTCCTTGGGGAAGTTTGCAAAGCCGTCTTTGCGCGAGAGATAAGAAATATTGCTGTCGCCGTCGATAGGACAATTCGCATAAGCATTGTTGCCCGTGAACAAATTGTCTACGTCTTTGCCTGTAACGGGGTCTTTTTCGTACTCGATTGCCTTTGCGGGGGAAACCGTTTTGTAGTCGCCCTTGTCGCCGTTGTTATTTGCAGACTGAGGCGTTGCCGTGTTATATTCGTGAGCGTTCTTCATAACGGAGATTATATAGTTGCCCGCGTCGAGTTCGTAACCGGTATGCGCACCGTTATTGCCGTACGCATCGTAAGACGCTAAGTCGTACGAAGTGAACGAAAGCGTAACGGTTTCAGAATGACCGGGTTCGATAAGCGGCGTCTTGGCGAAATCGAGGAGCACCCTCTCCGCCTTTTCCACTCCGCCGCTCGTATAGGGCGCGTGCCCGTAAAGCTGAACCACGTCTTTGCCCGCCACGGTGCCGGTATTGGTAACTTTTACGGTAACGGAATACTCGCCTTTCTCTGTAAGAGTTAAAACGTTTGAGAAATCTGCTTCCCAATCAAAAGTTGTGTACGATAGTCCGAAACCGAAAGGGAACTGAACGACGCCGTCGTAACCTTTGCCGTACTTATTGTCTACGTCGTCGAAGTAGTTTTCCGCATCGGCGGTTTCATACCATTTGTAACCGAAGTAAATTCCTTCCTGGTAAACTATATCACTGTTCGTCTTGACCGCGTTTACATACGTAGGGTTATAAGTTTGGTGGTCGTAAGGCAATGTATCGCTTATTCTGCCGGAAGGGTTAACCGTACCGTTCATTATCTCGGGGATAGCAATTGCGCCGGACTGTCCGGGAATACCCGCAAAAATGCACGCCTTGATACAGTCGTAATCTTCAAGGAAACCAAGCTCTACGTCGTTGCAAGTGTTTAAAACTACGGTTACGTCAAAGCCGTATTGTTCAAGTGCGTCGAACATCGCCTTTTCTTCCGCCGTCAATTCAAGGAAAGAACCGTCAGCATATCCGCGAACCGATTTCAGTTCTTGCGCGGTGCTCGAATCTACGTTTTCCGCACCCCAGCGGCTTATAACCGCGACGGCGGTTTTCGAATAATTTTTCGCCTGATTCATACGGTCTGCCGTGTACCAGCTTGCAGCGGGGTTTTTAAGACTTTCGTCAACGTAAGCGTTCGTCGTACCGCCTTTACGGTAGTCGGCGTCAAAATTGCTGAAAGCGGTATACGCGTCTGTAAGCGTGGTATTATATTCGATACCCGCTTCTTTAAAAGCGTCGGTAAGGTCAACCTTTATGCGGTCGTTGCCGTTTCTGTCTAAATCGAGTATGGTTGCGCCGCCACTGCCGCCGCCGGTAAGCAGGAAACCGCCGTCAGTCGCGCCCCAACCGAACAAGTTGACTTTGGAAAGGTTTTTTTGGGGAAGATAGTTGCCCTCATTATATAAAAGAACCATACTCTCTTCCGCAGTATTCCGCACGACTTTATCCGCCGATTCGAGCACGGTCGACGAGCCCGAAAGGTCTACGCCGTCGCCACCGAAAACACGGTGAAGAATGGGTGCAAACATATTAAGAACTATATTTACCGCTATGAGAATACCGGCACAAATCACCGCAACGATGGGCAAAGCAACGAACTTAGCCACGTTCTGGCTGAAAATTCGGTCAATATGTTTATTAGACATATATACTTCATCTCCTTATATTTGAATGGAAAATAAAAGTAAACGGGGCGGCGACAAACCGCCGCCCCGTTTTGTTGGTTTTAATATTTTAGCAAATTTTAGCCAGCGTAAGTGAATTCGATATTGCTCAAGGTGATATCGCCGTTAAGACGTCCGCTGTTATCGTTCCATTTACACATAAAAATCTTAAATGCAGCGTTCCCGGAAATATTTAATCCGGTTACGTTTACGGTTACGGTATATTGATTATCTTCGTTCAATTCGTAAACGTGGTCGGCATCTTCAACGTGTGCGGTAATAAAGCCCGCTTCTTTTGCCGTAATGGTAAAACTTGCGCCAGTTATCGTCTTACCGCTTTCAGGCGTGTAGAATACTTGCGTACCCCACCAATTGCCTTCACCGTTAATTGCCTGAAGGTTCTTTATTATAACGTTACCGTCGGCATCCAAATATGCATCGTCCTTTGCTGCTTCAAAGAAGTAAGCCCATTTGCCAGCAACATTCTGATTGTTTAACAAATCGGTTCTTGAGTTTTCGGAAGTGATGGTTGCGGTCGTTTCAGACCATCCGGAATTAAGAATTTTATCGGACTCGCTATATGCTCTTATTCTTACGGTGTAAGTTCCTGCTGCAATCTTGGAAAGGTCAACCACTTCACCGTTTACAGCAATTACCGTTGCAACGGGGTCAGCAGCGGTTGCAGACTCAAAGAAACCGAGCTGATAAACTTTATCCTCTATCGCACCGTTAGCCGTATCGGTTATGGTAACAACCTTAGTGCCTTCGTCATAGCTAAACGAAGGAGTTGCAAGTGCGGACTCAGTATTCGCAGTATACACTATATCCTTAAATAAGAATTCAAGGTTCTGACCGGTAAAGCAACTATCGCCTTCTACGCCAAATTGAATTGATAAGGTAGAACCCTTGTAGCTTTCTACGGTTATGGCGTTTGCACCCGCTACTAACTCTTGCGCAACACCGTTTACTGTAATTTTGCCCTCTGAGGGAGCAACTAAGGTGAACGTTACGCCGTGGTCTTTACCTGTCAAATTGTTTTTAAAGAAAAGTTGCACATTCCAGAACTGACCGCCAGACCAGGAATACTTGATTTTTACGGCTTTATCTTCAAAATTCACACAAGAAGCAACGTTTGCGTCGCTTTCACCGGCATAATAGCACCAACCGCTAACAAAAGCGTCTTCGCTGCCGGCATTAACCGTAGTTCCTTCCAGAACTTTAACCTTGACGGTTGCTTTTACGTCGCTATTTACCTTTGCGGTGATGGTTGCGTCGCCGGTTGCTACGGCGGTTACTTTGCCGTTTGCTACGGTTGCAACGCCTGTTGCGCTACTTTCCCAAGTGATTGCGCTACCCTTTGAAGCCGTTGCGGTAAAAGTAAGCACGTCACCCTCGCCGTATAAATAGTAAGCGTCCGTGCCTACCGCTTCGCCGTTAAGCTTAATTTCTACGGTTTCCGTTGCGGAGCCGCCCGCTTTGGTTACGGTAACCGCGCAGGTTGCCGTTTTGTCGCCCGCCTTTGCCGTTACGGTTGCAGTACCTTCCGCAACGCCTGTAATAGTACATAGCTTATTTCCGGTACCGCTGCCGACAACGGTTGCGACGTCGGGTTTATCAACAGTCCATTCAATAGTTTCGGTCGTGGACGAGGTTACATTAACAGTAGCCGTTGCCCCCTCTTCCACCGATACGGTAGTTTTATCGAGCTTAAGCTCTTTGCCACTGTCGTCGGCGTCGTTACACGCCGCCAGCGAGAAAATCATAACGCCTGCCATAAGTGAACAGATAAGCGCTAAGAATTTTCCTAATTTGCCTTTTTTCATCATTTTTTCTCCTCCTGAACTTTATATGAATCTACTTTCGTAGTACTCACCTTTGTTAACAGCCTTTAAACCTTTTCGTAAACCCTTACGTAGTCGACGTACATACTTGCGGAAGCGAAGCTTGCGTCGGGTGCAACTCCGCCGTCGTAATTGCCGCCTACCGCGAGGTTGAAAATAATATAGAAAGGTTTATCGAACGGCATTGACTGCCCTTGATTGCTTGCATCCTGCGACCACCATCTGTTTTTGGTTACGGTCAAAACACTTTGTCCGTCCACGTACCAGGTTATCGCGTCCGCCGTCCAGTCGACAGCGTAGGTGTGCCATTGGTCGGTATTCGAAGAAAGCGTTGTTTCTTGGGTCACATAGTCGTGCGCGTCCCACGCTTTGCCGAAGTGAAGGGTCGTATCGACTTTGTTGTTTAACCTGCCCTTTGCTTCCATAATGTCGATTTCGCCGTTTGCGGGCCAACCGCCGTATTCGTTTTCAATCGAATTAGGATTAGGAGGTTGCGGAAGCATCCAGAACGCGGGCCACATACCGTTACCCGTAGGGGTCTTTATTCTCGCTTCAAAATAACCGTAAGTAAAGCTTGCCTTGTCACGGGTTAAAATTCTGCCCGAGGTATAAGCTCTATCGCCCATATTCTGCTTTTTTGCAGTTATTTTAAGCGCGCCGTCAGTAACGGAAACTGCATCCTGCGTGTAATATTGAAGCTCGTCGTTTCCCCAATAATTGACGTTGTGGTCTGCACCGTTAAACGAACCGTACTGGTCGCACGTGCCCGTCTGATAGCCCCATTTGGAGGTATTAAGAGAAGTTCCGTTGAACTCGTCGTACCACACAAGGTTGTAACCGGGCTTTTGCGCACCCGCAGGGGCGGTTTCGGTAACCGTTATTTCGCAACTTGCAATCGCCGTGCCCGTGGTTACGGTAATAGTGGTTTTACCCACCGTTTTAGCCGTGACTTTACCGTTCGAAACCGTTGCAACCGTTTTGTTGGAAGAATCCCAAATGATTTCCGCGCCTTCAACGGACGATTTTGCAACAAGCGTTACGGAATTGCCCACCTCTAAGCTTAAAGTCGACAAAGAAAGCACCAGCGTTTCGGTATCGGTGCTACCGCCGTCGACAGGCGCGTCGTTTACCTTTATGTTGCAGACTGCCATCACCGAATCAGTCGCCGCCATAATAATTGCTTCGCCCTTGGCAACGCCGGTAACCAAACCGTTAACTACCGTAGCAACCGCTGTATTGCTGGAATCCCACGATACGTTGCCGCCGTCGGTTGAAGTTGCCTGAAGCTGAACCGTATCGCCCACGGCAAGAGATATATCCGACTGCGAAATATAAACGGCGGGTTCCGAATTACCGTTTCCGCCGTTACCTGAACCGAAAAGTTCGCAACCGCTAAAAGAAAAAGTAACAATTACAGCCGCCAAAATCCCGAATACTATTTTTTTAAAATTCTTAACTTTCATAAATCTACCGCGTTTCTCCGTAAACTATTAATGTTTTTTTCTACTTGCCTATTTTATAGGCAAGTAAAGGGGTACCCCTTTACTTTATTTTCCGCATATCACCAAGTGATATTTAAACGAATGCGATATTCTACATTCATTACTATATCACACGATTTTGAAGATATCAAGAGTTTTTTTAATTTTTTTGTAATTAATTAAATTTTATTGTGATTTATTATCACCGCTTTGGTAAATATTGCTCTAAAACCGAAACGCGATTATCCGACGTGACAGCTCCGCCCGTACCGTTTACAATACTTTTTATTGATGAATCCGCATTGCCGCTTAACCATACCGTTACCATATGGTTTAACTCTATACCCGAGGTTGCGGGGCATACGATTGCGTTGTCGAGCGTTACGGCGGAATCGCGCAAGTACGCATAAACGCCGAGCGAATATGCTTTATGCGAAGTAACTTTTTCGGATACGAAATAGCTCGCATAGCCGTTTACCGCGCCGTCGGGCGACCAGCTTGCCGCGTTTGGAACGTCATAAGGAAGTTCGGACTGGTAAAAATAAGTCGTTCCGCCGTTTCCGTTCCAGACAGTCTGATATTTTTGAAAATGCTCTACGAACAAGCCGTAGAAAGTTGCGTTATCGCCGTTTACGATAATACCCGTATCAGCCACGTTGTTATTCCAGCCTACGCCGTCCCAGTGGTCGGCGCGCCATATCCAGAAGTTGTCGCCGATAACGTTATTGCTGTTTATAATTACGCAAGCGTCAACCGAAGTATCGGCTTCTTTCGCGCCGCCTACGCGGAAAAACAGGTCTGCAAGCACCGAAGGCTTTGAAGAATGGTCTTTATTACAATCTTTCTCCCCTACCTCCAAAAGAGTTTCGGTACGCTTGCCCGCGTCGAAAAGCACGCCGCCGATACAGATATTATCAGTATCTGCAATTCTCATAAGCGTATCCGCGTTATCGTCGGTAGGGCGGAGAGTCGCAAGCCCCAAGCCCAGAACAACCGTATTTGCATTCTCTATTTTAATGGGCGCGTCGAGTTCGTATACGCCTGCCGTAAGAATAAGGTTTTTCCCTTCCGCAAGAGCCGCGTTTATGGTCGCGGCGGTATCCCTGTCGCTACGCGCCACGTAGAACTTGTCGAGCGACAGATATTCGCCTTTCGTTTCAGACCAGCTTACTCCGCGCGTGTTATCGTCCGCGTCGGGAACAAACACGCGGTATCCGAGAACCGAATCATAAGTCAAAAAGGGCTTTTCACGGACAGCGCCGCTATTTTCTATATTGGTGTAATTGTTACTTGTACCCGACCATACGTTCTGCGGAATACGATTGCCGTCAACGCCGACGAAAGCCGTATTCCACACGCAACCCGACCAATTGCCGAAAGATGCGTTTCTGGAAAACCACTGTTGCTGAGAACCGGAATTCACCGTTCCGTCAACCTTTGTATCCGCCAGGAACCCGCCCGAGGTCGAGCCGCTGCCCGATAATTTCATATCTCCTTTAACGTGAACGCGCCTTAAACTTGTCGCCTGAGATACCGACCACAGCATATTTCCGTTTACAGTTAAATTTTCGACGGTGCGCCAGAAGTTACAAAGCGAAATGGGCGCGTCGGCGCTTATTTTTGAAACCGTAACGTCGTCGGGCGATAAGCCAAGCCCGGAAAGCGCCGTGTAATAGCCTATGTTAATATTCAGGTTATAATCGCCGGGTTTAAACAGAGCCGCAAATCTTTCTTCCGTGAACTCGCCGCGGGCACGGCCTTGCGCCCCTTCCTTAGTTCCGTCCGTCTTATTATAGAATGCGTCCAACTCCTCCTGTATCTTCGCAGGGTCGTCCGTGGGCGCGTACACGCACGTGTTTTCGCCGAAAAGTTCGGTTTCCAAGCTGTACGTGCCGATAACTACGCTTTCTCCGCTATCCGTAAACGCCGTTATTCTGTAATACGAATTTATATCGTTCGTTACGTACTCGGTTGCGGAACCCGAGCTTACGAAGTCAAGATACTCGTAGTCGCCGTATTTCGACGGAGCTTTTTCTATCGAATAGCCGTTTGCCCCGTCGAATTTATCCCAACGCACGGTCGCCGTGTTGCCGTTCACGGTAAAATTCGAATCTGCTACGCCGTTACCGTCTTCGGAGCCGTCGTCGCACGCGGTTAAACCCGTAACCATAAGCGCGGCAAAAATTACTGATAACGTTTTTTTAACTTTCACGTTGTACCCCCCTCGGCGCGTCGAATGCGACGTTATAGTCGAATTCCGCGTTCGTCATATTACAAAAATTATCTTCGTAATTCAACGAAATATTACGATTTTTATACTCAGATATTATCACGGGTTTTGCTACAAGTCAATAATTTAATAAAAATATTGCCGCCCGCGCATTGGTTATGCGCCGACGGCTTTTTAAAATTTACAGCGGCTTTTCCACAAACCACCTGTTCGTCTGCCTGTCGAGATAAACGGTTTTCGCCTTACCCATTATTCTGACCCTGTACCTCCGCGTAAGAATTCCGCCCGTATGTTGGGGCGGAGCGTTGCGCTCGTCGAAGATTTTATCTATGTCGAAACGCGTTCCGTCCGTCCACTCCAAAGCGACGGGCTTCATACCGCCGTCGTCGTTGACGTACAGGAACATTGCGACAAACACCTTTTCGTATTTTACCATACTGTCAGTATGGGTAAAACCGTCGTCGTATATTTAAGTTAACTTTTATAAAAGGTTTGCTTTTTGTTGCTTTTAGTTCCTTTTTGGTGTAAAATGGCAAAAAAAGGCGAAACAGAATGAGAAGCAAATTAGAAATACTGATTGTTGAAGACGACGAAATCGCTTGCAGAGAGCTTATTGACGAAATAGATAAAAATCCCGAAGACTTCTTTCTTATAGATTACACAAACAACTCTTTAAAGGCATTCGACTTAGTGATGGAAACCCAGCCCGACGCGGTGATACTTGACCTGGAATTGCACCGCGGCGGTGGCAGCGGGCTTGACTTCCTTAAAAAAGTTCAGGAAGCCGCTTTGGACCACCCGCCCTATATTCTGATTACGACGAATAACATAAGCGCCATAACACACAAGACGGCAAGAGGGCTGGGCGCGGACTTCATTTTAACCAAAACACAGGAAGGCTACTCCGCGAAAGACGCTTTTAATTTACTTAAAGCGACCAAATCGGTTATTTTAAGCAGAAAATCTGATAAAAAGCCGTTTATTTCGAACGAAAACTCCGCACAGACAGAGAAAAGAGTTTTAAAGCTTATCAACGAAGAACTGCTAAGAATCGGCATAAACCCCAAATGCGTAGGCTTTAAATACCTTTCAGACGCGATAGCGTTGACGATAAAGGGTCCCATACAACACATCTGCAACGTTATCGGTAAAAAATACAAAAAAACCGAAAGCAGTGTTGAAAGAGCTATGCAGAACGCAATCAACAGAACCTGGAACGTTTCCGACATAAACGAGCTTTTGAAGCTTTACACGGCAAGAATCGGTTCGGATAAAGGCACCCCCACCGTTACGGAATTTATCTTCTATTACGCAAACAAAGTCCAAAACAGTTTATAAGAAAAAAGAGTTACACAGCCTAGTAACTCTTTTTCCTAATTAAATTGTCGTAAGTTTAGCTTACCAGCTTAATGACCACAAAAGATATTTTAAAAAATCCCAGAAGCTCTTCATAATAAGTCGTTATCCTCCTCCTCTTTTTTAGTGAAATTATAAATTTCCTAAAAGAATAATGATATTGGAAACTGTCTTAAGCTTTTTGGGGTATTTTGTTACTTTTTATGTTTTTAGAAATTATCGTTTTTTTAATTAAATATTTCGCTTTCTTTTTCAGTATTTTCTACGCTTTTAACAAGATTTCAGCCGTTAAAATTAACGCATACGTTTTATTGGATATTGCGGTTGCCTTGATTTTGTCGGTTGCGCTGTATTTCATCACGCTGTACGTAAAAATAATTATGCAACTGTGCATACTGCTTCTCAGCACTGTTTATCTGATTATCCGTCACAGGAATTCGCTTTATAAAAACATAGCCGGAAGTATAGTTGCTTGCGGTATATCCAGTTTTATTTTTATACTCTCAACGCTAATTTCCGTGCCCGTCAATTATTTATGTTTTGCGCTAATTAATAACGACTTGGTACGCAACCTCAGCACCCAGATATTATACAGTCTTTTACATATCGGCGGAGTTGTGCTGTTATTCCGCATAAAGCGGTTCAAAAGCGGAGTTAACCCCGACAAGTCGGACGGAAACTTCGAAATGCTGTTACTTTGCAGCGGCGCGTGCCAGATTTTAATGACGGTTTTCTACGGGCAATCGATGAAGAGCGTCGTTCCTTTGATTGCGATTATCGGCATAATTATTTTCGGGTTGATTTTTATAGTTCGGTGGCGCACGCATATTAAATCTACTTATCAAAAACAAATTCTAAGGCGGAATTCCGAACTTTTAGAACAGCGAATTACTTCTTACGAGGCCGAAACCGTCGAACTGAAACGACAGAACGAGGAATTGGCAAAAATCATTCACCGCGACAATAAACTTATCCCCGCTATGGCGGTTGCGGTACAGAAAATCGCTTCTAAATACGGCAGAAACGAAGAGCTCGACGGGTTGCTGGAACAACTGAAAAATCTTTCGGACGAGCGGAAAAGTCTTATCGAAAAATATCAGTCGGAAAACGAGCAGTTGCCGAAGTCGGGCGTGCTGTCGTTGGACGCAGTGCACTACTTCATTTGGTCGAAAGCCGAGAAAGTCGGGGTTGAGTGTGCTTTCGGGGTTGACGCGGCGACCGTTAAAAGTATTTCGGAAAAGGTTGTAAACCAAGTCGATTTGAACACTTTACTCTGCGATTTGGGCGAAAACGCGGTACTCGCCGCAAAAAGCCAAGCCTACGAAAGCGGCGGAAAAATCAATATCACTTACGAAACCGACGCGGACGGAATACCGAGTATTTCGGTTTACGACAGCGGCGCACAATTCACCGAAAACATTATTGCGGTTATCGGCAGAAAAAAGGCGACCACCCGCGCCGAAAACGGCGGCAACGGAATAGGGCTTACGACGGTTTTCGAAACGTTGCGGAAGTACGACGCAAGTTTTACTTTGAACGAAACGCCAGACAAAGACGGGTTTACGAAACAGATTAAAATTTCTTTCGACGGCGCAAGCAAACTGGAAATTATCAGCGAGCGCGACGGCGCGAAAAAAGCGTTCAAGAAACGAACCGATATGGTATAAAAAAAGTTTAAAGAAA
>CAJTVA010000034.1 GCA_910579585.1 uncultured Christensenella sp.
GATTGCGCCCGCCGCTTTAAATTCTGTTCAATCAAAACAGCAAAGCTATCATCATAACCGCGGCAGCACTGACTGCGGTTATTTTAACGGCTTTTTTCAAAAATTCTATCATACTGCCCTCCTGAAAAACTGCCTTTCACGGGTGTTCAGTCCTTTCAGTTCCGCAAGTTCCGCAAAAAGCTTTTCGCTTTCGGTAAGCGGTATAACTTCCCCTTTATCCAAAAGAAACATCTCCCCTTCGTGGCGTTCTCTTATTAAACTCTTCTGTCTTTCAATATATGCCGTATAGTTCATTTTTTGTTACTCCGCTCCTTACTGCTTGTCTACTCTTTATATTTTACTCACAATACTTGACAGAAACTGTCATATATGATAAAATTTTTTTAAGATTTTTTTATTGTCGGTTTATTCTATGCCGACTTTCGGAGTTATATAACAATGAAATACGACGTTATGATGAAAATTCTTATGCTTTTATTGCAGAAACGCAAGCTCACTGCCACGGAAATTGCCAACCGCTACGACGTTTCCGTAAGAAGCGTGTACAGGTATATCGAAGAGCTGACGGTTTGCGGGGTACCCGTTGACGTTGCTCGCGGACGATACGGCGGAATTACCATAGCCGACACTTTCCGCCTGCCCGCAGGCTATTTCACGCGGGAAGAATATTCCGCCACCATAAACGCGCTTGACGCTATGGCTTCGCAGATTTCGGACGAACACCTTATCTCTGCGCGTGCAAAGCTGGAAAGCCGCCAAAAGAGCGAAAAGCGCGAAATGTCGGTTTGCGGCAACGTCATAGTCGACGGCGGAACATGGGGCGACAGCGCGAAATTTTCCGAAAAGATGCATGTCTGCGAACAGGCTGTAAACGAATGTAAAAGCCTGCATATCGACTACATTTCGCGCGGGGGCGAACACACGAAAAGAACAATCGACCCGCACGTACTTATCTTCAAGCAAAACGTCTGGTACGTCTGGGCGTTCTGCCACGCCAAGCAGGAGTTCCGCACTTTCAAAATCGGAAGGATAAAGTCCGCTTCGTTTACGGGCAAGGAATTCAAAAAGCGTGAATTCACCCGCGACGACATCGATTTGAACTTCAACCGCAAAAGCGACGAACTTATCGACGTTACCTTAAAGATAGAAAAAAATTCCCTTGCCGACGCTGAGGAATGGCTGGGAATAGACAATATAGAGCCGCGCGGCAACGGTTTTATAGCCCGTCTGACGCTGCCCGACGATAATGTCCTCGTCAATAAAATTTTAAGCTACGGCGGCGCAGTCAGCGTCGTAGAGCCCGCAGAGCTTAAAGCTCGGGTAAAAGACGCCGCCCGAAAAATAGCCGACACTGATTAAATAGAAGCGCCCGACTTACCGTCGGGCGCTTACTTTTACCAGGGCAGGGTTTCTCCGCCCAGAATATGTATATGCAAATGAAAAACCGTCTGTCCCGCGTCGTCGCCCTGATTTATTATAAGGCGATAACCGTTTTCAAGCCCGTTCTCCTTTGCGATTTCTGGAATTTTCGTCAGCATATATTTTAAGGTTTCCGCACGCTCGCAGTCCATTTCGGAAAGAAGCTTGAAGTGGTCTTTGGGTATCGCCAAAAGGTGTACTTTGGCTTTGGGCTCTATGTCCTTAAAAACAAGCATCTTCTCGTCCTCGTAAACCTTGCTCGAAGGTATTTGCCCCCCGCATATCCTGCAAAAAACGCAATTTTTATCAATCATCTCTATATCTCCTTGACTTAATTTTTAACGCAATAAACGCCGCCGCTCCGCCCGTCAGCGCCACCCCTGAAAGCACGGCAAGCGCAACGACCGAAGCCAACCCCTCAAACTCCGTTTCGCCGGTATAAACGGTAAAACAGCCGTCCGCAACCGAGTAGCCGCAACTTTTTGATACGACGTTGAAAAAGCTGATAACTTCCTTTGGCTCGGGTGCGGGTTCTTCGGGGCTTTCAGGCGCGTCGGGTTCCTCAACGGGCGGTTCTTCGGGCTCGCCTGTCGGCGGTTCTTCGGGGGTTTGGGGCACGTCGGGCTCTTCCGTTGACTCTTCGGGTTTTTCTACCACGGGCGGCATATTCTCCTCTACGTCGCCCCCGCCGTCAGGCTCTTCATCCTCTTCTCCGCCGCCTTCTACTTCGTCTTTAAATCCGTCGCGGATAGGGTCGTAACCTGCGGGGTAGCCGCCACCGACCAAATAATAATCGTTGTAAATTAAAAACTTTCGGCAATAACATATTCCGTTTTCAATCTTTACGCCGATATTTTCAAGCTCGGGCACGCCGTCGGTAAAGGAATAAACGTAAAAATACTCGTATTCGCCGTCAACCTTTTGCGTTGCATAGCGCCTTTCCCCGCCCGCAATGAATTCCGTATAATTTTCCGCTTCTTCGTCGAATTCCCGCTCCCAATCGGCTTGCAGGTCAAGCCCGTTCTGAATGAAATAAAGAAATTCTTCCTTGCCGTAAATATTCGTATCAATAACCTTTTCCCCGACGGGTAAAATACAGCCGATAAGCGTAAACACGCTGAAAGCCGCCGCGCACAGGACCGCCGTTAAATTTGCCGAAGCGGAAAGCTTCGCACTTTTTTTAAGGGAAACAACGGGCGGGTACGCGGCTTTTTCTTCGCTTTTGAGGGAGTTTCTCAACATCAGAAAAACTATAACGAATATTGCCGCGACAACTACCGCTTCAATAGCCCAACCGACGGTTACCCCCCGTAATATATTGAGGTTTTTGTCAAAAAACGGCACGTCGGCGAAGTAGTGCAATACCATACTTGCAAGCGCCGTTAAGTAAAATTTAAAATTTAAAAACGGCTTTCTGAACTTAGCAAAACCCCAGCAGATTATCGCCGTCCAAGGCGCGTGCGAACACACGCAGGAAAGCCCGCGACCGACCGAAGTAAGCACAAGCCACGCAGCCCCGTACGAGCGTGAAAGCGAGTAAATATAACCAATATCTTCCGCAAAAGAATAGCCGGTTCCGACGGCGAAGCCGATTAAAAAGCAAGCAAACGGGTTCTTTGTTTTTAAAAGTGCAACCGCCGAAATCGCCACCGCGCCTTTAACAAACTCCTCCCAGAATCCCACCCAAAGCGTAGAAATCCAAGGGTTCGGCTCTTCCGTGGTCGAATAGATAAACTCATAACCGAAAAGAATTATCACGGTCGACACGACTCCGCCAATCAAAACCACCGAAACAAGCTTTACAAGGCTTATATCGCGGCGGGGATACAATTCGTAAAAAAATATAAAAAGCGGAATATTGAATAAAAGCCCGCCGAAAAGAATCGCCGTCAGGTACCCCGCAGTATATCTTGCAAGAGTAAAGGTCAGTGCAAGCACCGAGAAAATTATAAAATTCAGCGCAAACACGCGCATATAAAGCCAAGGCAGTTTCCGCGCCGCCGTAGCTACGACCACTTTATCCGCACCGACCGTACTTTCCTCGATGCCGACGTCGCGTCCACTGCCGCCGCGAAATCCGCGGGTGAAAACCTCCGCATACTCCTCTTTCGAGTGCGGTCTGAAAGTTTCTTTAAAAAAATAAACTAAACTTTCACGAGCTTTGACCGATTTCCCGTTTGCAGTTTTTTCAGAGTTTCGCATAGGCTCCGTCCTTGAAAATTTCGGTTAACTCCACCTCGTACTTTTTGCCCGAATCAAGCTTCAAAGGCACGTAAACCTTAATATAGTTGGTGGTGTAGCCCGTTGTAAAGCCGTCGGAAAACTCTTCCGCAATAAAGTCCGTGCGCTTAAATAAGAACCGCTTTATGTAATTTCGCGCCGCTTCTTCACTCACCTTTAAAAGCTTGTGCAAACGCTCTCTTTTGACCTCAGCGGGCAAGTCTTTCAGCTTGAAAGCCACCGTCCCCTCGCGCGGGGAAAAAGCAAAAGCGTGCACCCGCGCAAACCCGACTTCGCCGATTATAGAAATACTTTCCTCAAAATTGGCTTCGGTTTCGGTCGCAAATCCTGCTATAATATCGGTCGTTATAGCCGCGTCGGGGAAAAATTTATAGATAAGTCGGCACTTTTCTACGTACTTCTCACGGGTGTAGTGCCTGTTCATTGCCTTTAACACGGCGGAAGAACCGCTCTGTAACGACAGGTGGAACTGCGGCGCAAAGTCCTTCAAACCTTTAAGCGCAGTCAGAAATTCTTCGTTTATTATATTGCATTCGAGCGAACCCAGTCGCAACCGCTTATCGACCCCGTAAAGGGCGTGGATAAGGTCGGAAAGATTCTTGTTTTCGTATCCGTAAGAAGATATATTAATACCGTTCAAAACGACCTCCGGGCTGTCGCAATTTGCGATTTCCCCCAATATATCCTCGACTTTCCGCGATTTTTCCCGTCCGCGCAAGTACGGAATTATGCAATACGAACAGAAATTATTGCACCCGTCCTGAATCTTTATAAACGCGCGGGTCTTTGTCTGTTTAGGGAACAAAAGCCCGATATTTTCACCGCCGAAACGGCTGACTATTTCAGTAATAATTTCCTCTTTATTCCTTGCGCCGCAAACAAAAGTTACGCCCCGCCCAAAATAAGCTTCGCCATCCTTTTCGGAAGCGCACCCGCAGACGAAAATCTGCGCGGCGGGGTTGAACTTCCTAGCGCGCGAAACAAGCTGGCGGCTCTTTCTTTCGGCTTCTTTGGTAACTGCACAGGTATTAAGAACGTACACGTCCGCAAAAGAGAGTTTATCCGAAATCTCCCAACCCAGCCGTTCGAGGGAAGCCATAATCGACGCGCTTTCAACCTCGTTGACCTTGCAACCGAGCGTAAAAACCACCGCCCTCATTTAAGTTCCCCCAATGCGAACGCCGCCAAAGCGCACACGGCTATTGCCGCGGTTTCGGCGCGGAGTATACGCCTGCCGAGAGAAATGCCCGCAAAACCGAGGTCGCACGCAAGCCCGTATTCGGAGTGAGAAAACCCGCCCTCACTGCCGACGACAACCGCCGTTGCCCCCGTTAACCGCGACATATCCCCGCACGAACGCTCTAAAAACTCGCACGCAAAAAGCTTGTTCACATAGCCGTCCGCAGATTTTAACGCACTGTTAAGGTCGCTGAAATATTCGATTTTTGGCACGCACGAACGCAAGCACTGCTTCGCCGCTTCTCTTGCAACTTTTCTGAGCCGTTCAAGCTTGTTTTCGTTAATATACGCCGAACAATACTCCGAAGAAAAAACGCCTATCCTGCTTACGCCAAGCTCCGTCGCTTTCTGTACGATAAGTTCCGTTTTGTCGCCTTTCAGGGCTCCGCAAAGAAGATAAATCGGAGTTTTTGGCTCGCGCTCGCCAACATTTACCCCCGTAATATGCGCCAACAAACGGTGTTTTTCGATTTTTGCGACGATTGCGGAATACTCTTTCCCCGTGCCGTCTAAAAGGACGATTTCCGCCCCCTCTTCGACCCGTAAAACGGTTTTTGCGTGGGTAAACTCTTCCCCGTCAAGATAGACTTCGGTTTCGTCGTCCGTTAAGTTTTCGATAAAAAATCTTTTAGGCGTACTCATAATTTAAACGATAAAGCGAACCACTCGCCCTCTTTCAAAGTTTTGTCAAGTTTCAGTCCCTGAGCCGAAAACGCGGTTTTCACCGTTTCAATACGGCTTTCTATAATGCCGCTTAAAATCAGCGTGCCGCCCGCTTTCAGATTTTTGGGGATAGACGGCGCAAGATTGCAAAGAATTTCGGCAGTGATGTTCGCAAGCATAATGTCGCCCTTTATATCGGCGTCGTCCAAAAGATTAGAGTGCGCAACCGTAACCTTTTCCGCAACGTCGTTTATCTCCGAATTGTGCTTCGCGCTCTCTACGGCAACGTAGTCAATGTCGGTGAGGTACGCGTATTTCGCGCCGAGCTTAATTGCGGAAATACCAAGAATTCCGCTACCGCAACCTACGTCTATGCACACGCTCGACGGAGTTAGATACTGTTGCAGAAGTTTAAGGCACATAGACGTCGTTTCATGCTCGCCCGTGCCGAAAGCCATATTGCTGTCAAGCTTGACCACCTCTTCCCACGGCTTTTTGTCGTAAGCAATCCACTCGGGGCACACCACAATGCGCTCGCCTATATGCAGGGGGCGGAAATGGGTTTTCCAGATTTCAATCCAGTCGTCGCCCTCCACCTCGCGCGTGGTCGTCTCTAAGGAACCGAGCGCAGTCAGACCCGCGCAGTTCGAAGAAAGAACCTCCAAATCGGCGCGTATTTCGGGCAAGGTCTTTGCCGTTTCGTCCTTGGGCACGAACGCTTTAACAAGAACGTCCTGCCGCTCGCTTAAAAGCTCCTCGTCGATGTAGTCCCAGTACATAACTTTGTTTTGTTGCAACGCGATAACGTCCTTAACGTCGGAAATAGCTACTCCGTAATTCGTGTACCGCCAAAGAATATCGGCTATAAGCTCGCTACCCTCGCTCGTTGTGTGAATTGTAAGTTCGGTAAATTTCATATAATTATTTTATCACCTAAACGGGTTTATTGCAAGAAAAAACTATGCTTAAACTTTTTAATAGCAAACCGCTATTATTTTTCTTATAAGCACATTTGTGTGAAATAATATAATTAATATTTCAATCATTGAAAATAATTTTTTATGAATTTTAGGAGCACTTATGGAATTTGAAAAAAACTGTAACAATTGCAGATTTTTCCTTAAACACTATACAATAAATAATTTGCGGTTTACAAATGTTGGCGGTCACTGCATAAACACTGAACTGTGTGGAAAATTAAAAAACAGAAGTATTGTTCGAAATAATTGCAATTATTGGGAACCGTACGAAATTCAAGTTAAAGAACGTCGAGAAAAAATGCAAAACACTATTAGAAAAATGGAAAAAGAGTTATCTGATATTTTACTTATTTTAAAAAATGATATTGAATAAAGCTAGCCCGCCGAGCAATTCGCTCGACGGGCGTCGATTAGTTTTTATCAAGATATTCTATTGCGGAATGCGCGGCAACGTTCCCCTCGCCCGCGGCTTTTATATATTGGTAGGGTCTGCCCGTGCAGTCGCCCGCCGCAAACAACCCCGCAATATTCGTTTCCATTCTGCGGTTGACGGCAATATGCCCGTCCTCGGTTTTAAGCCCGTGCACAAGCGTTGCGGGGGAAATTGCGGTTTTCAAAACGAAAACCCCGTCCGCTTCCACATGTCCGCCCTTAAAGCGAACGGCGGTAAACCTGTCTTCGCCCTCAAACGCCTCAGGCTGTTTTAAAATAATTTCTGCGTTTTTAGCTTTGATTTCATAGTTTTTGTACATCGGCATAACATACGCTTTTTCCGCAACCGAGCACAAAAATTCTATTTCGCCCTCGAAGCGCTTATCCGTGCAATAAATAGCAATTTTCCTGCCCCTGTACAAAAAGCCGTCGCAAGTGGCGCAGTAGCTTACCCCCCGACCCAAAAGCCGCTCTTCTCCGTTTATAGGCTTTTGAGCTTCGACCCCAAGGCACAAAATAACCGTCTTTGCCTCGAAGTCCTTAGCCCCCGCAAGTACCAGAAACTTGCCTTTTGTAGGGTAAACTCCCGTAATAACCTCGTTGGTCTGCTCTATCCCCATACTTTCGGCGTGACGTTTAAGAGCGTTTGCCAAGCCTTCGCCCGTAATATCGGGAAGCGCGGGGTAATTTTTAATAAGCTCCGCCCGCGCGACTTTCTTCGAAACAGCGTCAGCCGCAAACCAAATTACGCTTTTATTCAATATTTTCGCGTTTATCGCCGCGGAAACGCCAGCAGGCCCGCCGCCTATTATTGCTAAATCGAACAAGTGCTCACTCATCGTATATATTATTCCCCGAAACTAATTTTTTAGCCCCGCGCCGCAAGGCGCGGGGCTTTTCCCTTTCATCAATTCATTTTAGTAAGCTTATCCGCCAAATCTTCCATTTCCTTGGCGGGTAAAGGTTGTTCGCTAGTCTTTACAATCTGGTCGACAGCGAACTTCGCGCGCTCGGGCGGGATAATCGTTCCCACGCCCGCAACGCAACCGCCGGGGCAACCCATTCCCTCAATCATATATCCGTTGAGCTTGCCCGCTTTTGCAAGTGTTAAAACCTTTTTGCAATCGGTCAGCCCCTCCGCGTGCTGAATTTTGACCTCGGTGCCCGAAAAATACTCGTTTATGCAACTTTCAATCGCGCTCGCAACTCCGCCCGCGCAAGCGTAGCCGCGCCCCGCGCCCGTCGCCTGTAAATTGACGGGAAGTTCTTCCAGCTCTTCAAGTTTAAGGTTTTTAGCGTCGAACATACCCGCAAGCTCTTCGAACGTGATTACGAAATCAACGTAGCTTCTTACCGTTCTTCTTGCGGCTTCAAGTTTTTTAGCGGCGCAAGGTCCGATAAACACAACGCGTGCGTTAGGGCGCTTGACCTTAATCGAACGCGCCGTCGCAACCATAGGCGTCAACTCTTGGGAAACCTCGCTTGCAAGGTCGGGGAACTGCTTTTTGACAAGCACCGCCCACGCGGGGCAACAGCTTGTGAAAAGGAACGGAAGCTTACCCGTCGCAACCTCGTTCACATAGTGGTGCGCTTCGGCGATACAGCCGACGTCCGCGCCGACGGCGACCTCGTAAACGTCCTTGAAGCCGAGCGCAAGCAGCGCCGATTTCATTTTACCCGGCGTTACTTTTGCGCCGAACTGCCCGACGATTGCAGGCGCAACCGCCGCAACAACCTCGTCGCCCTGTTTAATCGCCTGTATAAGCTGATATATTTGAGATTTATCGGCAATTGCGCCGAACGGGCAAGCAGACATACACTGTCCGCAAGCCACGCAGATATCGTTATCTATATGCGCCCTGCCGTAGGGGTCGGAACAAATTGCTTTGACCCCGCAAGCCTGAGCGCAAGGACGAATGTGTCTGGCGATTGCATCGTAAGAGCAAGCCGCCTTGCACCTGCCGCACTTTATACATTTGCTTTGGTCGATAAAAGCCTTGCCGTTCACGATTGAAACCGCGCCTTTGGGGCAGCTCTTTATGCACGAGTGCGCAACGCAGTTTCTGCACTGGTCTGAAACAACATACTCGTTATCGGGGCAGGCGTCGCACGCCGAAGGAATAACCTGCATAAGGGGCGGTTCGTAGTACTTGTCGGCAATCGTGCTTTTGTCCACGCCCGCCGTGATATGTACAGGTCTGTTTGCGGGTCTTAGCGAAAGTCCCATCGCAAGCCGCACCCTTTCGGAAGCAATCTGCCGTTCACGGTAAATACTTTCGCGGTATTTGGGTTCTTCGTCGGGTGTAATAAGGAAAGGAATTTCCTCCAAGTCGCTTGCGGGATTATCCGATTCGTAAGCGACGCGCGCCACAGCCGTAAAAACTTTTCTTCTCAAATCGGTTACAACGCTCTGACTTTTCATACTTCTCCTTCATCCGTAGGTTTCTCATTAAGCTCGGTTTCGGAAGTTTCCTTTTCACCGGGCACTATTCTGCTGATTTCAGCCTCGGCAAGATAAGGTCTTTCAGCTGGACCAGTAAGCCTTTCTACGGGCTTATCAGCACCGTTAGAAAGAAGTTCCACGCCATCTTCGTCGATTATTATTGTTTCTCCGACAATAGGCACCAATTCCGAGGTGATTTTTTCTTTTTTCGCTTGAAGTTCGGGGTGCTTCATAAGCTTTCTAAGTAAGTAATATTGCAGGAAGAAATATCCCACGCCGATAAGCACCATCAGTATCGACCAGAACTGCGAGGGCTGTAACCCAAGGATGAGCGCTCCCCTGTCGTCGTCGCGGAAAAATTCTATTATAAAGCGCCATATACCGTAGGCAATCGCGTAAACTCCAAAGTTGTAATTGAACTTAAAGCGGAAATAAAGCAGAGCCATCACCCCCGCAAGCACAAGCAAAAAGCACATTTCGAAAAGCTGCGTGGGCACCACGTTGACGGGCAACGTATAGCCGTGCGGCGCCGCGCACTGCAAGCCCCACTCGGCTTCGACGCCGTAGCAGCAGCCCGCCATAAGACAGCCCAACCGCCCGAAAGCGTGCGCGATAGCAATTCCTATAGGTATGAAGGGCAACGCGTCCGTAAGCCCCGCGTTCATATTGTATTGCAGAAGCTTAATTTTCGTACGGCGCGCAATGACGTAAACATACAAATTCCATACGGCAAGAAAGCTTGTAACGCCGCCGATAAGTCCGCCCATAAAGGTCATACCCGCAAGACGGAAGCCTCCCTCGGGGTTCGCTGCGTAGTTCAATATCGACTGAACGAGCATAGCCATAAAAATGCCGAAAGCCGTTCCCAACACGCCGATAATAAGCACTGCGTCGGTAGCTTGCTCGTTAAACTTTTTGTACCACAGCGTGAACAGCAAAAAACCGAAACAAGCGATAATACCCACAGCCATACAAATGCCGTAGGCGTACACTCCTTGTCCGAAAATATAAAATAAAGGTTCAGGATGCATAGTTTCTTCCTATAGTGTCTTAATCTTACTCTAATATAATAACACAACGCGCGCTGAATGTCAATTAATATCAACGTTCGGCACGCTGTCAGTTACTTCCTTATCCGCAAGGTCGGCGCGGGTTTGCTCCTTTTTCAGCTTTTTGACCATCAAAGCCCAAAAACCCGAAGCTATAAAGGCGCTTATGCTCCAACCGATAGCCCACGACCAGCACACGCCCGAAAATCCCCAGCCACACGCAACAAGAATGTAAACTAAAATTACCCTTAATAGTAAGTCGGTAAAGGTGCTTACAGTAAAACCGAGGTTCCCGCCGCAACCACGCACAGCGCTGTCGGAAACAATCTTCACCGACACGACGGGCAAAAAACAGGACACAATCTTCAGGTACTGCACGGAATAACCTAAGGCAATATCGTTTAATTTATCTTGCTGTATAAACAGCCGTGTCAAAAATTCGGGGCAGGACACGAACGTTGCGACAAAAACCAAAGTTATCGCCATAGCATAAAGTTGCATTATCCAGAAGCCTTTCCGCACCCTGCCGTACTGCCCGGCCGCCCGGTTCTGCGACGCAAAGTTCGAAAACCCGTTCGACATCGCAACTACGCTCATCGTCGCAACTACAACCACTTTGAACGCCGTCGTAAAACCCGTTGTTGCGTCTCCGCGTTCGTCAAGCCCGTTTATGCAACGGTTGACGAAAAAGTTCCCGACCGACACGAAACTCTGCTGTAATATTATGGGCACGGAAGCTACGGTCAACTCCTTTAACAGTCTTTTATCGAACGCCTTGGGCTTTTCTTCCGACTTTATCGAACGCACTTTTCTCATCAGCACGAAAAGCGTCAAAGCGCAGGATACCGCCTGCGAAATAAACGTCGCCCAAGCCGCGCCCGCGACGTCCCAGTGAAGCAGGTAAACAAAGCATATATCCAGCCCAACGTTCATAACCGAGGATATCGCAAGGAAGATAAACGGAGTTTTACTGTCGCCCAAAGCCGAGCAAATTCCGCAACCCAGATTGTACAAAAATACGAACGGCAACGAGCCTATATAGATATAGAGATATTCAAGGCAGTCGTCGAAATAATTACCGTGAACGCCCAGCGCACTCAAAGAAACGTTTCCCAGCCCGAAGCCAAGCGCCATAATCGCCGCACAGAGCACCGAAGCCGAAATCAGCGAAGTGTTGACCGTTTCGCGCACCTTCTTGAAGTCGTTTTCGCCGAAGTGCCTTGCCACCACTACGGAACACCCGCCGTTGGCGCCAAGCGCAAAAGCGAGCAGAATGTTTATAATTACCGTCGCGTTTCCTATTGCGTCCACCGCCAGCGCGCCCTCTTTGGCAAAGTTGCCCACGACCAGCAAATCCACAAGCGAATAAAGCTGTTGCACAAGCGCGCTTCCGAAAAGCGGCAGACAGTACAAAAGCAAAGTTTTCCATACGTTGCCGCTTGTTAAGTTGACCGTTTTACTCTTTCCCATATTCGGGTTTTATTATAGTACGCAATTTCAAATTTGCAAGCAAAAAAACGGCGGCTTGAATATTTTTTTCTTATAAAGAAAAACGCCGCACTTTCCGTGCGGCGCAAATTGCCGAAAATCAATATCAGTCGTTGTTCTGATATGCGTGCGGAGTCGAGTAAAGGTCAAACTCTTCGTCGATGTCGAAGTCCGTTTCGTCATCGAAAGCCGCAAGCTTCGAAATAGAAACCTCGTAAGCCGTCATAGTAACGAAACTCTCGTCAGGTTGCTTTTTCTGATATTCTCTGGACTGAATCCTGCCCGAAAGCGCAACCCTGTCGCCCACTGCAAGATTCCTTACGAAGCGCGCGTTTCTGCCCCAGGCAATCGCGGGAATATAGTCTGACTTATTGTAACTGCGATTGACCGCGATTAAAAGGTCGGCGATTTCCCTGTTGAACGGCGTGGTGCGGTATACGGGCGGCTTGCAGATATACCCTGAAAGAACGATGGAATTGGGGTTTTTGCCGGGTTGCGTGTCCAGAAGTTCCCTTATAAATACCGTAAGCATAAGGCGTGATTTCCCGTCCTCGAGCTTGTTGTAAGAGCGGAACTGCCCCAGCGCGCAGATAAATCCGCCGACGTGCATATCTTCGGTCATAATCCGCTCCGAAACGGTAACGGGCAGAATGTCCGCCTGCCCCGAAAGGCGCATAACCTTGACCTGCAATTCGTAGAACCCCTCTCCGTAGACCTCGTGTGAAAAGACCGCCTCCGACACGATTTCACCGTAGATGTAGACCTTGTTGTTTTTTTCCGTACTGTAATTCATATATGCCTCCAAAAATTGTTTTTCCCTGTAAAAATTCGATTGACCCCTATATATGCCGCAAATAACAAGGTTTTCAGCTTGCCTGCTTCTGCATTCCCGTACCGTCTATGACGTAGTTTTCACGCAAGATTAACTCGCCTACGGGCACGAAAGAGTAGCCCCTGTTTTTCAGCGTTTCTAGTATGATAGGCACCGCTTCCGCAGTGTGAAGTCCGTTGTTGTGCATAAGTATGATAGAGCCGTTTTTCACGCCGTTGATGACCCGCATCGCGATATCGGAAGCCGATAAATCTTTCCAGTCCAGACTGTCGACGTCCCACTGAATGGTGTAAAAGCCCGTTTCCGAAGCCGTTTTTATAAGCTCGTCGTCATAGTCGCCGTATGGCGGACGGAACAACTCCACTTTCTTACCCGTGACGTTTTGTATCGCTTCGGAAGAGGTCGAAAGCTCCTTCTTTATCCCCTCGGCGTTCAGCTTGCTCATATACGAATGAGTCGAAGAGTGCGTGCCGATTTCGCAACCGCTTTCGTCGATTTTTTTGACGAACTCGGGGTATTTTTCAGTCCAGAACTCGACCATAAAGAACGTCGCGCGGACGTCGCAGTTTTTAAGCGCCTTTAAAATTTCGTCGGTGTACTCGGTTCCCCAGGCGCAGTCGAAAGTTATCGAACAAACCTTTTCCTCCCGCTCCACGCAGTAAATGGGTATAAGCCTCGGCGTGTTGCCGTAAAAGACTGCGAACGCACCTGTAAAATAGACCGAAATGCTTAAAACAGTAACAAGCACCGTAGCCGCTAGCGAGAAAATAACAGTTCTGAATTTAACGGTATGTATCAACTTACTCTCCGATTTTAGCAGACCGCAAAACGCTGAATTTGACTGCTTTTATACAAATAATTGTTTTTTTGTCGAAAACTTCTTCCCCGCCGCGCCGAAACCCAAATTGAATTTCAACCGCTTTCGGGTTATGTTTTATATTTATTAAGCCCGTCCCGCTTTTATGTTTTTTTGCACGAAAAAAAACCGCGGCGGTTTTTGAAAACCGCCGCGGCCAATATTTTTTTTATTAAACTTTTTCTAAAATATATTTACTTGTCGTAGTCATACCCGATACCGACAAAGTCATACCGTATTCAATAGTGTTTTCCGAAATAGTCATATCCATACCTGTTGTAGTCGTTTCAGGGAAAATAAGTTTCCCGTCCTCAACCCGCCAGGTCAGATTAGCTTCACTTTTTATACTTGAAATCGAAGAACTTATTGTCGCTTTTCCGTCCGGTTTAAGTTCGATAACCATCGTATCTTCCGTATACGATAATCCTGCGTAGCTTTCACCGGCATTTATCGTCACAGATTGGTTAATTCCCGAGCCCTGAATGGTCATTTCCATTTTGCTGAACTTGTAGGTGCCCGCGTAAATTTCCCACTCTTCTCGCTTTTCGCCGTCACCGCAAGCCGCCGCGCACACCGCAATAATTACGGTCAAAGCCGCAATTAAAACAAGACCAAAAATTTTTGTAAGTTTTTTCATAAAATTCTCCTTTGAAAAATAATATTGTACAGCAATTGTATCTCATTTTGAGATATTTGTCAATATCTTGAAATGAGATAATTCAAAATAATTTTTATGAAGTTAAGACTAAAAGAATTGCGTCAAGAAAACAATTACACACAAAAAAACATTGCAGATTATTTGAATATAAAGCAAAACACGTATTCGCAATACGAAAGCGGAATAAGAGAGCTTCCGCTTTTGTGCCTTGCGAAACTTTCCGAACTTTATAAAACTTCAACCGATTACATTTTGGGTTTGACGGATTATGACTTCCCTTATCCTAGATAACCGAAAGTGC
>CAJTVA010000035.1 GCA_910579585.1 uncultured Christensenella sp.
ACCCTATCCGAAAAGTACATAAACGTATCCGTTTTGATGCGTTAGACCTTTTCAGAATAGCTTTCGCAGCAAGTGCAGTCCACCTGATTGCAAGTGCAGCCGACCTTGATATGTTCGAGCGTGCAGTTGCAGCCGCGGTGGTTGTACTTACAGGTTGCTACGTCGCAAGCTATGCCGTAATTAACGTTTTCCATAAAATAACCTCCGTCATTATTTTGTGCCGAAACGGTTAAAATATGCGCCGCCCTTGACAAACCGTCCTTTCAGCGTTAAAATATATTAAAAGAGGTGTAAAAATGAAAGTTATTTTACTTCAAGACGTAAAAGGGCAGGGCAAAAAAGGCGAAGTTGTCGAGGTAAACGAGGGCTATGCCCGCAACTTTTTAATAAAAAAAGGACTTGCGGAAGCGGCTACAGCTTCGAAGTTGAACGATTTAAAACAGAAAAATTCAGCGGCGGAATATCACAAAGCAGAAGAGATTAAGGCGACCCGCGCGCTTGCAAAAGATATTGACGGCAAGAAATTCACCGTAAAAATCAAGACGGGTCAAGCTGGCAAAACTTTCGGCTCCGTCACCGGCGCGAACATTGCCGACGCATTAAAAACCGCCGGCTACGATATCGACAAAAAGAAAATCGTCGTCCCCTCGCCTATAAAAGCTATCGGCGAGTACGACATAGATTTAAAGCTTTTAGAGGGCATATCCGCAAAAATAAGAATAAGCGTAGAAGCCGAATAGTAAATTTTCGCTGAATTTCGGCTAATCACACAAATTTTTTAACAAAATAAATATAAAACGGCGCGGGCAAAGCTCACTTCCAATAGGAAACGAAAAAACGAATAACGATAAAGAACTCTCGAACAATTTGTTCGAGAGTTCTTTATGCTTGTAATTAAGTAAGCTAAATTGAAATTTATCGTAATAATATTATATTATTTAATAGGCAAAAACACGGTCAATCTTCCATATCGGAAAACGGAATTTTTCCGTGAAGCTCAACGGCGCGCCGACCTGTCGGCGTTCCGTCGTCATTGATTTCCATAAGGCGCATCTTTTTTATTTTTGAACAATCTATCTCGTCAAACACGTCTGCGCATTCTGCGGACTCCTGGTCGCCGAGTTGGTACAAAATGCACTCGACGGCTTCTTGCACTCTTTCAAACGCAAACTTTTCTATGCTTTCTATCGAAGCGCCTTCTTTTATCAAAGCGGATACTTCGGGAAATCTTTCGTCAAGCTCGCCCTGCTCTTGATATTTTTTTATCATATTCGCAAAGCCGCCCCTATGAAATTCAAGGTGGTCGCTAATCGGCTTCAAAAAGCGGAAAGAAGGAAGAACGGCAAAATATTCGTTTTCCTGTTTCAATTCCCACTTCGCCCATTCTTTTTGAAGTCCTAATTTTTTCATTACGTTCAACTTTTCTTCAAAAGTCATTTCTTTATCTTTCATTGTCATTCTCCTTTTTGCAACGCCAAATTACTGTTTATAGCTCTGTTATTATACAACAATTAAATGAACAAGTAAAGCAAAAGCGCACTGCCTTGCTTCCAAGGTAAGTGCGCTATACTTATCTATACTTATGTGGAAAAACTCCCTATGGGGACTTCGACAATTGCCCGCGCCGCTTAGCTTATTAAACGGAAAGTTTATTAGCGGAACCTGCCGCCGCCACCGCCGTGACCGCCGCCCGACGACCCTCCGAAACTGCCGTGACCGCCACCCGACGACCCTGAGGACGAGGGGCGGGAAACCATATCCGACCGCATACTTGCCATCGAAGCGCGCATAACGCTGTTGAAAACGTAGAAGTTGACGAACGCGCCCGACGAAGAATTTGCCCATTGAGGGGGTTGAACGGTTATGTCCTTGAATTTCTCTTCCCACTTATCGGAAACTCCGAGAACCTGCGCATAGGGCAGAATGTGATAGTAAAATTCGGGGTCTTCTTCTAGCATTTTTTCCAGCCTGTCTTTCTCGGCAAGCGTAATGAAGTTTCTGAACCCGACTATTTCGTTAAGCTGCTCGGTGTATTCTTTCGTTCTGCTGACAAGCAGTGTTGAAGCCGCCGTCATAGCGCAAGCAATTACGCTTAAAATAAGTTTCGGGATAATTCCGAGAATGTGCGACGGCACGAATAACGTATAAGCCAGCACGAATACCGCGCTTATTACAGCCATTGCCGCCGTCATACCGATTTTTACGCCCTTGTTTGATTTTAGACTGTTATATTTGACGCCCAGGCCGAAAACGTATACGAAAATCATCGGCACTATTGAAATAAACGGCGCAAATATAAGATAGGTAAACGAAATCTGCGTAAGAGCCAGAACGAGAGGAGCAAGCCCTAATATAAAGCCCGAAAGCACTGTAAAAATAAAAGCAAGCCACGTGCTGTTGCGGCTGTACAGATTTTTCGTCTGTGCGTTCACCATAGCCGAAACGCGGTCAATCGTCCTGTAAAAAGTGTATTTGAGCGAACTCGGCTGTATTACGTCAAACCCTTTGAACATCTCGTTGAACATAATAACTTCGTAAGCGGGCGTGCCCTCGGGCAAGTTCTTGACGATTCTTATAATCGAGGGGTCGCTTTGGTTGTCGAGGTTGATTTTTATATAGCCCTTGTCCGCCCAATAGTAAATCATCGATGTGACATCCTCGTTATCGATTTTGTTATCGATAAGCTTTCCCATCATAAGCGGGTCCATTTTATTGGGCGCTTCGAAGTTGACGACGGGGGTAAGGCTCTGTTTATTGAGGCAAAACAGCTTTAATAAAACTATCAGTATAAGAAGAACCGCGCCGACGATTACGAAGTAAAAAGGCGTAAAGTCGAAATACGTCGAAAGCGCGCCGTCGGCAAATTCCAAATCGAACCTTAACGACTCCCACGAGCCGTCCATATATTCTACGGCGGTACGCAGAACCGTTCTGCCGTTTTCAGTCGTTTCGCTGACGGGAAATGAGGTCGGGGTACCGATTACGCTTTGCTTAAAGCACTCAACGCTTCCCGCAACGTATCCCTCGGGCAGTTTCAGCGTTACGGAAACGTTTTCTATTTCACAGTCCCAACCGCTGCCGATAGGGGTAAGGGCAAGCAGGTTGTTGCCTTCCTGCGCCTTTGTAAGATTGTAATCGTAAGATATTCTGTATGTATGCTCGTCGTTTTTGCGCGAAGAGTCGCCTATGTCAATCGAAACGAATCTGCTGTCCTCGGAAAAAACATCGTAATACACGGAAACGGGCGAGCCGTTTTTTATTTCGGATACCGAAATATTTTTTATCACTTCGCCGCCGTTTACGGGGATATCGCGGATAAACCCTGAATTGTAGTTAAAATATACCGTTATATCTTCGGTTACCGAAATCGAGCGGTCGCTGTTTATATCCATTTCGACCGCATAACCCGATAAATAGGTGTGGTTATAATGCCTGTCGCCCGTGACTGCGCTTGCGGTTTTCGCAGAGAAACAAAAACCCGCCGCAAGGCATAATACCGTCAGCGCAAGTACCGCAAGGACGGTCAGATACGGTTTAAATTTTAATTCTTTCATAATTCCCTTTTACGAATTAACGGCGCAACCGCGCCGTTAATTGATTTTTTATTAGAATTGCACTTTCACGTTCTGTCTTTCTTCGGGCGCTTCCACCGCAAAGAATTCGCGCTTTTCCTCTTTCATCATCTTTGCAACGATAAGAGAGGGGAAAGACCTGATTTTCTTATTCAGTTCCCTGACGCAAGCGTTGTAATACTTTCTCGCGTTAACAAGCTCGTTTTCGATGTTTCTGAGTTGGGCTTGCAAATCGAGGAAGTTGGTATTGGCTTTCAGTTCGGGATAGTTTTCGGTTACTCTCCTGAATCCCTGTAAAACGGTGGTCAATTCTTTATCCGCCGCAATTTTTTCGCTTACGGTGGTAGCGCTCATCGCCTTGGCGCGCGCTTCTGTAACCTTTGCAAAGGTTTCGCTTTCGTGCTTAGCGTATCCCTTAACCGTTTCAACAAGGTTGGGGATAAGGTCGAACCTCTTTTTAAGATACACGTCTATGCCGGAAAACGCGTCGTCACAGTTCGTTCCCAAACTAACGAACTTGTTGTACGTAACGATAAACCAGATGATAAGTATCAGAACTACCGCCGCGGCAACGCCGATGCCGACCCAGCCGCCGGTGCTAATAATAAGTAATTTCATTTTTTACCTCACTTAAAATTTTTAATTTCGGCAAGCGCGCTTTTTAAGAACATCTCCGCCGTAGAATCTTTTTTTATCGCTTCCAAAGCCTCGTCGAAAGTGAACCACTTTACGCTTTCAAGTTCCTTTTCGTCGATTACGGGTTCGCCGTCCTCCGCCATAGACAGATAGCACAGCATAAGCACGTTCTTCGGCTCGTGATAGCGGGAGGACAGATATTTGTATTTTACCGTGTCCAGCTTGGTTTCTTCTTTGAATTCGCGCGTAACCGCCTTTTCCGCAGTTTCGCCCTTTTTAACGTAACCGGCAAGCAAAATATAATCGTCCTGCCCCTTGTGCTTTGCAAGCAAAATTCTATCCTTGTTTCTGTTGGTGACAACCATACTTACGGCAGTCGCAAATTGGGCGAAGCGGAACTGCCCGCAAGACTTGCAGTAAGGCACAAGCCCCTCGCCGCTGGCAAACATAAGCGTAAGCTTTTCGCCGCATTCCGTACAAAACATAAAATTTCCTCCTTATTAATCTTATATATTATACACCTTTTTTACGACGTTTTCAATACATTGGTGCAAATTTTACAAATTTATTGACTTTAAATTGCCTATACTATATAATAAATACATAAATTTTCACAGTTTTTAACCAAATTTTCACGTTCGGGTTTTAATATGAATTACGAAAGGGCAAAAGAATATTTAGACGAAATAGGTCAGCTTCAGCTTTTAAAATATTACGAAGAGCTTTCCGAAGCGGAAAAACTCCGACTTTTAAAAGACATCGAAAGCGCCGATTTTTCGGTTTTGCAAAATATCGGAAGCAAGCCTAGACCGCTTGGCAAAATAACGCCCGTGGAAGCCGTAACCGTTGCGGACGCAAAAATCTGCTTTAAAGAGTTCGAAGCCGCAGGGCTCGAACTTCTGAAAAACGGCAAAGTCGCGGCTGTTTTGCTTGCCGGCGGACAGGGCTCGCGGCTCGGCTACGACGGGCCGAAAGGCACTTACGATATGGGCGAGAGCCGTAGCGTTTCTATTTTCGCGTTGCAGATGAAAGAGGTTCTTTCCGTGGCGGAAAGGGCGGGCAGGCACTTCCACCTGTTCATAATGACGGGCGCGCAGAATAACGAAGTTACGGTAAAATTTTTCAAAGACAATAATTACTTCGGCTACCCGTGCGAATACGTTCACTTTTACGTTCAGGACGTCGCGCCTACCTGCGACTTGTACGGCAAAGTATTTCTGGACGAAAAGCACCGAGTTTCACTCGCGTCAAACGGCAACGGCGGCTGGTATTCGTCGCTTGTAAACGGCGGGCTGAAAACCGTTCTGGAAAAAGAAAAAATCGAATGGCTGAACGTTTACAGCGTAGACAACGTCTTGCAGAAGATGTGCGACCCCGCGTTTATCGGCGCGACAGTTTTAAAGGGTTGCGGTTGCGGCGCGAAAGTCGTTTCCAAAACCTGCCCCGAAGAAAAGGTCGGCGTCCTTTGCAACGAGGACGGCAATCCTACGGTTTTAGAGTACTTCGAGATGCCCGAAAACCTCAAAACCGAGCGTGTTGACGGCGAACTTTTGTACCGTTACGGCGTTACTTTGAATTATCTTTTCAACGTAAATAAACTCGACGGCACGTTTTCCGGCAAGCTTCCGTATCACCTTGCGAAAAAGGCAATTGCGCACGTAGAGAACGGGGAGAGGATAACCCCCGAAAAACCTTGCGGTTACAAGTTCGAAACGTTGGTCGTCGATATGGTCAAAATGATGGGCAGTTGTTTAGCTTACGAAGTCGAGCGCGAAAAGGAGTTCGCGCCCGTCAAGAACCTGCACGGCGTCGACAGCGTGGATACGGCAAGAGTTTTATTAAAATCAAACGGAATAGAATTATAAATAAAGGAGCAGTATGAAAAAACGTATAGCTTGTATAGCGGCGGCGGCAATTTCCGCAACAGCGTTGTTTAGCGGTTGCTTTGTAACGCAGGGCGCCGACGGCAGAGACGGAAAGGACGGTCAAAACGCTTCCGTCTACGATTATTACGAAATGGCTAAATCGGTTCACGGCGAAGATTACAGCATAGAAGAATTTCTTCACGATTACCTCAATTATACTTCGGAAGAAGTTGAAAACGCTATTAACTATCAGGCAAGTATCAACCGTTCTTTGATGTCGGCGGTGTCGATTGCCGCTTCGTTCAATATAAGGGGCAGCTACGGTCAGGCGGGCACGACAACCGCCCTCGGCTCGGGCGTAATCGTCGATTTGGATAAGGAAGCGGGCGACGCGTATATCTTAACAAACGCGCACGTCGTATATAACGACTCATCAAGCGAGTTGTACTCGCAAAACGTATACTGCTACCTTTACGGTCAGGACGGCGATTTTTACGACGAGGACAGCAGGTTTTCCGCGTCGGTTATAGGCGCTTCGATTACCTACGACGTCGCGCTTTTAAAGGTTACGGGCAGTGACCTGATTAAAAACAGTAGCGCAATTGCGGCGCAGTTTTCTGCGGAGGACGATATCTATCTCGGCGAAAAGGTATACACGGTCGGCAACGCCGAGGGCTGCGGCTTGTCCGCAACGAGCGGAATAATCACCAAGGACAGGGAAGTTATCGCGCTTAACCTTTCCGACAGATACGCGAACAGTGAAAGCTATTACAGGTGCTATACCGTCCTCAGAACGGACGCGGCAGTCAACGAGGGTAACTCGGGCGGCGCGCTTTTCAACGGACGCGGCGAAATAGTTGCGCTTATCAACTCAAAGTCGGGCGACGAAGAGGACGAATACGGCTTTATTATCGACGATATAGACGCAATGAATAACGCAATACCCGTAAGCATAGTAAGGCGCCTTTACCTGCTTATGCGCGACGGTTACGAGAAGAACGGCTTCGATTCGCACAACGCTAAGTTGGACCGCGCGCACTTCGTGGTTATGGAAGACTTCACTTATCTCGAACAGACTTCGCCCGCAACTTCTGCAAAGATAGAAGTTAAGGCGGTTAGTTGCGCTACGTCTTGGGATAACGAAAACTTACGTGCAGTCATAAACGAGAAAGTCGTAATGCAGCAGGACGCAAACGGCTTAAAGCAGGGAGACGTTATAAAGCACGTAAAAATAACCGACAACGGCGGCAACGTAATAGAGAACAGGCCGGTAAGCCGTCTTTACCACTTGCAGGACGCTTTGCTTTCCGCCCGCGAGGGGTACGGGATAGTAATAACCGTTTCCCGTGGCGGCAATTCGACGGACGTGGACGTTACCTCTCAGATGAATTTTTACGAATTCGATTGATTGAATATAAAAAGCCCGTTGCGCAAAAACTTTGCGCAACGGGCTTTTTTCAAGCTTCGATTTCCGAAATGTCGTAAGGCGTAACCTGATAAACGTAATAGTTAAGCCAGTTTATGTAAAACAGATTGGCGGTAGAAGTCCAGTTCATTTTGACTTCGTTCAAGTCCTTGTCCGCAAAATAGTTGACGGGCGGCTTGATGTCCAGCCCCGCCGCTTTGTCGCGCTCGTACTCGGTTTTCAAGGTATTCCTGTCGTACTCCATATGTCCCGTGACGAACACCTGACGGTTGTCCGTGCTCTTTATTATGGATGCGCCCGCCTTTTTCGAATACGCAAGAATTTTCAGCTCGTTGACGTGCAGAATGTCCTTCGCGTAAATTATAGTGTGGCGGGAGTGCGGCATATGGAACTCGTCAGAAATTCCCCGCATAAGCGGCTCGGCAACGCCGTCGCGAATGCGTTGGTGCGCGAAAATGCCGAAGCACTTCTCTTTTAAGGAGTGCTTTTTTATGCCGTAAAAATGGTACAGCGCCGCCTGCGCGCCCCAGCAGATAAAGATAGTGGAAGTAACGTTCGACTTCGTCCAGTCGAGAATTTCTTGCAGTTCTTTCCAGTATTTGACCTTTTCGAAAGCCATATTTTCGAGCGGTGCGCCCGTTATTATCATACCGTCGAACTTCCGCCCCTTGACCTCGGTAAACGTCTTATAGAAGCGGTCCAGATGGCTTTTATCCACGTGCGTCGCGCTGTAAGTCGAGGTCTTGATAAGTGTGATATTGACCTGCAACGGCGAATTCGAAAGCAGGCGCATAAACTGCGTTTCGGTCGTTTCTTTCGTCGGCATAAGGTTCAAAATCGCAATCTCGATAGGGCGGATATTCTGCGACACCGCCCGTTCCTTATCCATAACGAATATTCTCTCGCCCGTCAAAATTTTATAGGCGGGTATGTCTTTGTCAATGACTATCGGCATTTAATTTACACCTTTTCTAACGCTTGCTTTAAGTCGGCGATAATATCGTCTGCGTTTTCAATGCCGACGGAAAGTCGCACAAGGTTGTGCGGTACGCCTGCGGCTTTCAAATCTTCTTCGGAAAGCTGTCTGTGAGTGGTGGAAGCGGGGTGCAGAACGCAGCTTCTCACGTCGGCGACGTGCGTTTCCTGAGTAATCAGTTTCAAAGCTTCCATAAATACTGCGCACTTTTCCACACTGCCGCGTATTCCGAAGCTCATCATTCCGCCCTGCCCGTCAGGCATATACTTCATAGCAAGCTTGTGGTACTTGTTGTCGGGCAAAGAGGGGTGGTTTATCCATTCGATTTTGGGGTGATTTTTAAGGAATAAAGCAATCTTTTTCGCGTTTTCGCAGTGCCGCTCCATTCTCAGCGCCAGCGTATCGCAACCTATGTACGATATAAATCCGTTCTGCGGACTCATAATCGCGCCGAAGTCGCGCATCATCTGCGCGCGGCACTTTGTGCCGAACGCAACGGGTAAATCTGCATAGACAAGCCCGTGATAGCTTTCGTCGGGCTCGTTGAATGCGGGGTAGCGTTTGTTGCCCTCGAAACCGAAATTCCCCAAATCGACGATAACCCCGCCCAGCGCCGCCGCGTGTCCGTCAAGGTATTTGGAAGAGGAGTGAATAACAAGGTTTGCGCCCCATTCCTTGGGTCTGCAAAGTATTGGCGTTGCAAGCGTGTTGTCAACGGCAAACAGAACGCCGTGTTTTTGTGCGATTTTAGCGATTTTTTCGAAATCGAGAACGACGATAGCAGGGTTTGCGACGGTTTCGGTGAAAATCATTTTAGTCTTGCCGTCGATAAGTTTGTCTATGTCGTCTGCGGGAGCGTCGGGGTCGAAGAACCTGCACTCTATTCCAAGCTTTGGAAGCGTGGTCGAAAACAGGTTATAAGTTCCGCCGTAGATTGCCGAGGAGGCAACGACGTTGTCGCCCGAGCCTGCGACCGTGAAAACCGCAAGGGATATAGCCGACATTCCCGAAGCGCAACCTATTGCGCAGACGCCGCCCTCCAAAGCCGCGACCTTACCCTCGAACGCGGCAACCGTGGGGTTGGCAAGGCGGGAGTAGAAGTAACCGTCGCTTTTTAGGTCGAACAGGTCCGCCATATCCTGCGTTTTAGGGTAGAAATACGTCGTCGATTGGACTATTGGCGGTATTCTCGCCTCGCCCGACTTGGGCGAATACCCCGCCTGCACGCATAAAGTGTCTAACTTGTAGTTATCCATAATCTCTTCCCTCGTAATTATTTGTAGTTTTTAATTTCCCTGTCCAACGCGCTGAAATTGGTTTTGCCGAGCTTTGTCACAATAACGTGCGATTGCGCGTGCAAAATCAAAAAACGCGCTTGATTTTATTTGTAATTTTTAATTTCCCTGTCCAACGCGCGTTTTTGGTCCCGTTCGGCAATGGTGCGCTTTTTGTCGTAATTCTGCTTGCCTTTGCAGAGCGCGATTTCGACTTTTACGAGCGCGCCCGAAAAATACAGCGAAATGGGCACGATAGTGTAACCCTTTTCGTTCACCTTGCCCGCAAGTCGCGCAATTTCAGACTTGTGCATTAAAAGCTTTCTGTCACGCTTGCTGTCCTTGGTCGAGAAAGCCCCCGCCTTGTCGTAAACGGGTATATGCAGGTTTTTCAGGGTCAGCTCGCCACCGCGAAGAAGACAGAAACTGTCCTTTAAATTACAGTTTCCCTGACGAAGCTGCTTGACTTCCGCGCCCTCCAGAACTATTCCCGCCTCGAATTTTTCCAGAACGAAATATTCGTAAAGAGCGTACTTGTTGTAAGCAATCTGCTGCATAACTCAATTATACCTTTATAAACCCGAAAAAAGCAAATTTTTAGACGATAAGTTTGAAAAGAACCCTCATTCTTCCAAGGTCGCAGTCGGCAACCTTGACTTTCACCTTTCCGCCGAGCTTAAAAGTGAATTTTGAGCCCGCAAGGGTAAACTTATCTTCATAATAAACGTAGTTGTCTTTCGGCAAATCTTCCAAGGGGATAAGCCCCTCGACGGTGTTGTCAAGCTCGGCAAACACGCCGAAAGCCGTCACGCCCGAGATAACCGCGTCGAACTCCTCGCCCAGCCGCTCCGCCATAAAGTAAAGCTTGTATAAATCGTCAACCTTTCTTTCGCACTCGTCGGCAACGCGCTCGCGGGCTGAGCAATCTACGCCCGCTTCTTTCGCAAACGCAGAAAGCTTGCCGAAGCTTTTCCCGCCGAGAACCGCTTTTACGGCACGGTGCACGAAAAGGTCGGGATAACGGCGGATAGGGGAAGTGAAGTGACAGTAGCACTCCGAAGCCAAACCGAAGTGCCCGCGGTTTTCATCCGAATAGCGCGCCTTTTGCATAGACCGCAACATCACTTTATTGACGACCGCAAAATAGGGTCTTCCGTCGACGGTGTTGAGAATACGCTGAAAGTCCATCGGCTTCAAATCGCCGTCGCAGTTCGCCTTGACCCCCAAATCGCGCAGAAAAGAGAAAAACGAACTCGCCTTTTCGGGCGCGGGTTGTTCGTGAATACGGTAAAGGCAGGGCGCACCGTGTTTTTGCAGGAATTCCGCAACCGCCTCGTTCGCAGAAATCATAAATTGCTCGATAACGCGCTGTGAAATCGTCCTTTCGGCGGGCGGAATGACGATTTCTCCCTTTTCGTTAACGTAGATATGCGCTTCTTTTACGTCCAGATTGACCGAGCCAAGCCTTTCGCGCCGCTTTTCCATTGCAAGGCAAAGCCTTTCCATATCGGCGGCAATATCGGCTAAATTGGGGTATTTCGAACGGTCGCCGTTTATAAGCGCGGTTATGTCGTTGTAAGTGGTGCGGTGGCGACTGCAAATCACGCTTTCGCATATTCTGTAATCGAGCCGCTCGCCCTCGGGCGTAAAGGTCATAATACAGCTCATTGCGTACCTGTCCTCGCCCTCGTTCAAAGAACAAGCCCCGTTGGAAAGCTCTTTCGGAAGCATAGGCAGAACGCGGTCGGGGAAGTAAACGCTGGTGCCGCGACCGTACGCGTCGTTGTCTAGCGCGGTTGCGGGCTTGACGTAGCGGCTGACGTCGGCGATATGCACGCCGAGCACGAAATTCTTGCCCTTGCGCTCTAACGAAACTCCGTCGTCGATGTCGCGCGTGTCATCGCCGTCGATGGTGATGACGAGCTTGTCCCTGAAATCTTCACGCCCTGCAAGCAGAATTTTGTCTTTTGAAACTCTGCGCGCCTCTTCAAGAACGGGTTCGGGAAATTCTTCTTCAAGGTTGTACGAGCGTATAATCGACAGCTCTTCCGCGTCGATGTCACCGCTTTCACCCAAAACTTCTACGATTTCCCCGCCGGGCGCCTTGTTTTTAGGGTAGGAAGTTATCTTGCAAACTACTTTAAAACCGTTTTTTACTCCTACGGCGGAGGCGGGGGTAACGAAAATTTCAGGTAGCTTCACGTTGTCGGGGTAAACGTAAGCCCTGTTTCTTTGCCGCTCGAAAGTGCCGATTACGACGTCGTTGCCGCGCTCTAAAATTCTTATTATATACGCTTCGTCCTTAGTGCCCGCAACGTGCGCCGCAAGCACCTTATCGCCGTGAAAAGCGCCGTTGACCGAGTGGCGGGGTACGAAAAAATCGTGCCCGTACGTTTCGTCGTCGGGTATAACGAATGCATAGCCCTTGTCACTGCCGTGCACCGTGCCGGTAAATTTTTTGTCTTTTTTATCTTTCAATCTCTTGTCCATATGTATTAAAAATAAAAGCGGCTTTAAAAGCCGCCTTAGTAATCATTTATGAAATGGTCATTATCTGAACTACGTAAGCAACTACGGCAAGCACGCCGATGACGCCCAAAACAATCCAGGACCACTTTTTAAGTTTGCTTTCAATCGAGCGCCCTCTGTTTTTACCGTAGAACGTTTCGCTTGAAGCGGTGATACCTTGAATACCGTCGGAGTTGCTCTTCTGGAATAAAACCAGAATAATCGCGAAAAGCGCTGCAAGGAATATAACCACAAGGCAGATTATCATTATTGTCCAATATACGGCTTGTTGGGTTTCGTTCATACCCGCCAATAAATTAGCTAACATATTAAACCTCAAAATAAATTTACTTAACGATTATAACATACCCTACGGCGATTTTCAATCAAAAACGCGCCTAATTTGAAATTTTTTACTCCGAATTTTCGGCGGTTTCGCCGATTTTTTCATCATTCGGCGGGTCGTCGGGCGAGGGCTTTAACTTTCTTTCTCCGAATTTGTTTATAACGAATATCCCTGCGCACACCAAAACCAGTGCGGGCAGCGTGAACCAGCTAAGGCTTTTGTCTGTTTCGTACGGGTTTAAAAGCGAGAAAACCGCGCCGAAAACGGGATTGGTGCTCTTGAAAACCGCGACTTTCGAAACGGGATTGTAGCGTAAAAGCACGCCCTGTAAGGTGAACGCGCACGCAGACAAAAAGGCGAGATATAAAAGCATAAACGCCGCGCCTACGTCGACGTGAGGAATCGTTCCGCCACTGCTTGCGCCGATGATAATAAGGATAATTCCGCCGAGAAAGAATTGGTATCCGCAAAGCGCGGTAGTGTCCTCGTGTTTTGAAAAGATTTTCACAAGCCCTGCGGCAATGGCGGAGGACAGCCCCGAAAATATCACGAAGCCCTCGCCGAGAATCGAAAACGAGAATGAAAAATCCCCGCTGATATTAATAAGAATAACTCCGCCGAAGCCAAGAACGCACCCTAAAAGCTTAATAAGGTTGAATTTTTCGGTGCGGAAGAGAAAGCACGCGGCAATGATTGTGAAGAATACGCCAAGCCCGTTCAGGACCGATGCTTTCACGCCCGCCGTGTTTGCAAGCCCTATATAGAAAAAGGTATATTGCAGTACGGTCTGAAACAGGCTTACAAGCCCTACGCGCCAAAGATTTTTGGGTTTGGGGAAAAGGAACTTTCTCTTTAATATGCACCCGAAAACTATGACGAGCACGCCCGCAAGCGTGAACCGCGTACCCGCGAACAGCATTAATGAGGGCACGCTTTCGGTATCTATTTCAAAAAGCTTATAACCTATTTTTACGCAAGGGAAAGCGCTGCCCCATAAAAGGCAGCAAAAGATTGCGCATATGCACACTATATAGGTTTTAGAGAAAAATCTCTCTTTATCTTTTATAAGCACCTTATTATTATATTGCAAATAAAAAAATTAGGCAATTAAAATCGCCTAATCTTTAAGTCCTAATATCTCGTCCGACGAAACGTCAAGTATTTCGCAAAGCTTTGCGAACGTATCTATTGACGGGAATTTGTCGCAATGTAAATACTTGCTGATAGTGGAGGGATTTACGCCAAGCTGTTTAGCTATTTCTTTTTTGGGAATAGTGCTCGTTAAAATAGCTTCGCGTAAATTTTTTTGAATTTCCGTAATTGTCGCCATAAAAAATAATTAGCACAACGTACAATTTTTTAGTTGACATTTGTACAGTGTACAAATATAATATAAGTATGCTTGTTGAAATATGATTTTTTTCATCAATTTCTA
>CAJTVA010000036.1 GCA_910579585.1 uncultured Christensenella sp.
GGCGGACGCGCAGCGTTCGTCGTACCGAAGCACGAAGTGCTTGCCACTCCGCCATCTCTAAGTTGGCTTGGTCGCTTGTTAATTTTATATCATAACACAATAAAATTCAAGCGTTTTTTACATAAAATTCAAATTTTAACTATAAACTTTTTATGAACTTCTTCATACATTCGCAAGGGCTACCCGATTTGTCGTAACCCGTGTCGTTGCAGACCGTGCAAGAGTAGTGCGGGGTAAAATCGTCCTTGCTTATTGCAAGCTCCGAAAGACGGTCCTCGCCACGGGCTTCAAGTTCCTTAATAAGTGCGGAAATTTTCTCCGCTTCGTTTTTATCGCGGATTTCGGCAAAGGCTAGCTTAATGGAAAGCTCGTTCAGTTCCTTTCTTATTCCGCCGTAAACCTCGTCTGAAGTTGCTTTTTTCAATGCGCGCTCGGCGCTTTCTTCGGCAGAATGCCGCAAATCGTAATAGTGCCGTTCAATTTCGACGCGCATATCACGTTCCGCGTTCTGCGCAGGTTTTGCGGTTGTCGCGGAGTGAGAGGGTATTTTTTCAACAGAGAAAATACCGTCGGCTTTCCAGGAAGAAAGTACTCCGTTCATATATGCGGTGGGGTTGGACTTGCCCGAAGAAAGCTTTGCCGCTTCGAACAGCATATTATCGTTAAAGCCCCAGCTTCGCCACCGTGCAAGGCTGTCCCTGTCCCAAGGGATGATTTTTCTTTGCAGTCCGCACGCAGTCAGAATTTCTTTAATTAATTTATCGTCGGCACGCTGTTTTTCAAGATAGTCCGTCACCGCGCTTTCCGCAACGGTGCCCTCGTCGTAAAGCTTTAATATGAAGCCGTCCATATCCTCGAAAGAATTTTTCCCCTGCTTAAAACAGTAAGCGGAAATTTCCCTCAAAGAACTAAGCGTAAACCCGTAATTACACCACACGTTGACGTAATTTTCAACGTACGGCGCCGAAGTCTGCATATATACCCCGAGGTTTTTCGCAATCTCGAGGGTAAGAGCATACACGGAATTTTTATTTTTGCAGTAGTCCTCGATTTCCTTAACGTCGAATTTTCTGTTTTTATACAGCTCGGACAAGGCAGAGTCAAGCTTCTCGCAAGTCTTTGCCTTGAACTGTTTTGTGGCGCAAACAATCGCTTTATCGTCAAATCCTAGTTCGCCCGTCCATTTTTTATACAGCTTGTCGTCGTCGACGTCGGGCTGTTTTTTTATGCCGGCCGCGTTGAAAAGGCTGATAAGCGCAGGGGTGGAAGAAGTATACGCCGACAGCTTTTCATCAACCTTTTTTGCCGTTGTCGCGCCCTCCTCGGCAAAGCTTTTCGCCACTTTTTTGATATAAGCCGCGCGGATATTGTCGCCGTGCATATTTACGCAATAGTTGATTATCATAATCAGCGCGTTCTGCTCGAAACCGTATTCTTCCATCAAAACGAAGTATTCACGGAACTCGTTCGTGGAAATCATTCTGCCTTTTAAAACATTCTGTGCGTTTTTGCAGAAATCGGAGTATTTTTCGGGCTTGAACTTCTTCGGCGTACCCGAAATATTCTCTGCTTCGAGAATTTTTACCTCGAACGGCGAAAGGGAAACGATTGAAACAAGCTCCAACTCTTCAAGATAAACGAAATATTCCTGTAACTTGTCCTCGTCGATTGAAAGACTTTGCGCCAAATCGGTAAACGAGTAAGATGAACCGCTCTGTAAAAGGTATAAAGAGTAAAGGTAAACCTTTGCCGCAACAGGGTCGAGCGTGGGCAAATACTTCGATATGAACTTGTTTTCGACTGATGTCGTGGATTTTTTGATAAAACCCTCGCTTGCCGAAAGAAAAGCCATTTTACCTAAACTTCCTTATTTACTTGATTTCTTGTGTGAAATAGACTATAATCTAGAATAGCGGTGAATTACATTATAACTTGTAACGGCATAAAAATCAACACGCTTCGCCGCATTTTGTCATAATTTTTTTACGTACCGAATGAAAATTTTGCACACTTCCGATTTACATATCGGCAAAAAACTTATGGGTAGAGAGCGCTTGGATGAGTATCGCGGCGTCTTTTCGGAACTTGAAGCGGTCTGCGTGCGCGAGGGGGTGGACTTCGTCCTTATAGCGGGCGATGTTTTCGATACCTACACGCCCTCGGCGGAAGCCGAAGAGATTTTCTACCGCGGTATAAAAAGCCTGTCGGGGAAGTGTGCAGTGCTGATTATAAGCGGCAACCATGACGATTACGTTCGCCTTGCCGCAGCTTCCGTTTTTGCGGAAGAGCAGAACGTATATATAATCGGCAACAACCTTGCGCCCGTAAATTGCGCTAAGCGCGGAAAAATTTATCCCGCAAAATCTGGCAACGGCTGGGTTGTGTTCGAGGGTAACGGTTCGGTTTATATCAACGCTTTGCCGTATCCGAATGAAGCGCGCTTCAAAGAGGGGCGCTCCGACGAAACTTTCGAAGAAAAAATGACCCGCTGGATAAATTGCGGCGAAGAAGGTAAGGCGGGAAAAATTCCGTCGATTTTCCTTTCGCACATTTTCGTTGCAGGCGGAAAAGTCAGCGACAGCGAACGCGAGATAGACCTCGGAGGGGCTCGCGCCGTGCCTTTAAGCCTTTTACCCGACTGCGATTATTGCGCATTGGGACACCTGCATAAACGTCAGCGGCTGGGTAAAAACACGTATTACAGCGGCGCGCCGATGCAGTTTTCTTTTGACGAGTGCGGGGCGGAAAAGTCGGTTAACGTATTTGATTTGACGGAAAACGGAATTGAAAACTTTAAACAGGTAGAGCTCACAAGCGCGAGGAAACTCATTCGCTTGCAAACTAACGGGGTAGAAGAGGGGCTTTCCGTTCTTGACGCCAATAAGGAATGTTTTGTCGAGTTGACGCTGAATTTGAACGCGCCGATGACCCCGCAGGAGAGTTCCGCCTTACACGAGAAAGAAAATCTTGTTTCGCTTCGCACCGAAGTGCAGAGCGTGGAGAATACGTTCGAAAAAATTTCGAATAAGAATAAAAGCTCGTCACAGCTTTTTTCGAACTACTATAAAATGAGATACGGCGCGGAAGTGCCGAAAGAGCTTTTAACCCTCTTTCTCTCGATGACGGAGGAAGAATGAAACCGTTAAAACTCGAATTTGAAGGAATAAACAGCTTTTCGGAGCATACAATAATAGACTTTGAAGCTTTGACAAAGAACGGTATTTTCGGTATTTTCGGCGATACGGGTAGCGGTAAAAGCACAATTTTGGACTGCATAAACTTCGCGCTTTACGGCAACGTGGAGAGGAGTAAGGTTATGACCGACATTATTAACTACCGCGCGGAAGTTGCCAAAGTCAAGTTTGTTTTTAATATTTTAAGCGAGGGTAAGCGCAAAACTTACACCGTCGAAAGGTCGATAAAGAAAGATAAATACGGAACCCATAAAGCGACGTTGTACGAGCGCGACGGCGAAAGCGAAGTTTGTATCGCCGATAAGCCGAGCACGGTAGAAAGCAGTATTATCGGGATTCTCGGCGTCGAAGCGGAGGACTTCAGAAAGTGTATAGCGCTTCCGCAGGGCGAGTTTTCTCAGTTTGTAAAATCAGCCCCCCGCGACAGGCTGTCGCTTATAGAAAGACTCTTTTCTCTTGCGAAGTACGGAGACAGATTAAAGGAAAAAATAGGCGCCCGCGAAAAGGAAACGGAAGGAGCGTTTCAAAACGTTTCGGGTAGGCTTCAAGCGTATGAAAACGTGTCTGAAAATGCGTTAGTTGAGGCATATTCGGGGGTCAATTCAAAAAAGGCCCTATTTGAAATCAAGCAAAGGGAAGCAAAAGAAATAACAGAAAAGTGTGAAAAACTTAAAGCCTTGAACGAAAAACGCAAGGAATTGGAGTCCGCACGGAAAAATCTTTCGAAAATGCTTGCCGAAAAAGACGGAATAGATGAACTCAGGAAAGCCTTTTCCGTACTGAACGTGTGCCGCGACGTTGTTGCGCTTGACGGCGAAAAAACCTCGAAACTCAATGATATTCGGGGGGCAATCGAAAAATTAAGCGGTTTCGAAAGAGATTTTGACAACGTTTCGAAAGAAATAGAGACTTACGAAAAGAAAATTTCCGAATGCAACTTTGAAGAAAGTATTGCGGAGTGTGTTAATCTTCAGGCGCTTTATGCTTCTTGCAGGCAGACTACTGAAAAGTTGAGCTCACTGAACGTTAAACTGAATGAAAAACGCAAGGAATACCGCAAGGTAGAAGAAGATAAACGTCGGCTTGAAAGCGATAGAGAAGTTGCTTTAAAAGCTTTTGAAAGAGCTGAAAAAGAGCTTTCTGCGTGCTCGGGTAAGGGCGCCGTCAGCTTGAACGATGAGTTGAAAGCGGCTGTATTGAAAGAAGAGTATTCGTACAGTTTAGATTATTTTGCTAATTTAAAGACTGATTTAAAGGTGTTTAAGGAAGATTCGCCGCTATATAATTTCGTTAGCGGCGAGGTTGAAAATAAGGTTAAAGAGTACTCCGAAAGAGTAAGCGCGGTAAAAGAGTTTTCGCTTGAAGCCGTGAACGAACAGCTTGATAACTTAAAAAAACAGGATAAAATAAGAGAAGAAAAACAAAAAACGGTCAACGCTTGCAACGAAAGACTTCAAAAGCTTAACGCGGAAATTGCCGTTAAGGAAAGCGAGCTGAAAGCTTCTTTAAAAGAAGGGGCGGAAGTAAAGGCGCAGACTGAAGAGTTGAACGCACAGCTTTGGGAAGTATTTGGTGAAACCTGTGCCGATTTCAATGCGGTTATAAGCGCAAATGATGAAAAGTTGAAGCGATTAAAGACGCAGAAAGACTGTTTCGCCGCAAACCTTGAAGACTCGAAAAAACGGAGGACGGAGCTGGGAATAAGTATCGAGGGTACGAAAGCCACTAAAAAAGCGTGGGAAGAGGAAGCGCAAAAGCTAAGCAAAAAGCTCGAAGCGATGACGGAAAAGTCGGGTTGCGGCTGCGTTGAAAGCTGTAAAAAACTTGTCGCACGTTTCGACGGATTGCCTGACGCAGAAAAGACGATAAAAGAGTTCGATTATAACCTTTCCGCACTTGAAAAGAGGGTCGAAGAACTTCAAAAGACGGACGGAATTTCCGAGGTTTCAGACGCTGTTTACGAGGCGGCTGAATGTGAAAAGTACGATATATGCGGGGGTGTAACCTCTTTAACGGGCGAAATCGCGGTTCAGATAAAAGAGTGTGAAACCCTTAAAGAAAGACTTAAAGAAAAGGAAGAAATTTTAAAGGAATTCACTCGGCTTAACGGCGAAAGAAACCTTATAGCAAGGCTTAAAGAAACGACCAAAAACAATAAGTTTATGGAGTTTATCGCAAACGAATATCTGTACGATATTTCCCGCCTAGCTTCGAATACGCTTTTAAAATTAAAAGACGGAAGATATTTTTTGACCTACAAAGACAATAACTTTTTTGTGGGCGACAACTTCGACTGCGGAAACCTTCGCGGCGTCAACACGCTTTCGGGCGGGGAAACATTTCTTGTGTCGCTTTCGCTTGCGCTTGCCCTTTCGCAGACTATTTGCGCAAAATCGTTGAAAAATATCGAGTTTTTCTTCCTCGACGAAGGTTTCGGGACTTTGGACAGCTCGCTCGTCGATACGGTTATGAATGCGCTTGAAAAGCTGAAAAGCGCCGATTTCACTATCGGAATAATAAGCCACGTAGATGAACTTAAATACAGAATTGACAGTAAAATAACAGTTTTAAAAGCAACGGAGTCGCACGGCTCAACCGTGAGCGTAAGTTGTTGAGGAGTACGGTATGCCTAAAATACTGACACCTTTATCCCTATTTAAAGATTTTGACGTTTCGCTTCCGACGTTCCCTGTAACGCTGTCGTCGAACCAGATTGACGATATGCGCATAGAGCATGTCAACATATCCGGTCGCGAAACGGGCTGCGGCAGGGTTCAGATTGCCGCTTCTTTTGCGTACGACGTGCAGTCGCCCGCCGCAGGAACGGTTCTGATATTCCCCGACAGCACGGAAACGATTGACGAGGAAATTCTCAAGTTTTTCGTTTCGCACGGTTACACGGCGCTTATGGTCGATTACCGCGGCGAATGGAAGGACGCGACTTTTGTTACCCGCTATCCCGGAAACGTTGCCTATGCTAATACCGCCAAGTGCGGCAGGCAGAAAGACTATGTTGACGACAGCGCGGATAAAACGTGCTGGTACGAGTGGGTCGGCATAGGTCTTTATGCGCGCAAATACATTACGGAACGTACGGGCTCGGATAAAATCGCCGTTGTCGGGCTACGCGACGGCGGGGAGATTGCCTGGAAACTGGGCGTTGCGGGTGATTTTTCCTGTATAATTCCCGTATGCGCGGCGGGTTGGAAAGCCTATCACGGCATAGGCAAGTATTCGAACGACGACCCCGAGCTCGACGAAGAGCGTTACCGCTTTATTGCGGGTATCGATTCGCAGGCGTACGCGCCGCACGTCAAGTGCCCAGTGCTTATGTTGTGCTCTACGAACGACAAACGCTTCGATTACGACAGGGCTTACGATACTTTTTCGCGAATTAATCAAGAGCATATCAAGGAAAGCGCGCTTTCGTTTTCATTAAAAAGCAGTTCCAACATAGGCGCGAAGAGTATTGCGGATATGTTTCTTATTCTTGATAAAAACTTGAAAAACCGTCAGGTTTTTATTCCTACGCCGCCTGAAATAACGGTGCTTACGGACGAACGGCAGAACCTTATCGCAAGGGTTAAGTTTGACGGTAAAGGTATTGCCGAAAGTTGCAGGCTGTACCTTGCGGAGGACAGTATCGACGCCGCGCTCAGAGAGTGGTGCGTGTGCCCCGAAAAAGGGAGAAAGTCGGAAAGCGTTTTCGAATACTACCTAAATGTTTATGAAAAAACGACTACGATTTTCGTCTTATGCAGCGTAAAATATCTTAACGGCTTTACGGTTTGGTCGAAAATGAACGTCAAGAAGTTAAAGGGGCTTTTCCGTAATACAAAGTGCAAGTGTCGCGTGCTTTTCAATGACAAGGACGTTGCCGACGATTTCTCGGTTGCGGATACCAAGTCGCACTCGGTTGGCGGGATATTCTTCCCGAACGAAGAAATTCTGCCCCGCCTTGTGACTAAGTCCAGGGGCGTAAAAGGGTTGTATTCGCCCTGCGGGCTTTCTACTTTCAGAACGAGCAATCCCAGATTTGCTCCGTTAAACAACAGCGTGCTTTCACTTGACTTTTTCAGTGACGAAACTTCGAAACTTACTTTGACTTTCACGGATATAGCTTCGGGTGAAGAATACGTCTACGTCGTCGGTGTGATAGGCGGCGCTTGGCAGACGGTTACGACCGAAAGCAAGAACTTCAAAACGGCGAACGGCGTTCCGCTTGCCGCTTTTACGGGGGATATGCAGTTTACGCTGACCTGTCCCGTCGGATACGCGGTAAATAACATAATGTGGCTTTAAGGTGAAAATGTCGGACGGAGAACTTAGAAACTTGCCGTCTTTCGTGCAAGACAGTTTATTTAAAAAACCAAGGCGTTCGCCTGTAAATATAGTTTTAAACGTAATAATCGTCTTTTTCTGCGTAGTTCTCGTGATGGAGCTTCTTTTTAACCTGTTTTATACGGGTATTTACGTTATAGACAGGTCGATGACCCCGACTTTAATCGGCGCGACTTCGGCTGGCAGTGCGGACGGGGAGTTTATCTACGTTGATAAGTACGCCAAGCCCGATTACGGCGATATCGTTGTGGTTTACAGAGAAGCGAACGGCGATAATATTATAAAGCGCGTTGTTGCGTTCGGCGGCGACACGGTCGAAATAAAGCAGGGAGTTTTGTATATTAACGGCAAAGTGCGGGAAGAGCCCTATCTCGACCCCGACTACAATACGGCGGATGCAGAAGCGAACACTTTCGCCGAGTACTACGTTGAGGAGGGATATATGTTTCTTCTCGGTGACAACAGGGATATAAGCAACGACAGCCGTGCGAACGGCGCGTATCCCGAAAAGGACCTCGTGGGCGTGGTTCCCGATTGGTCAATGAGCTTAAAAAATTTAACTACCAAGTTTTATACGTTTTTTAACTTTACGCTTTGGGGAAAATAATTAAGAGGCAAAAAATGAAAAGAGAGCAAGTCAAAGAAAAATACAAATGGAAAATTGAGGATATTTTCCCAAGCGATGAAGAGTGGGAAAAGTGTTTCGAAACGGCTGAAAAGAGCCTGACTTTTTCGAGATATGCGGGTAAACTTTCCGATAAGGCTACCCTTTTGAAGTTTTTGAAAGAAAACGACGGGTTCGGTAAAAATCTCGAACGCCTAGCCGTCTACGCGCATATGCGCAACGACGAGGACAGAGGGGTATCGAAGTACAGCGCGTATAAATCGAAAATAGGCGCGCTTTGGTCAAAGTACGCGACAGAACTTTCTTTCTACGAGCCAGAAATGGTTAAAATGCCTGACGGGTACCTTGACGCGCTTATTGCCGACAAAGACTTTGCAGACTACGACTGCGACCTTAAAAAGATAAAAAGAAATAAGCCGCACGTTCTGTCCGAAGCGGAAGAGCGGCTTATCGGTATGGCGGGGGAAATCTTCGATACCCCGTACGAAACCTTCGGAATGATTGATAGCCTTGACCTGCCTATGCCTGAAATCGAATGGGAGGACAAGAAAACCAAGCTTACGCACGGGCTGTACGGCATAATTCTTCATTCAAGCAACCGCGAAAAGCGCCGCGAAGCATATGACAAGTACTATGGCGCGTACACAGGGCTTATAAATACGCTGACTTCCGTCTACCGCGGCAACGTGAAAAAGAACGTGTATCTGAGCAAAGTTTACAAATTCTCGTCCTGTCTCGAACAGGCGCTTTTCTACGAGGACGTTGACGTTAAGGTCTACAACAACCTTATTCAAGCCGTAGACGGCGCATTGCCGTCAATGCACCGCTATATTGCCGACAGAAAGAAAATACTCGGTCTGGATAAGCAGTATTTTTATGATATTTATGCGCCGCTTGTTGACGGCGTTAACGTTAAATATACCTACGACGAAGCTTACGAAATCGTCATCAAAGGGCTTGCGCCGCTCGGCAAAGAATATCAGGCGCTTCTTAAAAGGGGTTACGACGAAAGATGGCTTGACGTTGAAGAAACGGAGGGCAAAGGCGGCGGCGCGTACAGCATAGGCTGCCCCGGAACGCACCCGTTCGTTCTCCTTAACTATCAACCAACGTTGAACGAGGTCTTCACGATAGCCCACGAAATGGGTCACTCTCTGCATACGTATTTCTCGCAGAAAGCCCAGCCGTTTGCAAAGTCAGAATACAAGATATTCGTTGCCGAAGTCGCAAGCACCGTAAACGAAGTTCTGCTTTTGAAATATATGTTGAAAGAAGCTAATGACGGCAACCTGAAGAAATACCTTTTGAATTACTACCTTGACAGTATCCGCGCCACGCTTCACAGACAGACTATGTTTTCGGAGTTTGAAAGCGAGGCGCACGCAATGGAAGAAAGGGGAGAACCCCTCACCAAAGATAACCTCTGCAAGCTTTACGACGGCATAGGAAAGAAGTATTACGGCGACGGCATAGAGTACGATTATAACATCTCCTGCGAGTGGGCGAGGATACCGCACTTCTACCGCGCGTTCTATGTATACAAATACGCAACGGGAATAACCGCCGCTATAAACATTGCTAAACGTATTTTGAACGAGGGCGAAAGCGCTGTTAAAGACTACTTTAAATTCTTATCCGGCGGGTGCTCGGGTGACCCTGTGTCGCTTCTGAAATTGGCGGGTGTGGACCTTTCCGAAACCGCGCCTTTCGAAGTGGCTATGCGCGAATTCGACGAAACGCTTAAAGAATTTGAAAAGTTAATGAATATCCGCTAAAACCCCGCAAAATCGGGTTAAAATGAACAAAAATTAGGATTTGCGAAGTACTATGTCAGACAAAACCAACATTATGCCCAATAATTTGGACGCCGAACAGGCGCTTTTGGGCTGTATGCTTATCGACAACGAAATACTGCCAGAGCTTTTGGATATGCTTTCGGAAAACGATTTTTATCAGGATTCCCACAAGTATATCTTTAACGCTGTAAAGCTTACTTTCGCGGACAGGAAGCCCGTAGATATAGTCACTCTTTCGGATAAGCTCGAAAGCGAGGGCAACCTTCAGAAAGCGGGTGGGATTTCTTACCTTACCGAACTTGTGCAGGTAACTCCGTCCGCGGCGAATTATAAGCACTACCTCGATATCGTCAAGCGTGACAGTGTTAACAGAAACCTTATCCGCGCCGCGCGCGACATCGCCGAATTTTCCAAGTCAAGCGACGACTCGGTGAAGAGTATCCAGTTTGCCGAAGAAAAGATTTATTCGGTATCGCAGGTGAACGACACTTCTACGATAAAGGACATTCGCGAAAGCGAGGGTCTCGATTTAGTCTTTGAGAAGTTCCAGAAGCTGTCGGAGGACAGAGACGCTTTCCGCGGCGTCGCGACGGGCTTCCACAGGCTGGACAGACTCACAAACGGGCTTCAAAAATCAGATTTAATAGTCCTTGCCGCCCGCCCCGGTATGGGTAAAACTTCGCTTGCTATGAACATTGTCGAGCACGCCGCTGTAGAAGACGGAAAGGTCTGTGCGGTGTTCTCGTTGGAAATGCCCGAAGTTCAGATTATCCAAAGACTTCTTTGCTCTAACGCAGAAGTCAGTATGTCTAACGCGCTTTCTGGCAAACTCAACGAAAACGACTGGAAGAAACTTGCAAAGGCGAGCGAAAGGTTGAGGAAGAGCAGGATAAGCATAGACGACAGTTCTAGGGTTACGCCTGCTGAAATTCTCTCGAAATGCAGAAGAATAAAGGCTAAAAACAATGGGCTTGACCTTGTAATGATAGACTACATACAGCTGATGTCTAGCGGTAAAAAGACCAGCGAAGAAAACAGAGTTCAGGAAGTTGCGTCCATTACCCGTGATTTGAAGATTATGGCAAAGGAACTGGACGTGCCCGTTATAGCGCTTTCTCAGCTTCGCCGTATTCAGTCGGGCGAGCCCCAGCTTACCGACCTTAGAGAATCGGGCGCAATCGAGCAGGATGCGGATATGGTTATGTTCATATCCCGCCCCGACGTCACCGCGAGCGACGAGGATATAAAGAACGGCAAAGTCGTAAAGGGCGAAGCTTTCTTGAATATCGCAAAGAACAGAAACGGCAGTCTTGACAGAATAAGGCTGCGCTTTAAAGGCGAGCTTACGAAATTCGTCAATCCGGAGCTTAACGATTCTATGGAAGAGAGGGCTACTTCTTCCGTCCGTCCCGCAAAAAGCGGCGGCGAGTCTTCGAACTTCGGCGACGACGTAGCGCCCCTTACCGAGGACGACGCGCCGCCTATCGACGAGGAGCCTCCGTTCTAAGCTATGAAAACCGAAATTCTTGAAATCGACGAAAATTCCCTTGCAATTGCAAAAGATATTATCGTAAACGGCGGGGTGGTGGCGATTCCCACTGAAACGGTCTACGGACTCGGCGCGAACGCTTTCGATGCCGAAGCCGTTGAAAGTATTTTCAAAATAAAGGGTCGCCCCAACGACAACCCTTTAATCGTTCATGTTCATAAAGATTACGACGTTTCCGCGCTTGTTAAGGACGTGCCCGATTACGCAAAACTGCTTGCCAAAGCGTTTTTACCGGGACCGTTGACAATGGTTTATAAAAGTAAGGGCGCCGTCAGCGCCGCTGTTTCCTGCGGGCTCGATACGCTTGCTGTTAGAATACCTTCGCACGAGGGCGCGCAGAGGTTTTTGAAATACGTTGATTTACCAATCGCCGCGCCGTCGGCAAACGTATCTAAGCACGTCAGTCCGACTTCTGCGCAGCACGTTTTTTCCGACCTTAACGGCAAAATCGGGCTGATTTTGGACGGCGGCAATTCCGTCGGCGGGATAGAGAGTACGGTTTTGGACTGTACGGGAGAAAAACCCGTAATTTTGAGAAGCGGGCTCATAACCCGCGAAATGATTGCGAAAGTTGCGGGCGAGTGCGGGGAGTACGTCTATAAAGACGGTATGCGCGCGCTGTCGCCCGGAATGAAATACAAACACTATTCACCCGCCTGCCGAACTTGCCTTTTCAATTCCGACGAGCTGGATAAAGCCGTCGTAAAATACAAGGAAGAGAGTGCAAAAGGCGTCAAAGCGTATCTTTTGTGTGACGGAGAAACCGCGGAAAGGGCGAAAGTTAGAAACGTTTTAAACCTCGGTTACGGCGAAAACGAGATTGCCGCAAACCTTTATTCAAAACTCAGAGAGGGCGAAAATGTTGCCGAACTTATAATCGCAATCGCGCCTGAAAAGCAGGACGGGGTTATGGTCGGGGTTATGAACAGACTGACAAAAGCGTGTAATTAAAACGCATATAAGCTTTGCGTAACTTTGTTGTGCTTAAGTTTATGCTTCGGTCGCTTACGCATAAGTAAACTTCCTTGCAAAATCCGCGCCCGCTTTGTTGTGCTCGCTTCTCTGCGTTTTAGGTCTGATAAAATTGTGACGGAGGAATGTCATAATGAAAAGAAAAAAAGTACTATTCGTCTGCACAGGCAACACCTGCCGTTCTCCTATGGCAGAGGCGTTGCTCAGGACGAAGATAAAACGCAATAAAATCAGGTGGTGGGACGTCGCTTCGTGCGGGATACACGCAGAAATCGGCGGTACTATCAGTCCAAACAGCAAGACGGCGTTAGAGGACGTAGGTATTTCCGTAGAGAATTTCAAGCCCCGCCAGCTTACGCAAAAGCTGATTGAAAACAGTACAATCGTCATCTGTATGACCGAAAGCCAGAAAAAGATGCTCGAAGCGTGCGGCAACGTGTACTGCATAAAGGATATGTGCGGTTACGACGTGCCCGACCCGTACGGCTGTAACCTTGACGCGTATAAAGTCACTCGCGACGCAATTTCGCGTGCGTGCGACATAATAATAAAAAATTATATAACTTCATACAAGGATGGTGAATAGAATGAAAATTGCAATAGCCTGCGACCACGGCGGACTTAGCTTAAAGAACAAGATTATTGCCCACTTAAAAGCGGCGGGGCACGAAGTGAAAGATTTCGGCACGGACACGGCGGACAGCTGCGACTATCCCGATTTTGCGCTTCCTGCGGCGGAAGCCGTGGCAAGCGGCGCGTGCGAGCGGGGGATCGTCGTCTGTTCGACAGGTATAGGGGTTTCGATTGTTGCGAACAAGGTGCCCGGAGTACGCTGTGCGCACTGTCATGACAGCTACTGCGCGGAATTTACCCGCCTGCACAACGACAGCAACGTGTTGGCTCTCGGCGAAAAGGTGGTCGGCGAGGGTTACGCGCTTAAAATCGTCGATACTTTTCTCAATACGGAGTTCGAGGGCGGCAGGCATCAGCGCCGTGTAGACAAAATAACCGCAATAGAAAAGAAATACTGTAAATAATTAAAA
>CAJTVA010000037.1 GCA_910579585.1 uncultured Christensenella sp.
GAAAAAAGTTTTCGGGGCGCGCCTTTACGGGTTTAGTATGTTTGAAAACGTAGAATTCAAAGGCACGTTCCGCAGCTACCAGCAAAAAATTCTGGGCGGAGCTGAAGATTATCTTTCGGACGGCAAAATAAACATAGTCGCCGCTCCGGGAAGCGGCAAAACCGTACTCGGGCTGGAACTTATAAGACGGCTTTCCAAGCCCTGCATCGTCCTGTCGCCGACAACAACCGTCCGCGACCAGTGGGGCGAAAGGTTCAAAGAAAGCTTCGTAAAAGACGGCGACGATACCGGGTACGTTTCTTTTGACTTAAAAAATCTTGCCGATATAACTTCCGTTACATATCAGTCGCTTTACGCCGCAATCGAGCGCGCCGAGTGCGACGGCGAAGACTATTCTGAGCTTGACCTTTTTAAAACTGTAAAAGATAGGGGCGTCGGCGTGCTCTGCCTTGACGAAGCGCACCATCTGCAAAACGAATGGCAGCGCGCGCTTGAAAAGTTCGTCGCTTTTTTTGGCGATGGAATAAAAATTATTTCCCTTACCGCAACTCCGCCGTACGACGCGACCGCAGGCGAGTGGAAGCGGTACGTCGACGTCTGCGGCGAGATTGACGAGGAGATTTTCGTGCCCGAACTGGTCGAACAGGGCACACTGTGCCCCCATCAGGATTACGTCTGGTTCACATTCCCCACAAAAGAGGAAGCGAAAGACTTCGGCGATTTCTCCGCGCGCGTCGATAAGGTTATGAAAGAGCTGAAATCGCACCCCGCGATTTTATCCGCGTGCAAAACTGTTAATATGCGTACTGCCGATAAATGCGGCTGGCTTGACGGAAATTACGCCGAAGTTATCGCCTGTATGCAGTTTTTCCGCCGACTTGGACTTGATTACGACCGCAAGCTTTATAAATATCTTTCGGTCGACAAAGCGCTTCGCTACACATTAAAAACCGCCGAAACCGCCGTAAACTTTATTTTAAAGACAGAGGAGCTTCTTTTAAAAAATCAGTGTGAAGAGCTTTTGTATCTCTTTCGTCAAAACGGACTTTACGAGCGCGGGAAAGTCACTTTGAAGCTTAACGACAAACTCAAAAAAGAGTTGGTTGCTTCCGCGGGTAAGCTTAAAGGTATTGCGGAAATCGCTTCGCTCGAAAGCAAAAATCTCGGCGAAAGACTGCGGCTTTTAGTCCTTACCGACTATATTAAAAAGGAGAGCGTTTCCGACCTCGGCAAGGGCAAAAAGTTCGATAATTTAAGCGTAGTAAGCGTCTTCGAAACGCTCAGAACAAGTAGCCCTTACCCCTGTGCGGCGCTTTCGGGAAGCCTAGTCATTCTTCCCGTCAAATGTGCCGAAACTTTGGGATATATGGGGGTCAATCACACTTTTAAACCTATAGAAAACACCGATTACGCCGAATTTAACATAAAGGGCGGCAACCGTGAAAAGGTCAACGCGGTAGACAGGCTTTTCGAACGCGGCGAAATCTGTGCGCTTGTCGGCACCAAATCGCTTCTCGGCGAGGGTTGGGATTCCCCCTGCATAAACTCGCTTGTTCTCGCAAGCTTCGTCGGCAGTTTTATGCTGTCGAACCAGATGCGAGGCAGGGCTATAAGGACGGATAAAAGCGACCCTTACAAGACGGCGAATATCTGGCACCTCGTCACGGTTTTCGAGGGCGAAGATAAAAACGAGATAAACTCTTACGACTTCGACGTATTAAAGCGCAGGTTCGACTGCTTCGTCGCGCCGTCGTATTCTTTTGACGTTATAGAAAGCGGCGTAGGAAGAATAACCACGGTAGAGCCGCCCTTTGACAGCGGCGGCTTCAACCGCATAAATAAGGCGACTTCGCGCCTTGCAAAGGACAGGGAAGAGCTTCGGCGGAAATGGGATTCTTCGCTTTCAATCTCCTCGGAAATTTTCCGCAAGACGGAAGTGCCCGCTGACAGGCAGCTTCCCGCGTTCACGTTTTATAACGTAAGCCGCACGTTCTTTTTGTGCACGCTTTTAACGGCAATAATCGCAGGGCTTTGCGAAGCGTTTTTAAATATTACGAACACAGGCGTTAACGTCTTTTTGGGAATTTTGGGCGCGGGGCTTATATTCTTTCTCGGCGGCTTGCTTGTAGGTATTATCGAAAGAAGATTTCTGCGCCACAGCAACCCGCAGAAGTCTATAAAGAACCTGACGGAGTGCATTTTGGAAACTTTCAAAGAGCTTGGAAAAGTCACTTCCGACTGCACCGTAAAGGTGGACGCGAACGATATCGGCACCGTAATCAACATAAGTCTTACGGGCGCAACCGTGCGAGAGCAAAGGTTGTTTTCGGACGCGGTGCGGGAATTGTTTTCTCCGATAGAAAGCCCGCGTTACGTGCTTATTCCGCACGGAAAGGTGGGTTACGACTACAAAAGCGCGCTCGTCTGTCCGTCGGCGCTCGGCGCGAACAAGGAATACGCCGACCGCCTTGCCGACAACCTTAAAAGGACGACGGGCAAGCTTCGGGTAGTGTTTACAAGGAACCAAAAAGGTCGCAAGTTTTTAAGAAAGTGCCGCAAAAAAGCCTATATTACCTTGAACGCAAGGAACGTTGAAGAAATTTTCGGCAACTGCTGATTAAATTTATTGCAGAAGCCCCACAGGGTGAAAAAGCCCCCGCCGAGCTTGGCGGGGGCTTCCGTTTATTTTAAGGAGAGAAGTTTTTCTATCAAATTATACCCTTGCGGAAGATATTCGCCCGTCTTTGCCGCTTCGTCCTCGGTGTATCGGACCGCGCCGTTCGAAATGTCTTTCACGTTCGTGTACAAAAGGTAAGGCACAGGTTCGGAAACGTGAGTTTTTATCGCGCAGGGAGTGGGGTGGTCCGGGCAAACCAGAATTCCGAAGTCCTCGCCCGCGTCGGTCAAACGCTTTACAAGCGTATCGACAACCCCGTCTATTTTTTCAATCGAGTACACCTTGTGCCTGAAATCTGCATGGTGCCCGCACTCGTCGGGGGCTTCCATATGAATATAAACAAAGTCAAGCCCGCTTAAAAGCTCGTTTGCGGCGGCGTTCGCCTTGCCCTGAAAATCGGTTTCGAAGTTCCCCGTCGCGCCCGCAACCTCGATTATCTTCATTCCCGCAAGAATTCCGATACCTTTCACAAGGTCTACGGCAGAAATTATTCCGCCCTTTTTTTTGCGTTTTTTTTCAAAATCTTCAAGCGCAGGCTTCGTGCCCTCGCCCCAAAGCCAAATACTGTTGGCAGGGTTTTTACCCGCCTTTATCCGCCTTAAATTCACTGGGTGGTCTTTCAAAAGCCCGAAGCTTTTTTCCATTAGCCCCCTGTATATGCTTGAATTAACGCCCTTCGGCAGGTAATTTTCAATTCGTTTGTCGCTTATGTCGTGCGGAGGAGTAAGCTCTGCGCCGACCGCACCGTTATGCGCCACAAGACAGTGCCTGTACTGCATACCGGCGTAAAGGTCCATACCGTCAAGATTTAGATTGCTTTTTAAAAACCCGATAAGCTCGGCGCCCTCGTCTGTCGTTATCTCGCCCGCGGAATAGTCCAGCATCACCTTGTTACCGTAAGGCTCGCCGTCTGAAAGCGTGACAAGATTGCACCTGAAAGTAACGTCGGTTTCATCTAAATTTACGCCCATAGAAACCGCTTCGAGGGGCGACCTGCCTGTATAGAATAAGTTAGGGTCGAACCCGAGTACCGACATATTCGCGACGTCCGAGCCTGGTTTAAACCCGTCGGGCACGGTCTTGCAAAGCCCTACCTCGGAAAGGGGCGCAAGTCTGTCCAAAGTCGGCGTTTTAGCCGCTTCGAGGCAGGTCTTTTCCCCCAGTTCGGGAATTTTCCAGTCCGCCATTCCGTCGCCCAGAATTACAGCATATTTCATAATACTCCTTTAAAACGCACAAAAGCTTCGCAATACTGCGCCGTTCGTCGTGCTTTGTTGCACTCCCTGCGGCAAGTCGCGCCCGCCTTGCCCGTTTTCTGTGTCTTTACATAAAAAGTGCGTTAATCGCGCTATATGTAGGGGTCAATTCAAATTCCAGTCAACTGGTTTTTTGCCGTGCGCAAGTAAATACTCGTTGGTTTTCGAAAAGTGCCTGCACCCGAAAAAGCCGTTGTACGCGGACAGGGGAGAGGGGTGCGCGCATTGAAGAATAAGGTGTTTAGTCTTGTCGATAAGCGGCGCCTTAGAGCGCGCGTTTCCGCCCCAGAGAATGAACACCGTGTTTTCGGACTTATCTGAAATAAGTTTTATTACGTTATCCGTAAACCACGCCCAGCCGCAACCTGCGTGCGAGTTTGCCTGATGCTCTCTCACGGTAAGGGTGGTGTTCAGAAGCAGAACCCCGCTTTCCGCCCACTTTGTCAAATCGCCGAAGGCGGGCTCTTTGATTCCCAAATCGGACTCGATTTCCTTATAAATATTCTGAAGCGACGGGGGAAGCTTAACCCCTTTTTTAACCGAAAAGCACAGTCCGTGCGCCTGATTGGGCTCGTGATAGGGGTCCTGCCCCAGAATTACCGCCTTTATTTCGTTAAACGGAGTGTATCTGAAACAGTTGTACAAATCGTACATATCGGGGTAAACGACATGCGTAGAGTACTCGTTTTTAAGAAATTCGCGTATTTTCAAATATTTTTCGTCATTAAATAGGGGCTCGAGCAGCTCGTCCCAGCCTCCGCCTAAAGGTTTCATAAGTTATTCAAAATCTCCAGATATTTTTTACATTCGCATTTCGCGCCGTCCAAATCGTGTTCAAGGTAGTTCCCGCACTCCTCGCGCTTGTTTCCCGGAACCTCATTAAATTTCAGCGCCAGCGCAAAACTTTCTTTCAAAAGAGGTAAAAGCTCCTCTTGTTTGAGATTGACGGTCAGAAGATAAAACCCCGTTCTGCACCCCATAGGACCGAAATAAACGATATCGTCCTTGTGCGCGGAATTCCTTAAAACTGTGGCGAGAAGATGCTCGACCGTGTGCATTGCGGAAGGGGACAAATAGTCGCCGCCGTTCGGTTTTTTGAACCTTAAATCCCAGGTCGCAACTCCGTGCAATTCGTTGCAGAAGTGCAAGCCAGTTTTAAGCTCGTCGTGATTTTTCGAAAACGAAAGAATTTTTTCCATAATAATCAGTTTAATATGTTTTTAAGTTCGCGCTTTAAAGTTTCGAAGCAAAGGGATAGGTTTTTTAAATACTGCTCGGTTGTGCTTCCGCTGCCTGCCGAATCCGAAATAATTTTGTATAACCGGCACTTAACTTTCGCGTGCATACAAACCTGCGCAACGGCGCCGCCCTCCATATCCCTGACGTCCGCGTCAAGCACTCGCGTAAGAAGCTTGAAGTCGCTTTTATCGTCGTTGAACCTGTCGCCCGTAGCAAGCCGTTTTGCGGGGTATTTGCCGCATATGTCGAGGGCTAAGTAGTTTTCATTGCACTCGTCAAGTGTGCCGATAGCGGTACCGTTTAACTGCGTTAAATCGAAATCATACTGCACCGCGTGTGAAATTTCGTACATTTCCGCTATTTTCAGGCTGCCGTTCAGCCCGCCCGCAACTCCGAGGTTGATAATTAAGTCGCATTTCAGTATATCTATCGCAATCTGAGTGCCGCAAGCAGCGTTTACTTTACCTACGCCGCATATGACGATTGACACCTTTTTTTTGAACAGGGTGCCGAATATAATGCGTTTACCGCATACTTTGCGCTCTCTTTTGCGCTCCATCGCGGCAATTACGGGCTCCGCTTCTTTTTCCATTGCTATTATAAAACTTATCATTCGTCCACCCCCGTGCAAACCGCATAAACTGCGTTTTGCGTTGTTTTGACCTCTATCTCGCAGTCGGCTTCTTTTCCGTCGCAATACAGCTTACCGCCAAAGTATTCCAGCCGCCCAATAGTTGCCACGGTGCCGCCCAAATACTTGATATAGGACTCTTTTGCGACCCAGTTTATTAAAAACGGCGTCAGTTCGCCGCGAATTTCATTTTTTTCCCGTTCGGTAAGCCTGTTGTAAACCGAGCCGTATTTACGCGGTCGCACAAGCTCCAAGTCAACTCCGCAAGCCTTGTCGGAAACAAGAATTACCCCTTCGTTTCCGCTGTGCGAAATTGAAAAAAATACGAGGTTCCCCTCGATATAAGGCTTACCGTAAACGCCGCGCTTTATCTCGTAATCGCCGCATATGTGGGGGGATAGAGCGGTTTTAAGCGTTTTTTCTATCTCTTGTGCGCGGCAGAAATACAGCTTCGTCATAGCATTAAAGACTCGATGTATTCAATCTGCTCCTTGGTTGCAAGGTTCTGGGTGAAAGCGCAGGCGCTTCCCGCCGCCGTCGCAAAGTTTAAAGCGGAGAAGTAGTTTCCCGACTTAATATATTCGTGAATAAACCCTGCGACCATACTGTCGCCGGCGCCGACCGAATTCACAAGCTGACCGCGCGCCGCTCTTACGTAGATTGACTGCGCCGTCTCCGTTACCATTGCCGCGCCCGAAGACCCCAAAGAAACTATGACGTTTCTTGCGCCCATTTCCTGTAATTTGCGCGAATACGCGAATATACCCTCAACGTCGGGTATAGCGGTAAGGTTGAAAATTTCGCACAGCTCGTTTATGTTCGGTTTTATTAAAAAAGGGCGGTATTGAAGCGTTTCGGTCAGCGCGCGTCCGTATGCGTCTACGACCAGATTAACGCCCTTTATGGCTTTCAGTTTCTTCAGCATATCTGCGTACGCGGTTTTGGGCAGGGCGGAAGGTATGCTTCCGCAAACCACCAGCCAGTCGCCCTCGTTCAAAAGGGTTTTCAGCTTCCGCGTAAGCTTGTTTACGTCGTTTTGGGTGACGAGCGCGCCCGTGCCGTTAATGTCGGTCTCGGTGTTGCTTTTAATTTTTACGTTTATCCGGCTTTGCCCCGCAACGCCGATAAAATTGTAGTTAAGACCGAGTTCAGCCACTTTGTCGCGGATAAAATCGCCCGTAAAGCCCGCCACAAAGCCCAGCGCAAGCGTTTCGTCGCCAAGCTCTTTCAAGGCAAGCGAAACGTTCAGCCCCTTGCCGCCGACTGCCAGCCGTTCGGAAGAGGTGCGGTTCACGATACCCGCTTTCAGGTTATTTACTTGTACGTAATAATCCAACGAAGGATTAAACGTTACAGTGTAAATCATATATATTGACTTTAATTCATTTTACTTTATTTGTCAATAAAAAACAAAATTAATCGCTTGATTTTTTGCCTCGCGCAACGTATAATGGTAATACTTGTTTTTATCGGCAATAATAAACGGCGGAAGTAAAAACCACGCTTTTTGCTTCCGCACCCAATTTGCGCATACCTGCGGCTCACTGAGGGTGAAGTGCCGCAATTATGCGCTTGTGTGCCCTGAAAAATTGCGGCACGAGGGGCGAGTAGCCCCTAAAATTCACGAAAAATTGCAGGCGCAGAATAGCCGAAATTTTTGTGAAAATTTTGGGCGAGTTTCAGATTCGATTGCGGGTAGAGAATGAGAAAAGCATACCAAAGGCTCGGCTTTGTAAAAACGGAAACTTAAATTTAAATGCAGAATCTAACGATTCCAAAGTTATTGCTTTCCCCTCGATGAGAGCGGCAAGCGTAGCTTGCGCAGCGTAACACACGCTGTCCGTCTTGACTTTTTCACCGTTGGAAAGTTAAAGGCGTAAATTAAACGGTAACCCCGTAGGCGTCCTGCCGCGCGCCGACGGGCTAAATTAGCGGTATGCGCCGTGCGTTTCCCGTCCGTCGGGAACGTAAGGTCAAGTTTAATGGCGGAATAAGTATGTAGAAAGCTCAGACAAAACTCGTAAGACTAGGGTGCAAGTCCCTACTCGTCCACCATTACGGGGGTATACGCACACCCCTCTGAATAAGAAACCGAATTGTCGGTTTCTTTTTTCTTTTGCGCTGTTTTCGTTCGTTACGCCGCTTCCAGTATGCGCGACGGCTTTATGCCTTACGGAAGATAAATCGACGCCATTTTTTAATTCGTCAAGGCGGCGTATTCCGTCCCCGGACGGTAAGCACAAGCGAATACAAAAACTATTTAGTATTTACTGAAAATATAATAAAGCTCACAATGATTTTATCAAAAATAGAACAATAAATTTTATCACAAAAAAACCTATAATGTCGAAAAATTGATTAAGTAAAAATATAAAATCCACTTTAATAAATAATCAAATCATTTACTTATGACAGCAAAAATGATATAATAGTTTTATCCTAAATACAAGGAGGCAAGCGTATGCACATTGGGCTGGTTTCTACCTTCTAAAATTACAAAAATTTTAGGAGGTTAAAATGGAATATAAAATAATCAATTTAGACACTTGGGAAAGAGGTAAACTTTTTCGCTTTTTTATTGATAATTTACGCAATGTAATGAGTATGACGGTTGATATTGATGTTACGCCGTTAAAAGAATTTATAAAAGCGCAAGGGTTAAAATTCTATCCTACTATGATGTGGGTTATATCAAAGATAATAAACTCACATAACGAGTTCAAGTACGGCTGGGATAACGGCGGTAATTTAATACGTTGGGGGAATGTATCACCTTATTATGCTGATTTTCATAAAGAAGATGAAAGTTGTGTAAAATTGGTAACTGAATTTTCTGACGACTTGGAAGAATTTCACTCTCATTATTTAGCTGATAAAGAACGGTATCAAAAATTAAGAGCGTTTGACTTAAAAGACATACCGAAAAATACTTTTGACGTAAGTTGTTTGCCGTGGGTAAAGTATAAGTGTTTTGATATTCACGTTTTTGACAGCGGAACATATCTCGCCCCCGTAGTTACTTGGGGGAAATATGAAACAGAAAATAATAGACTTATTATGCCGCTTTCAATGAATATACACCACGCAGTTGCTGACGGCTTTCATTTATGTAGGTTTTTTAATGAAGTACAAGCGTTAATCAATAATTTATTTACTTAATTTTATTAAAGGAGTTTGCACAATGAAACTTTGCATTGTCTTTGCCGGAATAGTCTAAAAAAATAAATTTATAAGGAGATGACTAAAATGGCTATTCCGGATAGCACTAAAATATATCCTCGCAGTGAGGACAAACAAATTGTATATTTGAAAAATGTAATAACTAACCCGAATATCGAAGTCGAAGATTTTACATTCTATAATGATTTCGTAAACAACCCGAAAGACTTTGAAAAAAATAATGTTTTATATCATTACCCTATCAACCACGATAAACTTATCATAGGCAAATTTTGCTCTATTGCTTGTGGCGCAAAGTTTTTGTTTAATAGTGCAAATCATACGATGCGTTCACTTTCAACGTACCCGTTTCCTATTTTTTATGAAGAATGGGAACACGGAATATGGGCAGATAAAGCGTGGGACAATAAAGGTAACATTGTAATCGGTAATGATGTGTGGATAGGTTACGAAGCGGTAATTTTAGCGGGAGTTACTATTGGCGACGGTGCAATAATCGGTGCGCGTGCCGTTGTTACAAAAGACGTGCCGCCATATACCATTGTGGGCGGTGTACCCGCAAAATTTATTCGTAAGCGTTTTTCAGATGATACAATAAATGAACTTTTATCTATGCGTTGGTGGGATTTACCGCCCGAAAAAATATTAGAAAGGATAAAATACATTCAAACGGGAAATATTGCAGCCTTAAAAAATATGAGGTGAGCGAATGAAAATGTATGTATGCTGTCCTATCTGCTCAAAAACGCTTATACAAGCGGAAACAATTAAAAACGGAATTATAAAATGTGAAAGTTGCCATAAGCGAATAATTGTTGAAATTGATAAAGGCAAAATAACCGCTGTTCCGTTAGAATTGGAAAATTAAAAACTGGAAGTTCCCCATTTTGGGGGACTTCCTTTTACATTAAAAGATAAATCACGACAAAGCATTTTAATAAACGATAGCGCAGATATAGTATTATTCGCTTATATGGCGTACCCGCATAAGCCGCAAAACGGATAAGGCGATTGCCATATAAAATTGGCGAACGAGAAAAAGCGCAACAATAAGCTTGAAACACGGCAGCATACCTCACTAACCTATTTTTACGATAAAAAGTTAAGCCCGATTTCTGTGAAATCGGGCTTTGATTTTAAAAATCAGTTAAGTTTTTTTACAGTGAGGGTGGCGTTTACGCCGCTGCCTAAGGTTACGCCGACCGCAAGCAAGGCGGATAGCGCCATATCGATGACGTCGCCTGCGGCGAGTGCGACAATCGTGCTGCCGTTGAACAGCGAGCCTACGCCGACCGAAAGTACTCGGGAAATGGAGGCGGAGGGTATCGCCGTGCCGTTCTGCCTTACCGAAAGTGTTACGGTAGTTCCGACAGCGACTGAAAGAGAAGATGCATAGTTAATTTCATAGTTTCCTGCGGTAGCAACCGTTATGCTGTTGGCGGGGGTATAGGTCACGTTGCTTGCCGGCATCGTCGTTGCCATAGGAATTTGCGTGGTTCCGCCGATTGTCAGGTTTAGCGTCTGCGGCACGGTGCTGTAAATTCCGCCGTAAGCGTTAAGTCCGTTCGCGGGACCTGTGACACCCGTCGCCCCTGTTGCCCCGGTTGCACCCGTCGCGCCCGTGGCACCTGTTGCTCCAGTAGGACCCGTGGGGCCTGTCGCACCAGTCACGCTTACGCCTGTTGCGCCCGTTGCGCCGGTAGGTCCCGTAGGACCGGTTGCTCCGTTTGCCCCCGTGGCACCCGTCGGGCCAGTGGGTCCCGTAGGACCGGTTGCTCCGTTTGTGCCCGTGGCGCCCGTTGCGCCGGTAGGACCTGTAACGCCGTCAGCACCCGTCGGTCCGGTGGGTCCCGTAGGACCGGTTGCTCCGTTTGCGCCCGTGACACCTGTTGCTCCGGTAGGACCTGTAGGACCTGTCGCACCAGTCACGCTTACGCCTGTCGCACCCGTCGCGCCTGTGGGTCCGGTTACGCCGTTAGCCCCTGTCGGACCCGTAGGTCCAATAGGACCCGTCGCGCCCGTCGCTCCTCTGGGACCTGTAGGTCCCGTCGGACCGGTGGGACCCGTTCCGTCGAGATGAATTTTTATTATTCTGTTATGCGCGCAGTGGCAGGGGCAGCAGCCGCACACACTGCAACGTTCGTTAAATATCATATTTTTTTCCTCCTGAAATTAAGCAGGCGCAGAAAACGCCCGCTTAAACCGTAATGTTCACGTTACTGTAATATATTATATAATTACGCGTGAAATTTGGTTACATCAAGAGAAGAAATTTAAATTGCCCCCGATATATGCTTAAAATAACGCGGTTAAAGCTTTCTTGCGCCTAATATATGTATTCCGCGCGCCATAGCAAAATTGTAGGAGGAGAGGGGCTTGTTGAAAGCGTCGTAAGTGTGCGCCGCAACCAGAATCTGCCCGCGAGAAAACCCGACCACTATCGGCGAATGATAGAAATCGCCGGTCGCGCGCCCCAGTTGCACTATATCGCCGACCTCCAATTTATCAAGCTCGACTTCTTCTGCAAACGGACCCGCGCCCTCGTTATTTACAAGAAAATTATACAGAAATTCCACGCCCGTCCAGGACGGTGTTCTGTCGTTCGCGCTTCTGTAAAACCAGCCGAAAGTCGGGGTAAAATTCATAACTTTCGCGCCGGCATATATACATTGCGAAGCGAAATTGGTGCAATCTCCGCCTATTTTGGAAAAGTCGTAAAACGCAGGGTTCCTTGAAAAAGCCCACTTTTTGGCGTACTCGTAAGCCGCCTGCCTGTCATAGTTTAAAATAGTCATACACCCCATAATATGCCGCGACTAACGCGGTTTGTTACAAAAATTTACCGAAATTTACGCGGTTAAAACTCTTAATATATGCGACCGAAAACAAACCTTATTGACAATTTTTTTAAAATGAGCTATAATATAAAGGTACACTTTGGAGCAATTTATGAAGATTTGTATTTTCGGCGCGGCAAGCGCGCACATTGACAACGTTTATATCGATAAGGTGGAGCGTCTTTCGGAAGAACTTGCAAAGCGCGGGCATTCTTTGGTTTTCGGCGCGGGCGCAACCGGTCTTATGGGCGCGGCGGCGCGCGGCTTTAAAAGGGGTGGCGGCTTTATCCACGGCGTCATTCCCGAATTTTTCCGTGAAGAGGGGGTTGAAGTAATCTATGACGGTTGCGATAAAATGACCTTTACCGAAACTATGTCCGAAAGAAAAAAGATAATGGAAGACGACTGCGACGCGTTTATTATCACCCCCGGCGGTATCGGTACGTTTGAAGAGTTTTTCGAAGTCCTAACGTTGAAACAGCTAGGTCGGCACAAAAAAGCCATCGTAATTTACAATATCGAAAATTACTACGACGGGCTGGAAGAGTTTATGAAGACCGTCTACGACAGAAAATTTATAAATTTCAAGTGTTACGAGATGTATTCTTACTTTACCGACACCGACAAAATTATAAAATACCTCGAAAGCTATTCTCCCGACGACACCCCTTGGCAGAAGCTTAAAATAGGTGACTGATGATAACAGTTTCTTTCGTTTGCCTGGGGAATATATGCCGTTCACCGATGGCGGAACTCATTTTTAAACACGTTACGAAAGAGCGCGGCTTAGAGCACAGCTTCGATGTAAAATCATTCGGAACTTCAAACGAGGAAGAGGGTAACCCCATTTACCCGCCCGCAAAGCGCGTTTTGAGGGCGCACGGGATAGAGGGCGAACACATTGCCCGCCAGATATGCCTTAAAGACGTGATAAACAGCGATTATATCCTCGTAATGACTTCAAGCAATTTAATGGATATTTTAAGGCTCACGGGTGGGGAATTCGGCAATAAAATTTTCAAGCTTTGCTCGTTTACGTCAGCCCCTCGCGACGTTGCCGACCCTTGGTACACGGGCGACTTCGAAAGGGCGTTTGTTGACATATACGACGGGGTCAATTGCTTTTTAGAGTATATTGTAAAAGAGAAAAAGCACGCCCTCGA
>CAJTVA010000038.1 GCA_910579585.1 uncultured Christensenella sp.
GCTTTTTAAGTTCGTAAAAATTCCACGATTATGCCGTTCTGAATAAACAGATATTCGTCCTTGATTTTAAGAAAATCACCGTTAACTTCAATATATCCCGCCACCTTTTGAATTGCGGCGGCGTATTCGTCCTTGAAATTTTTATTGAAAAGCTTATTGTATTTTTCAAGGTCAAGCCCGCGCGACGTACGCAGCGCAAGCATAATAAATTCCTCTTCCCGTCCCGCTTTATCCACTTCCTCCCTGTCCTTTACCGCAAGGTGGTCAGACAGTATGCACTTGAAATATTCGTCCAAATCTAACGTATTCGTAAACCTTACGTCGTTTACACAGGACGACGCGGCTACGCCGAACCCGATATAATCGCCCCGCCGCCAATAATTTAAGTTGTGGCGGCTTTCGAAGCCCTTTTTGCAGAAATTAGAAACCTCGTATCTGTCGAACCCTAGCTCTTTTAACTTCTTTACTCCCCTTTCGTACATTTCGGCAACCTCGTCGCTGTCCGGAAGCTCGCCGTTTAAATAATCCGTATATATAGGCGTGCCGTCCTCGGGCGACAACGCGTACATAGAAATATGTTTAGCCCCCGAATATGCCGCAGTTTCGATTGTTTTCTCGACGTCGGCAACGCTCTGGTTTTTAAGTCCGATCATTACGTCCACGCTGAAATTCCTGCCCTTTAAAAGCTTGGCGCAAAGCAGAAATTCTTTCAGGTTGTGTATTCTTCCAAGCTCTGAAAGCTGACTGTCTATCGCGGTCTGAAGCCCGACGGAAAATCGGTTTATACCGCACTTCAAATAAGTTTCAATCTTCTTCGCGCTGACGGTGCCGGGGTTCATTTCAATGGTAATTTCGGCGCCTTCCGCAAGATTGAAATGCTTTTTCGCCGCCGCAACAAGCATAGCTATATAATTCTCGTCTATTACTGACGGCGTACCGCCGCCTATGTATAAGGTGTCGAATTCAACCCCTTCGAGCTCCTTTTCGCGCATAGCCATTTCGCGGTAAACGCAAGCCATATAGCTTTCCGCAAAACACAGCTTGTCGGGAAAAGAAGCAAAATCGCAGTACCTGCACTTAGACTTACAAAAAGGAATATGAACGTAAATTCCCGCCAAAATAACCTCCTCACGAAAATCTCGGCTATTCTGCGCCTGCGATTTTCCGTGATATTCAGGGGCGTTGCCCCTCGTACCGCAATCGTTACGGCACACACTTATATAATTGCGGCACTTCACCCTACCGAGGCAGCAAGCCGCAAATTGGGACGAGCCTTGACTTCTCAAAACAGTGGACACCCACTGTTTTGCAAGGCGGAGAGGAGCAAACGCATATGGGGCGTTTGCGGTGTCCGAGGCGGCTGTTGTCCTTACAGCCGACGAGGAGCTAAGCAAAAAGCGCGGTTTTTGCTTGCGCCACTTAATTTTCCCACCTGAAATTTTTTATATCTACTTTGTACTCGTCTGAAAAACCAACGCCCTCTGAAACGAGCAAGATTTTTTGGACTTCCCTTCCGCCGAAAGCGAACCCGTCCGCAAGCGACCCGTCGCGGAAAACGACCCTATGGCAGGGCACTATCCCCTCGTACGGGTTACAGTGCAACGCCCAGCCGACCTGACGGCTTGCCCTCGGCGCGCCGATTGCGCGCGCAATATCGCCGTATGTTGAAACCTTGCCTTTGGGTATTTGTTTTACAGCCTCGTAAACCCTTTCAAAAAAATTGTTTTCCATATTCAATAATACTGCTCTATCGCTATTTCGCCCTCGTCGTCGTAAAAAACGTAGCGACAACCGTCGGGAATTTCGTATTGCTCCTTGAATATCATTGGTTTTCCGTTCCTGCATTGCCAATCGGGTTCCTGAATCCATTCGGGCGGATTTTTGTCGTAACGGAAAATTTCCTTTATCTTCGCCTTTAAAATTTTAACCTTTTCGGAAAGTTTCACGGGTGGCAAATCCCTTATAAGTCCTTCCGTAATTTCCGGACAGTCGACGTACCCGACGGCGTCTAAAAGCTTTAAATATACCCTGAAATCGTCCGCATACTTCTTTGCGGGTTTATAACCGTCTTCCTTGAAAAGCTCGTAAACCAACGCGTGCAAGTCGTATCTGCCGCCGACGTAAGACACGTCGATACATGCGAGATACACCCAAAGCTTATCGCCCGACTCCTTCAAAAACCGCGGCGTATATCGCGCGTTGCTTTCGAGATAATTTTGAAGCGCGTCGTTTAACACGACCTCGTTTTGGAAATCTTCGGGCGAAATTTTTCCCTCTATGAAATTTTTTATTACCGTCTTTTCGTCGCCGTTTGTCATTTTCAATCCTTATTCGTCTTTAAAATCTGCATAAACACTTCGGACGGCACTTCCACACTGCCTATACTGCGCATACGCTTTTTGCCCTCTTTCTGCTTTTCCAAAAGCTTTTTCTTGCGGGTTATATCGCCGCCGTAACACTTTGCAAGCACGTCTTTTCTTACGGCTTTAACCGTTTCCCTTGCGATAATTTTACCGCCGATTGCGGCTTGCACGGGCACCTCGAAAAGCTGCCTAGGGATAGCCTCTTTCAAATTTTCGCAAAGCGTTCTTCCGCGCGCATAGGCGCTGTCCTCGTGCACAATCATAGAAAGCGCGTCGCAAACCTCGCCGTTCAGCATAATATCGAGCTTAACGAGCTTGCTTCTTTCATACCCGATAATTTCGTAGTCGAAACTTGCGTATCCGCGCGTTCTCGACTTTACCGCGTCGAAGAAATCGAAAATAATTTCGTTCAGCGGTAGGTGATATTCTAACCTGACGCGGCTCTTGTCGAGGTAGGTCATCTCTAAAAAAATCCCCCTCTTCTCGCGGCACAAATCCATTATCTGCCCGAGATAATCGGGCGGTGAATAAATGTCCGCCTTGACGATGGGCTCTTCCATATGCTCTATTTCTGAAGTCGGCGGCAAGTGCGAGGGGTTGTCCACGAAAATCTCTTCCCCGTCGGTTTTTACGACCTTATAGCTTACCGACGGCGCCGTCGTTATTATTTCCAGCCCGAACTCGCGCTCTATGCGCTCCTGAATAATTTCCATATGCAGAAGCCCCAAAAAACCGCACCTGAACCCGAAACCGAGCGCTACCGAACTGTCAGGCTCGAATATAAGCGACGCGTCGTTTAACTGCAATTTTAAAATTGCGTCTTTCAGGTCGTTGAACTTGCTTCCGTCCAAAGGATATATGCCGCAAAAGACCACGCTTTGCACTTTTTTATAGCCGGGCAAAGGCTCGCCCGCCGGGGTTTCCGCATTAATAAGGGTATCGCCGACGGCAACGTCCTGAATAGATTTTATAGAAGCCGCAACATACCCTACTTCGCCCGCAAAAAGCCCGTTCTTAGGGGATAGTCCGGGGGCAAACACTCCCGTTTCAACTACCTCGTAAACCTTGTCGGAGCGGAAAGTCTTAATTTTATCGCCCGCTTTCACCGCGCCCTCTTTGACGCGTATAAATAAAATTACGCCCTTGTAGTTATCGTAATAGCTGTCGAAAATCAACGCTTTCAGGGGCGCACCGTCGTCGCCGTCAGGCGCGGGGAAAGTTGAAACTATCGCCTCTAACACGTCGTCTATATTCAACCCCTCTTTCGCGGAAATGAGCGGCGCGCCCGAAGCGTCCAGCCCGATAACTTCCTCAATCTCCTTTTTCACCTCGTCGGGGCGTGCGGAAGGTAAATCTATCTTGTTTATAACGGGCAGAATTTCAAGGTCGTTTTCAAGCGCAAGATAGACGTTTGCAAGGGTCTGCGCCTCGACGCCCTGCGACGCGTCAACAATCAAAATAGCGCCCTCGCACGCTGCGAGAGAGCGGGAAACTTCGTAAGTGAAGTCAACGTGCCCCGGCGTGTCGATAAGGTTAAAAACGTATTCTTCGCCGTCTTTGGCCTTATAAAACATTCTCACGGGGGTAAGCTTAATAGTAATTCCGCGCTCGCGCTCGATGTCCATAGAGTCGAGAAGCTGCGCCTCCATATCCCTTTCGGAAACCTGACCCGTGCGCTCCATAAGTCTGTCGGCAAGGGTAGACTTGCCGTGGTCGATATGCGCTATTATACAAAAGTTGCGTACGTTTTCTTTCTTGCCCATAACCCAATTATATTAAATTTTTACGCGATAATCAAGAAATTCAATCAAGAAAAGTTTCAAATGCAACTTTAAGTCCCATTTTGAACCCCTCTTTATAATGAAGCAATTCCGTTTCGGCTTCCTGTGCGCCTTCGCAGTCACTCATTTCGATGAAAAGCTTTTTCTGGCTATCGGAAAGGCTCTCGTACAGCTCGTCCCCGATTTTTCGTCTTTTGCTATCCAGATTCATCCACTTTTTAGTCGGATTAAAGCTTATACGGTTAGCCTCGCAATAAAATATTTTTTCTATTACCGATTTCATTTTTTTATCTCCTAATAAATAATAATATGATTTTAAATCACAAGTCAAGCAATATATGATTAAAAATCATATAATTTATGTATGGCAAACCTGGATAAAATAAAAAGCCGTCTAAAAGAGGCTATTAGTCAAAGTGGAATGACGCAGACGAAACTGGCGCAAATGCTTTCGGTTTCGCCGTCTTGTATAGCACACTACGTAAAAGGCGACATATTGCCGTCCATAGATAAGTTTGCCGACATTTGCTTGATACTTGAAGTTGACTCCGGCTATTTGTTGGGTTTAGAAGACTGAAAAGCCCGACGGCACTCACGCCGTCGGGCTTTTATTAATCTACCGTTGCCAGTCGGTCCAAAAGGCGGTCGTTAGAAAGTATCGTCCCGCCGCCGATAACCGAAGCAAGTTGCGGCTCTTCTGGCAGATTTACGGGTATATTCAGCTTGTCGCCGATATATTCCGCAAGTCCGTCCATCTTCATCACCCCGCCCGAAAGGTAAACCCCGCCGTGCATTACGCCCGACGCAACCTCCGCAGGCAGTTTTGAAAGTACCAGCGCAACGTATTCCAAAATCTTGTCGATATAAGTCGTAATAACTCCGTAAATCTGTTCGGAATTAACGGCAATCGACGCAGGCGCGCCCGTCGTAACCTCCCTGCCCTCCACAACGTTCATTTTGTTGTCGTCGTCAAGCAAGCTTCCGACCGAGTTTTTCAGCCGTTCCGCGGTCAAAGCACCTATTTTAAGGTTATAATTTTCCGCAAGCTCGTCTATAAGGTGCACGTCGATATTCGCGCCGCCGAGGTTGACCGTCAGCCCGTAGATAATTCCGTCCTGCGACAGGGCGGCAATATTCGTTATCGACTGCCCTATATCGAGAATAAACATCGGCGTACTCTCGTTTATCGCGACGTTGTGCCCCAAAACGGCGGCGAACGGAGTTACCGTAAAGTAAACGGCGGCAAGTCCGCAGTCCTCGGCAATTCGCATATACTTTTGTTTCAGTTCGGCTTTCGCGCCGCAAGGAAGAATAAACACCACCTCCACGCGCTTAGCCTTTTTGCGGGTAATTTCTATCTTTTCAAGAAAGTATTCGAGAAGCAGCGAAGCAAGATTTTCGTTCACAATATCGCCCTCGAAAACGGGGTTGACTATATGCGTATTCACAGCCGCCCTGCCCGAAAGCGCACGCGCCTTGTTCCCGAGCGCCTTGACGGAAACGGCCTTTTCCCCGTCCGCTTCGTATTCTTCGACGGCAATGCAGGTGGCTTCCATAAGCACCACCCCGCAACCGGGCGTATAAATTTTAGTACAGCCCGAACCCATATCAATGGAAATTCTCTTCATTACTCCGTTCGTACCCCGTCAAGTAGTTTTTTCGTAAGCGTCACCGGCAAGCCCACTACGTTCGTGTAACTGCCGAAATATTCGGAAACGACTCCCCCGTCCTGAATTCCGTAGCTGCCCGCTTTATCCAGCGGCGAGCCGCCGTCAACGTACTGACGAATGAATTCGTCCGACAGTATATTGAACTTTACCTCGGTTTTGTCGAAATCTATAAGCTTTTTAAACGGGCTTCTGACGCACACGCCCGTAATTACGAAGTGGGTCTTGCCCGACAGCATTTTCAAAGTATCGCTCGCTTCGCGCCTGTCTTTCGGCTTGCCTAAAACCTTGTTCCCGAAAACCACGACGGTATCGCAACCTATAACCGTTTTATACGGGTTTTTCGCGAAAACTCCGTCGCACTTCCGTTCGGCAAGCGTGCAAGCCATCTGCTCGGGGAAAAGGGAAATATTAACTTTTTCGTCCTCCTCCGACGGAATAACTTCGAACTTCGGCAAAATCTGCGAAAGAAGCTCCCGCCGCCTCGGCGACGCGCTGGCTAAAACGTACTCCATAATTTTTGCGTAAATACTTTTAATGCCGCTTTCAAGGCGGCATTCTCTATTACAATATTTCTAAATTTTTGTGGAATGACTTTCTGAACTCGGTCGCGGCGGCCATCGCATTCTTTATCTCAAGCGTAGCGTCGCCCTCTATTTCGGTTTTCATTATTACCGAATCGCCCAGAATATCGCAATTTATGCTTTTGATAGTGCCGGAGTTCGCCCTGTCCAGACTTTCTGCTATGCGCAGCATAACCCCGAGCTTTTTAACTACGTCCAAATCGTCCTCAGCAACTATGTCGCGGTATCTCGCCCAATCGTAGGGGTTGATGTCCTCTTTCTTGTGGCAACAAGCCGTGAACGCCGCAAGCACTATATCCCTGTGGGTTACGCCGTAAAGCGTAGCGTTCAGAATCATATACCAGCTGTGGCGCTGATGGTTGTAGTATTTTATGCGCATACCGCAGTCGTGCAACATCGCCGCAACCTTTAAAATTCTAAGATACTGGCGGGGAAATTTATGCAAAACCCTCAGCTGTTTGAAAAGCTGTATGCTTAAATTTACAACGTGTTCGACGTGCTTTTCTTCGCAGTCGTAGTACTTTACAAGGGTCGTAAGCGAGTAATTCAATACGTCCGCAATGGGCTTTTCTACCGTCATAGGAAGCGCCTGGTTAAACATAAGCCCTTCCCTCAGACCCGCGCCCGAGAAAGTGAAGTTGTCCACTCCGATAAAGTTTACGAACGATTTTATAACCGCAAGCGCTGCGGGTAAAATATCCGCCCTCTCCGCCGAAAGTCCTTTTATTTTCTTCTTCTTGTCCAAATCGAGGACCTTTATCATATCGTAAACGGGCGTAAAGTCCTCTACGGGCATTTTGTAGTTATGAACGGTGTCAAGCGGGTACTTGTGCACCATTTTCGTTATTTTGAAAAGGTTTCTGAACGAACCGCCCACGCCAATCATCTGCACGTCGGGGTCGAGGTCTTTCAGCCATTCTACGTTTTTCAACTGCTCGGTGAAGAACTCTTCTATCTTTTCCGCCTGCTGTTCGGGCTTTAAATTCGGGTCGGAAAAAAGCCCCGTCAACGTCACCGCGCCGAAAGGCAGGGTAACGTAGTTCAGCATATTTCTGCGGTTATAATAGATTATCTTCGTCGAGCCGCCGCCAATCTCCAAAACTATACCCTTGGGCACGTCCATCGTGTTTATAACGCCGCGGTATACGAGAATAGCTTCTTCCTCGGCGGAAAGCACGCGGATTTTAATTCCGCAGGTCGCCTGAATTTCGTCTAAAAAACTGCGCTGGTTTTTTGCGCGGCGGACGGCTTCGGTCGCAACGGCGATAATACGCGTAACCCCGCTCGAATCGCAGAGCTTTTTGAACATCTTCAAAGTTTTAATGGTTTCCGCAACGCGGGCGGGCTTCAAAAAACCGTCCCGCTCCATATCCTGACCGAGGCGCACGCTTTCTTTCAGCTCGTCCACTACCATAAAGTAGACCTCGGCAAACAGGTTAACGATAACGAGTCTTGCAGAATTCGAGCCTAAATCTATAATGCCAATTTTTTCCATAAGAACCTCTTGGGCATAATTCGCCCTTTCGGAAATAGAATTTTTCTTTCACGTGTAGTAAACCTCAACAGATACATTTTTACGGCAAAATAGCAGTTTATACGTGCAAATCGCCTTTCAATGTACGTCCAGTACATTTTCAAGTCGCTTCGCACGTCTACTCTCGCTATTTTATCACGTAAAAACGTTGCGCCCGAAACGGTTTATTTTTAGACTTTATCAAGGCAAAGATGCGCAGACATAGTGTCGCTATGTCAAGCGGCTTTAACACAGAGAAAGGCAAAAAGAAGCCGTTATCGGGTGTATCGCTTGGGGCTTACTATACGTGATGATTATACCATATTACTTGAATTTTGTACATATTTTGCAAAAATTTTTATGCAGTATGCACAATAAAATTCACTTATGAATGATATAAACGGCTAAATTTGTAAATCTTTGACTTTTTTGTGACAGTCCGGGCAGACGAACTCGGGGGCGATTTCTTTAAGCGGCAGAAGAACGAATCCGCGCTTTAAATACTCGGGGTGCGGAATTTGTAATTCGTCGCTTTCCACGGTCTTCCTGCCGAAAAATATTATGTCTATATCAAGGGTTCTGTCACCCCAGCGAACGGTTCTTTTTCTGTCGCAATCGGCTTCTATACGGTGAATTTCCTTTAAAAGTTCGTGCGGAGTCAAAAGCGTTTCTATCTCTGCGGCGCAGTTTAAAAAAGTGTTTTTCGCAACTCCGCCGTAGGGCTCGGTTTCCCTGTACGCGGAAACTTTCGTTACCTCTATCCCGCGCGTTTGCCTCAACGCCTTTACGGCGATATCGAGATACTTCTTCTTATCTCCAACGGACGAACCGAGTGAAAGATACACTCTCTCCTTTTCGACGGTAACGCTTACTCCGACGGTGCCGAATTTGTGCTTTACGGGCGCCTGCGGTTTATAGACCGTAAGCGTTACTTTTTTTAAGTTCAACTCCGCAAAAAGCGCATATACCCCCGAATATGCCAGAGTTTCGATTAAATTAAACGAATTTTCCGTCGCCGTTTTAACAAGAATATCGCAGGCTTTGGAATAATTTACGGTACCCTCTATATCGTCGCTTTTTGCGGCGGCGGAAAAGTCCGCGTAAAGGTCCGCGTCGAAAATAAACGTCTGCGGCTCTTTCTTTTCTTCGTCGTGAACGCCGTGGCAGGCGCTGGCCTCCAAGCCGCGAATTAAAATTTTGTTCAAAGTTTCTTCCATATCCTGTCGTACTCCTCTTTAATTGCTTTTACGTTTTCAGCTACGTCGTGCACCCGCACGAACAGCACTCCCTTTCTGACCGCCATTCGCGTACTTTCGAGGGTTTGCGGAAGCCTGTCCTCCGCCGCCCCGCCGAAAAGCGACTTGCGGCTCGTACCCAGCAAAAGCGGATACCCTATTTTTAACAGCCTTTCGTAGCCGTTTAAAAGTTCCAGATTCTGCTCTCTGTTTTTCGCAAAGCCTACGCCGCCGTCTAAAACTATCCTGTTTTTATCAACGCCGCTTGAAATCGCCGAATCAACGCTTTTTTTAAGAAAATTTTCGATTGGGTGCCATATATCCCCCGACAAAGGAGTTTTTGCGTTGTGCATAATGCATACCGAAGCGTTGTGTTCGGCAACGGTTTTCGCCATATCTTCGTCGTGAGTAAGCCCCCACACGTCGTTAATCATATCCGCGCCTGAAATAAGCGCCGCCTTTGCCGATTTCGAAAAATAAGTGTCCACCGAAACAGGCACGTCGAAGTTCGCCTTTATAAATTCCAGCGGGCGGGAAAACCTCGAAATTTCCTCATCCGCGCTCACTTCAGTATAGCCTGGGCGCGTGGACTGCGCGCCGAGGTCGATAACCGAAGCGCCCGCCTTCACGGCTTTTTCAACCGCGAAAAGAACGTCGTCCGCCGTCTTTCTGCTCTCGTGCCAGAAGCTGTCGGGCGTCAGGTTGATTATAGCCATAACGTAAGTGTAATTTTCAAAAACAGACTTTCCGATTATCATTTATTTCAGAAGCGATATAACTTCCGCTCTCCTCTTTTCGTCGAATTCGCCCAAAGCGCAGTAAGTAACGGTTTTAGACCCCGCCTTCTTCACGCCGCGGCAGGTCATACAGGTATGTTCGGCTTCGCACGCTATAAAAACGCCTTTCGGCTTTAAAACCCGCATAATTTCTTCGGCAATTTGTCTTGTCAGTCTTTCCTGAATCTGAAGCCTGCGGGCGAATACTTCCACCGTGCGGGCAAGCTTCGAAAGTCCCACGACCTTGCCGTCGGGGATATACGCTATCGCGATTTTGCCGAAAAACGGCATAAGATGATGCTCGCACACCGAAGAAAAGTAAATGTCGCTTTCGACGACCATATCGCCGTCAGAAGCGAACGTACGCGTCAAATGCTCTTCCGCAGTCTTGCCCTCGCCCGAAAGCAGTTCTGCGTATGCGTCGGCTACGCGGCGGGGCGTGTCTTTAAGCCCCTCTCTCGTCCTGTCCTCGCCGAGCGCGTCCAAAAGGTCCTCAACCGCCTTTATAACTTTTTCTCTATCCATTCTTTCGCCTCCATCGCTCCGTTCTCGCCAAACGCCCCCAAAAGTTTTTCAACCTGTTTTTAACCTTTTCTCTATCCGTTCCTTCATCTCTCTCGCCCCGTCCCGACCGAGCGCACTAAAAGGTTTCAACCCTCAAACTTTCAACCGCCTTTACAGCCTTTTCTCTATCCATTCCTTAATCTCTCTCGCCCCGTCCCGACCGAGCGCGTCCAAAAGTTTTTCTACGCCTTTACAGCCTTTTTTCTATCCATTCCTTCGCCCCGCTCAAAAGCGTAAACGAGCCGCAAACCACAATATTGTTCCCTTGAACGTTTTCAAGCGCGGCGGCGGTACTTTCAAATTCGTCCGCCTGCAAGCTTAAGCTTCGGCACTCATTTTTAAGCTTTTCCATACTTATGTTCCGTACGCTCGGGCACGGCACAATAGCGATTTTCTTTGCAAAACCGCTGATAATTTTTAAATTTTCACGCACATTTTTATCTGACAGACTGCCGAAAATTACATCTGCATATCCGAATTGTGCATTTACAAACTCCGCAAGCGGCGCCATAGCCGAGGGGTTGTGCGCCCCGTCAAGCACGTATCTTTTGCCGTCCTTTGCCGTCAAAACTTCGATTCTTCCGCACAATTTCGCGGCGTTTACCCCCGCATATATCGCACTTTCGTCTATTTTCAGAAGTTTTGCGACCTCAATCGCAAGCCCCGCATTATATTTCTGCGCCTCGCCGCACATTGGCGGATTTTCGTACTTCCCCGCAACAACCGCTCCAAAATTTTCAAAATAATTCAACACATTTTGAGAATTCAATCCGCTAACCACAGCAGGACAATTCTTGATTATACCCGCTTTATGGCGGCAAATCTCTTCAATCGTGCCGCCGAGGATTGACGTATGTTCCAAACCTATCGAGCAAATTACGGCGACCTCCTTACTTAAAATCGCGTTAGTTGCGTCATATGTGCCGCCCAATCCGCACTCCACTACCGCATATTCGCAGCCCGCAAGCACGAAAGCGTACAGTGCTGCGGCGGTTTCGACCTCGAAGCGCGTCGCCCCGTCGGCGTGCGAAAGCGCGCTTTGCACGGCTTTTGCAAAAAGCTCTTCGGGCACGTTTTTACCGTCTACTTGAAACTGTTCGAGGTAATCGAACACGGCGGGCGAAGTAAACTTGCCAACACTCTTCCCCGCGGCAAGCAAAATCTTTTCAAGATATTCCGCGGTAGAGCCCTTACCGTTCGTGCCGGCAATATGGATAATTTTCAGTTTTTTATCGGGACTTTCAAGCGCGTCAAGGAGTTCTCTTGTGCGCTCGACTCCGAAATCCATACCCTTTACGTCTAGCGCAGACAGGGCGGAAATTGCCTTGGAATACATCATAAAACTTATACGGAATTATAGCACATACGGGCGGATAAAGCAAGAATATTGTAAATTATTTTGAGAATACTAATTTTATGGCACTGATATTTATTCGCACTGCAATTATATTTTTGACCCTGCTTGTCGTTATGCGGCTGATGGGTAAAAGTCAGATTGGCGAAATGCAGCCTTTCGAGTTCGTAATAAGCCTTGTCATTGCCGAGCTCGCCTGTATACCGATGGCGGATACGTCGATTCCCATTCTTTACGGAATTATCGCCATTCTGACCATTTTCATTCTGCATCAGATAGTCTGGATATTTCAGCTTTGGTTCAAGCCCGTTAAAACGGTTATAAGCGGCAAGCCGTCGGTTGTGATCAACAAGAACGGCGTAGACGAGTACCAATTGAAAAAAAACAATCTCGACGTGAGCGACCTTATCGAAAGTATGCGCAGCGCAGGCTATTTCAACCTTGACGACGTATATTACGGGCTTTACGAAGCTAACGGGTCTTTTTCGGCGCTTGCCAAGGAAGAAACTTCTTCAAACTCCCTCCCTCTTATGCTTATCGACTGCGGAAAAGCCGACAAGCAAAACGTCGGGCGGTGCGGGCTGGCGGGAGAAAAGCTGGAATCGATTTTAAAGGAGCAAAAAGCAAAGCTTAAAGACGTGCTTGTTATGACCGTTAATTCCGACGGGAGGGCGTACTTCCAAAAGCGCGGTGAAAAGTATAAAATTTTACAAATCGAGGTGAACGGAGAATGGTAAAAGCAATCTGTTACACTCTCGCCGCGATACTCATTTGTATCGGACTGTTTATATTTTCGGGAATTTATCTCGAAAACCAGTTTAACGAATTCAGCACCGCACTCGACACGCTTTACGAAAAAATAGAGGACGAAACCGCGACCTTAGAGGACGGCTACGCCGTGCGTACGCTTTGGACCGATAAAAAATCTAAGCTGCAAGTTTTGATTCCGCACAACGACATTTCTTATATAGATTATTGGCTGAGCGAGGCCTGCGGGCTTATTA
>CAJTVA010000039.1 GCA_910579585.1 uncultured Christensenella sp.
CGCGGGCGGCAGTCCTTTAAAAACGCAGTGACGTATAGAGTAGGTTTCTTGCGTTTTTATGCCAATCCTTTTTTAAGTTTTGCGTTAGCTTTCGCGCGGAGTTCGCTGTCTAAAATTCTTTTCCTTATTCTTATGCTTTGGGGGGTGACTTCCAAAAGCTCGTCGTCGCCGATGAATTCAAGGCACTCTTCAAGGCTCATTCTTTTGGGTGTGATAAGTCTTAAAGCGTCGTCACTCGCGCTCGAACGGGTGTTAGTAAGGTGCTTGGTCTTGCAGACGTTGACGTTGATGTCCTCGCTTTTGGGGCTTTCGCCTATTACCATTCCCTCGTACACGGGAGTACCCGCGCCGATAAACAGCGTGCCTCTGCCCTGCGCGTTGAAAAGTCCGTACGTTACCGCTTCGCCAGTTTCGAATGCGATAAGCGAACCCGTGCTACGGCGGGAAAGTTCGCCTTTATACGGCTGGTACTCAAAGAATACGCTGTTCATTACGCCCTCGCCTTTGGTAGAAGTCAGAAACTCCGACTTATAACCGAAAAGCCCGCGTGCGGGAATAATAAATTCAAGGCGGGTGCGGGTGCCGACTGCCGACATATGCAGAAGCTCTCCCTTTCTGTTGCCCATACTCTGGAAAACCGCGCCCGTAGCGTCGTCGGGAACGTCGACTATGAGCCTTTCCATAGGCTCGTTTTTTACTCCGTCTATTTCCTTATACATTACGCGGGGGGTCGAGACCTGAAATTCATAGCCCTCCCTTCGCATATTCTCGATAAGAATGGAAAGGTGCATTTCGCCCCTGCCGCAGACGCGGTAGCTGTCCGCAGAGCCTGTTTCTTCGACGCGCAGGGAAACGTCCTTTAAAAGTTCTTTGAAAAGTCTGTCGCGGAGGTGGCGGGTCGTCACCATTTTACCCTCTTTACCAGCAAAGGGGCTGTCGTTGACGGAAAAAGTCATTTCGACGGTGGGCTCGGTTATCTTTACGAATTTATGAGCTTCGACGCAATCTGTAGAGCAGACCGTATCGCCTATATTGATTTTTTCAAGCCCCGAGAAACAGATTATATCGCCTGCGCGAGCAATATCGCAGGGGGTGCGTTGCAAACCTTCTATCTGGTAGAGGTTGACAATTTTGCCCGAAACCTTTTGCTGTACGTTGTTGTAATTGCAGACGGTGACGGCTTGGCCCGCCTTGACCGTGCCGCGCTCTATCCTGCCGATGCCGATACGGCCGACGTAATCGTTATAGTCGATAGACGATACGAGGACCTGTGTTGCGCCCTCTTCGTCCACTTCCATAGGCTGAATGTGGCTTACAATAGTTTCGAAAAGGGGCGTAAGGTCTTTGCCCTGTTCGTTCAGGTCGAGCGTTGCCGTGCCGTCTCTGCCCGAGCACCACACTACGGGAGACATCAGCTGGTCGTCGGAAGCGTCGAGCTCCAATAAAAGTTCTAAAATTTCGTCCTGAACTTCGTTAAGACGCGCGTCGGGGCGGTCGATTTTGTTGACGACGATTATCAGGCGATGACCCATTTCCAGCGCTTTTTGCATAACGAAACGGGTTTGCGGCATAGGCCCCTCCGCCGCGTCGACAAGGACGAGAACGCCGTTTACCATCATCATAACGCGCTCGACCTCGCCCGAAAAGTCGGCGTGGCCCGGCGTGTCGACGACGTTGATTTTTACTCCGTTATAGTGTAGCGAAGTGTTTTTTGCAAGAATGGTGATGCCGCGTTCGCGCTCTAAGTCGCCCGAGTCCATTACACGTTCCTCCACGGACTGATTGTCGCGGAAGGTGTGGCTTTGCTTCAACATTGCGTCTACAAGCGTGGTTTTGCCGTGGTCTACGTGCGCGATTATCGCGACGTTTCGTAAATCTTCTCTAATCAAAATATTGCCTCGTATATATTAAAAAAATTTATATGCCTTTTAGAATTCGAATTTCGTTTCTCTGTCGAAGAGTTTTAAAAGTATTTCCATACATTTTTCCGAACCGTTGCCGCTTTCAAAGGGGTTTGTAAGGAAGCAAGCTTCGTAGACCGCTTGGGTTATGGGGAGTTCTACGCCGTATTTATCGCCAAGCTCTTTCATTGCCTTTGCCGTCATAACTCCCTCGGCGAGTTTTTCGAATTTTGCGCCGTGCGCCATCATTTCGCCGTAGCGGCGGTTATGGGAGTATTCGGAAAACAACGTCGTTTCATAGTCGCCGAGGTGTGCAAGTCCGTAAGCGGAAGAAAATTTGCCGCCCATTGCCTGAATGAGTTTGCCGACCTCGTACGCGCCGCGTGCCATAAGAGGACCTTTTAAGCTGACGTAGCCGCTGCCATCGAGAACGCCTGCGGCGATGCCGAGTACGTTCTTAGCCGCCGCGCCGATTTCCGAGCCGATTACGTCGTTGCCGTAGTAGAAACGGATTAGGTTGGATTTGAACGAATTCGCTATTTTTATTTTTAACGCTTCGTCGTACGCGTCGACTATCATACAATTGGGTATACCTTGCGTGAAAGCCTGAATGTGACCGGGACCGACCCAAACGGCGATTTTGTCTTTTTCGATACCGCTTTCAATCAGAACTTCGGAAAGGCGCTTGCCCGTAGCTTCCTCTATACCCTTCATACAAAGAACGAAGATTTTGTCCTTGACGGGATAGCGGGTAACTTTTTGCATAAAGCCGCGCAAGCCCTGCGCCGAAATGGAAATTATAATTATTTCGCTTTCGGTTACGGCTTCTTCAAGGTTGCAAGTAAGTTTTATGGACTTGTCCAAAGTGACGTATTCGTTCTTGCCCGCGGTCTTTAATACCTCGTAAGAATAGTCGCCCTCGGGGCCCCAGCTTACGACCTGATTTTTTAATACTGTTGCCTGATACCAAGCGATAAACGAACCCCAACGGCCGCAACCCAAGACTGAAATTTTCATAATTGACCCCCGAATATGTTGTAGTTTCGAATATTTTTAAATGCTTTTACGCTCTGTTAAGGCGCGGGATAACGTTACCTCGTCGGTGTATTCGAGTTCACCTCCGACGGGTATGCCGTGGGCAAGGCGGGTGACGTTCACGCCCAACGGTTTTAAAATTTTCGCTATATACATTGCCGTGGCTTCACCCTCTACGTCGGGGTTGGTTGCCATAATGACTTCCTGAACCGTGCCGTCTATGCGCGCAAGAAGTTCCTTTATGCGTATATCGTTTGGACCTACCCCGTCCATAGGGCTTATTACGCCGTGAAGGACATGATAAACACCCTTAAACTCGTGCAGTTTTTCCATTGCAATAACGTCTTTCGGCTCTTTAACCACGCAGATTATATTATTCTGGCGGCGCTTGCAGATTTCGCAGACGTCCTCTTCCGTGAAGTTGCCGCAAACCTTGCAATAGCGCACCTTTTGCTTACAGTAGACTATGCTTTCAGCAAAGGCCTTTGCTTCGGCGTCAGTCATACCGATTACTTTATAAGCATACCTTTGCGCGGTCTTTTTGCCGACGCCGGGAAGTTTTGAAAATTCGTTGATAAGCCTGCCGATAGGCTCGATAAAAACGTCCATAATTACCTCTAAAACAAAAACACAGAGAAGCTGGCAGAACAGGAAGCGCGAGGAAAACCCGAGAAAGCTTACTAGACGTAAGTGAACGAAGGTTGCCACAGCGCGACACGGTTATGCGACGCTTATATGCGTTTTTATATTAAACCTTTGCCGGCTTTGGCGTAGGGCCCCATCTTCTCTTCGTACACAGCGTCGGCTTTTTTGTAGCCGTCGTTGATTGCCGCCATAATAAGGTCTTCAAGCATTTCGACGTCGTCATCGTCGGTGATGTCCACAAGCGTGGAAAGCTTACTGCCGAATTCTATTCCGTTTATTATTTTTTTTGCGTTCATATAGACGACGACCGTTTCGTCGCCCTCTTCGCCGCCGCCCGAAAGACCTACAACCTCGTAATCTTCGAGTTCAGCGTCAGCCTGTTGCATCTGCTCTTGCATTTTCTGGGCTTCCCTAAGCATACTCTGCATATTACCCATTCCGCCTTTAAAGCCTGCCATAATATCTCCTTTTTATTGATTGACCCCAATATATATTAGAGTTTCGACATTTATTTTATTTCTATATCTGTACCGTTGAAATTAGCTTTAAGCTCGTTAAGCGCCTTTTCGTACTCATTTTCGCCTTGCTTTTTAAAGCGCACTTCGAAGCCCGTAACGCCGAGTTCCGAAAGTACTTCCGAAATAAATTTAGAATTTTCCGCGCGGTTTAACGACTTCAAAACCGCCTCGCTGTCGGTCAAAAGAACGAGTTTTTCGCCCTCGAACGTGTGGTCGAGGTCCATACACAGCGTGAAAAGCACCGCGTTTTTATGTGTGGTGCGGAGGCTTTTTATGAAGCCAGCAAACACCTTACCTTTATCTACGCTCGCTAAATCGGGCGCTTTTGCGGGGAAATTATCGAAAATACGGGGTTGAACCGTTTCTTCTTTTTTCGGTTGCTCTTGTTTAGGTGCCGCAAACGGGTCGAAATCTTCGTCCTGCAAAACTATTTTTTTTGCGGGCGCAGGAGTGTGCGCGACGCGCGCCGCGGAGGTTGTGTCTGCGGCGGGGGGTACCGCGTGAGAATAAGCGGCGACGGGTTGCGCCGCGGTTTTATTCGGCACAGACGCAACGAAATTGGACTGCGGCGCAGGCGCAATTGACGGTAGACCCCCTGATATCCTGCGTTCAAGCGCGTTTATCTTGCCGATTAACGCGTCTAAATCATAGTCTTTTTCGGGCATAGAAGCCTTCAAAACCGCGGTTTCCAAGGTGATTTTGCCGTTCAGAGAATAGCGCATATCCGTTTCGGCTTTTGAGAGAATTTCGGTGACGCGCAAAATCTTATGTCCGTCGGCGGTCGAAGCAACCCCCTCTATTATTTTATAGGTTTCGTCGGGCAAGTTGACGATTTCTTTTGCGGTTTTGCAAACTTTTACTACCGTACAGTCGTTCATAAAGGACAGCATATCCTTTATAAGAACGCCTACCCCCTTGCCCGTGGCGAGAATTTCTTCAACCGCAGAGAGGGCTTCGGAAGCGTTTTCGGATAAGATTGCCCCGCATATATGTGCCACTTTCGCCCATTCCGCACTGCCCAAAACCGCGTTCACGTCGTCGTAGGTGAGTTTACCGCGCGAGTACGACGCGCACATATCGGCGATTGAAAGGCTGTCGCGGGCACTGCCTGCGCCTGCGCGGGCGATTGCGGACACCGCTGCGTCCTCATACTCTTTACCAGTTTTTTGAAATACCGATTTTATTAATTCTTCCAAGTCGCGCTGGGGGATAAGCTTGAAGTCGAAGCGCATACAGCGCGAAAGAATAGTTGCGGGAATTTTTTGCGGCTCGGTCGTGGCGAGTATGAATACTGCGTGGCGCGGGGGTTCTTCCAAGGTCTTTAAGACTGCGTTGAACGCAGACTGCGTGAGCATATGCACCTCGTCTATTATATAGACCTTATACTTGCCTGCAACGGGCGGGTATTGGACCTTTTCCCTTAAATCGCGCATTTCGTCGACTCCGTTATTCGAAGCCGCGTCGATTTCAGATATATCAAGATTTGAGCCTGCGGCAAGCGCGCGACAAGCGGCGCACTTCCCGCAAGGGGAAGCGTTGACGGGGTTTTCACAATTTATTGCCCTTGCGAAGATTTTCGCGAGCGTGGTTTTGCCCGTGCCGCGGGGGCCGCAAAAAAGGTAAGCGTGACCGACTTTATCGCTTGCTATCTGGTTTTTGAGGATACGGACGATATGCTCCTGACGGACGACTTCGTCGAACGTTGCGGGGCGGAAAGTCCTGTAAAACGCAAGGTACATATTGGTCACTCCTTTTCGTATAATTTTTCAAGCTTGGCTTTGGCGCGGCTCAAAGCGTTTGAAACGCTTTTTTGCGGCTTGCCCAAAGCTGATGAAATTTCGGCTACTGTCATTCCGTCAAGGCGCATAACCGTAACCTTGAACTCCGTAGACGAAAGTATTTTAGAAATCTTCTGTAAAAATTCGCGGCGGTTTTCGCGGCGGATAAGTTCGTCCTCAGGGCTTGCCGGTGAGATTTCCGCGCCGATTTCGACGATTGGGACGAAGTCGTTCAAGGCTGCGTTCTTTGCGCCGAGGCTCTTTTTTATTGCGTCCAAAACCGCGTTTCTTATACATACGTAAGCGTATGAAGAAAAGTTCGCGCCGCCTGCAACATACGAATTAATCGCCGAATACAGCCCCACCATTCCTTCTTGCACGAGGTCCTCGTTTTCACCGCCGTGAAGAAAAAATCTTGCGGCGACCGCTTGAACCATATCCGAATATTTATTTAAAAGTTCTTCCTGTGCGGCTTTGTCGCCGCGGCGGGACAAAATTATAAGCTCTTCGTCGGTCATCTTCTTCGTATCACTTCGTAAACGGCAATTCCGAGCGCGACGGACGCGTTAAGGGAATTAACTTTGCCTTTAAGCGGCAGAGAAAGGCAGAAATCGCACTTTTCACGCGTAAGCCGTTTAACGCCGCTATCCTCTCCGCCGATAACGAGGGCGACGTTGCCCGACAAATCGGCTTTATAGATGTCGTCGCCGTCCGCTTCGAGAGCGTAAAGCCAGAAGCCCGCTTTTTTGAGTTCGTCTACCGCGTGGTTCAAAGACTTGACTTTTGCAACGCGCATATGTTCCGCCGCGCCTGCCGAGATGCGGATAACCGCTTCGGTCACGCTTGCGGAGTTGTTTGCGGGAATAATTACGCCGTCTGCGCCCGCACACTCCGCGACCCTTATTATCGAGCCGAGGTTGTGCACGTCCTCGACGCCGTCGCAAAGGACGATAAGTCCGTTTTCCTTTTTTGCCGATATGATTTCGTCAAGAGTGGAATATTCGTAGTCGGTGGTAAAGGCGATTACGCCCTGATGGCGACCCTCTACGCTTTCTTTATCAAGGACCTTTTTATCAACGAACTGAACGCGGACCCCTGCTTTGCGGGCTTCGGCGAAAATTTTGTTTAAACTGCCCTGCGGGTTCTTTTCCAAAAGAATTTTATCTATATTTTTGTCGGTTTTAAGAAGTTCTAAAACCGCGTTTCTGCCTTCAGTTTTCATCGTTTTTACTCAATAATTCTTCGATTCTGCCGTAATTGCCCGTTAGATAGAGGTAGCCCAAAAGCGCTTCGAAACCGGTGGAATTGTTATACTCCGCAACGGTAGCGTTTTTTGAGCGAGTGGGTTTTTTTGCGTTTCTGCCACGTTTGAATACCGCCGTTTCTTCTTCGGTGAAGGCGGGAAGAATTTTTTCCAGAAGTGCGTTCTGACCGTGCGCCGACACTTCGGACGAGGACAGCTTCTGCATTGTACCAGTGGAAAAATCGTGACAGATTACGAGCTTTTCGCGAACGTAAAGCGTATAAACCGCGTCGCCTACGAACGCAAGCGTTATCGGGCTTATCGTTTTTGCTTTTTCTTCGGGAAGAGTTGTAAAAAATTTAAACATTAACCCATTCTCCTATTCTTTATTGTAGCATATACTCATAAAAATTGCAATTATTCCATAGTATATAGCGTGAAATTAATTGCATTTAAAAAAAGTGTGTTTTTATTGGCCTGTCTTGTCGTTTCGGCGGGAATTATCCTAGGAATTTGTTGCGGAGTTACCGCGGCAAGCACTTCCGCCGTTGCCGAAAAAGTAGTGGTTATCGACGCAGGGCACGGGGGAATAGACGCGGGCGTGCACGGGGTGGCGACGGGCGCAAAAGAAAGCGATATTAACCTTGCGATAGCGAAGCAGCTTAAAGGGTATTTTTCGGGCGCCGGGTTCAAGGTAGTTATGACCAGAAGCGACAACGGCGGACTTTACGGACTTGCGACTAAAGGGTTTAAAATGCGCGATATGAAAAAGCGCAAACAGATTATAGAGGACTGCAAGGCGGATATGGTTATTTCCGTGCATCAGAACTCCTGCCCCATTCCGTCGCGGCGGGGCGGAACGGTTTTCTTCGACAAAACAAGCAGTTGCGGCAAAGCGCTGGCGGACTTAATTCAAAACGCTATAAACGCTATGGAAGAGTGTGTAAAAAAGAACGAAGCTCTTGCGGGCGATTATTATATGCTGAAATGCACAGAAAGCCCGTCGGTGATTGTAGAGTGCGGGTTTATGACGAACGCCGAGGACGACACGCTTTTAAGCACTGAGGCATATCAGGAAAAAATTGCGTACGCAATATTCAAAGGGGCTGTCAGTTACTACGGATAAGGGCGCAAAAGCGCGGTTTGAGGTTGCGCCGTTAAATATCCGAAAAGTGTGTTTTTGCGGCACCGAGAATGTTTAAAAGCGCGGTAATTCGGGCATATGTGGGGGTCTACGGTAAAAAAAGACAGGCGCGGCTTTTATAAGCCGCGCCTTAAACTTACGCACAAAGACCTAGTCCGAGAATATAATTACCACATTATTTCATTTTACTAAAAGCCCTGCACGCAGGTTTTACCGTTTATTAATTATTGCCCGAAGCGTTATCGTAAAACCCGTCGTCGTCTGTTGTGGTTACGCGACGAAGCTTTAACGCAAGCAAAAGCGCTATTATTGCAACGATGACGATTACGAGGCAGATTATTACGATTGCGATTATCCAGCCGCTACTGCTTCCTCCCTCCCCGCCTGTCGACACAACCGGTTGGGAAGCTTCCGCCGTAATATCGACGTAGCCGCGAACGACGCTATAGTTATCGGTATCGTCGGGAGTGAAAGTGTAATAGCACCTGTTTGTGCCCGACTGCAATTCGTATGCGGAGTTATCCCAGACGAAAGTGCCCTTAGGCGCGTCGCCGTTAGCGACCAAGACAAGCTCTGAAAGGCTTTTGCCTGCCGAAGTACTGCCGCCGACCGATGGGGTTATTACAGGGTCCGCCTTTTTGACGTTTAGCCCGTCGATTTCAGCGGTCTTGGTTACTCCGTTTTCCGTAAAGCTTAAAGTTACCTTTGTATCGCCGAACCGCAAAGCGTCGGCGCCGTTTTCGTAAACGACGGTATATCCCTTATTGCCGAAAGGAAGCACCCTTTCACTGCCGTCGTTAAACTTCGCCGTTACCTTTACGGAAGATACGTCGAAGATATCGAGCGCGGAGTAGTCGGTCGTTATTCCGCCGTCAGCCGCTTCAACGGTTAATTCCGTAATAACGACGTCCTTAATTTCGACGGAAACGATTGTATCCGTCCACGAGCCGAAAGTGACGGTAATCGTAAAATTGTTTCCGCCGTGCGCGGGCATCGTTACCGTATTGGTTGCGCCGACGACGTCCCAACTGCCGAGGATAGAGTATCCGCCGACAATCTCGTCAGTGTCGGTACTGCTTAAAATTCCAGTTATTTTAAGGTTCTGCTTCAATACGGAAATCGACGTGGAAGTGAAAAGTTCGGGTTGCGCCCCGCCCTGCCATTCTGCGCGAATGGCTACGTAATTGGGCTTTTCGGCGGTCAGAGTTTTTGCGCCCGTAACCACGGCGAATTTATTGAGGTCTGCGGGGGTGAATTTCCAGCTGTAGTCGTTCGTGCCGACTTTGAGCACTGCTTCTTCCATATCCCAGACCACGGTTCCCTCTACAGGGGCGCCGTCGTAAGTTGCGATTGCCCTTATTTCGGGCAAAGCTTTGCCGACGAAGAGCCTGTCGGTGCCGTTGTAGCTTACGTAAACCACCTCTACTTTGGGCTGGGCAATTGTAATTTTGAAAGTGCCCGAGATACTGCCCGTATAGTTGCCTATACCCGTTATGGTATAAGTCGCGGTGCCGATATTAACGTTAGAGGCATAAGAAATTGTGTAGTCTGCGTCTTTAATCAGGTTAACTCCGTCGATAGTGACTACCGGAACGGGCGAAATTTCCGCGCCCGTCTGTTCATAAGACGCGTTAATCGCCGTGACCTGAGCGCGGGCGATATTCGCCTTGCCGACCGTAAACGCGGCGGACTTCAAACCTTTATAATTGCCTATACCCGTTATATCCACTACCGCGGCGCCGATATTGACGTTGTTGCGGTAGGTTACGGTATAGTCGGTATCTTTAACGAGCGCTTTGCCGCGCAAAGCGACTGTTATATCGGGTGCGATTGCAGAGCCGGTGTATTCGTAATTTTTTTCAAGCCCCGAAACGATTGCGGCGGATATATCCACTTCAACGATTTCAAACATGACGGTCGCTGAAGAATTGTACAAGCCCTTGCCCGTGACGGTAACGGTTGCCGTGCCCAGCCCCGTATTGTTTGCGTACGACACGGTATAGTCGGTACCTTTTACAAGCTTTACTCCGCTCAAAGTGACAACAGGTTCGGGGGTGATTGCCGCGCCCGTCCACTCGTACTCTTTTTCGATACCCGTGACGGTGGCTTTGTTTACGTCCGCGACTATGTTGAAGTTTACGGTCTTTACTCCCTCGAAGTTGCCCTTGCCCGTGACGGTAACGGTTGCCGTGCCGACCTCGACGTTATGCTCGTAGGCGAGGGAATACTCTGTATCTTTTGTAAGCGCCCTGCCAAGGTCGGTTATCCGCGGCAGGGGTTCTATCGCGCTGCCCGTGTAGGCTTGTGCGGCTATTTCCGCTACGGTTGCGCCCGAGATACTTCTGGGGTTTATTTTGAAAGTTTTAGTATTCTTGCCCGAATAGTTGCCCTTGCCCGTGACGGTAAGCGTAGCTTCACCCGCGTTTACGTTGTTAGAATAGCTGAACGTGAAATCTGTTGCAGACGAAAGGGTCGTGCCGTTTAAAGTGACGGTTGCGGTCGGGGTTTGCGCCGTGCCGTTATAGGTACAGGCGGGTATAGCGCCTATGGTGCAGTTTGAAATATCTATACCGAGAATTGTGAACGTGGTGCTCTTGGTGCCCGTGTAGTTGCCTCTACCCGTTACCGTTATAGTTGCCTGACCGACGGCAGTATTGTTGGAGTAGCTGTATGTAAAGTCTGTGCCTGCGGTCAGGGTTGAGTTCAATGCGGGGTCTGTTACAGTCGTGGTCGGGGTTATTGCAAGTCCGTGATTGTAAATTTGGTCGCCTATTGCACCAATACTTGCGTTTGATATATCGCGGATTATTGTCAGAGTTAATGTATAACTGCCGTCGTTGTATTGACCTATTGCAGAAATATTAAGCGTTACGCGAATTGTACCAGGTTTTGTGGGTGTTATAGCACCTGTACTTGAATTTATAGTTGCAGAACCGGTACCACTAGCTACACTAAATGTCTGTTGCCCTTTACCTGGATTTCCAGTAACAGTAGGGCCACCAGTTACTTTTTCGTATGGAATTTGATTATTCCGTGTGTATGTAAAACTAGCTGATATTGACTCGCCGTTTACCCTCAAAGTAAATGTTTTAGGAGTTTTAGTCCCGTCAGACCACGAACAAGTTGATGTATCTTTTAAACTGAAAGTTATAGTATGGGAGCCTGACGATACAGCTGTATTAGTATGTTCCATAAATAACAGCTGGTCTGAAAATATATATCTTGCATAAGCACCAGAAGATAAAGTATATGTCACCAAACTGGAATCAATATTGCTAATTATCATACCACTTTGACTACTATTGTAATCTGTATATGAAGCAGTTGCCGTCAGTTTATCTGCTGAAAACGTCACACCTGTTTTTGTTCCAGCACTATAAATCGGTATTGCGACCGAGGTTGCGGCGGAGGCTGTGGTTGTGTTGTGTTTGTTGGATATATCGAAGCATAGGAATACGGCACAGCCTAAAACGACTGCGCACAGTGTGAGAAATAAGGCAAGTTTCAACTTGCCCACTCGGGTTGATAAAGTTTTCATTGTGGTTCGTTCTCCCTTAAAGTGGTTCGCACCTCTTACGAGGTTTCAAAGGATCTTTTTATTCGTACAAAAATATTTGTACAGTTAAAATATATGTCTAATAATTTTGTATGTCAAGTAATTTTACAAAAATAATTGTAAATTTTTACGTAATGAAGAAAAATATTTGTATGAACAGAATAAGAGATTTACGCGAAGACAGAGATTTAAGGCAGATTGACGTTGCAAAGGCGACGGATATAGACCAACAGACTTTATCTAACTACGAAACGGGGAAAACCAACCCCGACAGCTTTGCCATTATTCGGCTTGCGGAATTTTTCGGGGTGACTTGCGACTACCTTTTGGGAGTGACCGACAGGAACTTAAACAACACCGACGACGTTATGAACGAAATCGAAAATATAAAAGCGCAACTGGACTACATTAAAAGATACATGAAA
>CAJTVA010000040.1 GCA_910579585.1 uncultured Christensenella sp.
GGATAACTCCGCGGGCGGGAGTTTATTGTGCAAGCGAACATCATTATATGCAGAACCGAAAAAATTTGTTCTAACTTGTACGACGGCGGCATAAGTTAAGGTATAAATGTTTTCGGAGGAAAAGTATGAACGAAGAATTAGACTATGCCGAGATGCTGGAAATTCCCGTCAGCACGGTGAACGTAGTTAAAAAGAAGAGTATTTTCAAAAAGCCGTTCTTTGCGCCCAAGCAGGAGGAAGCGCCTGCCGTCGCTTCGGACGAATTAAAGGAGCTTGTCGTTGACAGCGTAAACGAGCGTGTGGGCGCCTTTACGTATGCGGAAGATTTGACCGAACCCGAAAAGCCCGCAAAGAAAAAGTTCTTCGGCGCGGACAAGGGCAGTAAAATAATTTTAACCGAGCTTATCGCCGTCTGCGTTCTTGCGGTTGCGATTTTCCTCACAAATATATTTATGCCGACGAGCGCTATCAATACCTTTATCGGCACGCTCACCAACCCGAAAGGTAAAGAAGTCGAGCCGACCTATAAGGAAATTACGCTTTCCCCTGTTATCAGCGAAACTTCCGACGCCGAAGTTCTTGTTTCCGAAAGCGGGGTTCTTTCCTTCACTGCGAAAGGCAGCGTGTATCCCGTCTGCGCGGGCAAGGTTGCGTCCGTAACCAAGACCGACGGCACCTATACCGTTGAAATCGCGCACACCTCGACTTTTTCAAGCGTTATTACGGGGCTTACCGAAGTTTACTCGGCGGTGGGAACTGCCGTTAAGGCGAATATTCCGTTCGCATATTCCGACGGAGAGGGCGAAGTCCGCGTATCTATGTACGACGACGGAAACCTCCTCAACTGTTTCAGTATGTCGGGTGAAGTACCCGTCTGGAACTCGTGAAGATAACCATTCACCCGTTGTTTCTGGCGGTGGGGCTACTGTCCGCGCTGTTCGGCGGTTTGCCGATATTCATTATATGCGCATTGACCGCACTCCTGCACGAGTGCGGTCATATATTTTGCGCGGCGCGGCTCGGGTTCGAGTGCAAAAAAATAAGCCTGATGCCGTTCGGCGCGGCGGCGGTGTGCGACATAGAGGGGATATCCCCGTCGGACGAAGTAAAGCTTGCGCTTGCGGGGCCGCTAGTTAACCTGCTTCTTTGCGTGGCGGTCGCGGGGCTGTGGTGGTTCATACCCGAAACTTACGTGTATACCGACCTGATTTTCTATTCCAGCGCGGGTATGCTTGTTCTGAACTTACTGCCCGCGTATCCGCTTGACGGTGGGCGGATAGTTAAGTGTATTTTCGGCGCCTTTCTGAAAAAGGACAGGGCGCTTAAAATCGCCCTGCGCGCAATGAATATCGTGGTCGTAATCGTAATCGTCATTATTTACGTTTTCGCGGTCAGAAACTTATCGCTTTTATCGGCGGCGGTGCTTCTTCTTTGCTCGGCGCTTGCGAAAAGCCCGCCCGCGGTGAAAATCAACTTCGCCGCGAAAAAGAAGAAAAAGGGGCGGGAGATAAGGTACGTTATCCTTGACGAAAACGCGACGTTTAAGGACGCGCTCCGCTTCGTCGACAGCAGCCGTTTTCTCGTTTTACAGCTCTACGGCGAAAAATTTATCGACGAAATTACCGAAGACGAATTGTATGAAAAGCTGTTAACGCGGAGCATTTACGACAAAATACTGGAATAAACCGCATATAATTTGCCCGATTTTGCCAAAACTTATATTATGCCCGACTATTTTTCACACCTGATTGTCGCCGAAAAAGTTTACGAACGGCTTGACGCCGCGTACAGAAAGCGTATTGCTTCGACGGGACTTTACTATCTCGGTTCGCAGGGCGGCGACGTCTTTTTTGCTTATAATTACAAAGTTTCTAAAACCAACCTCGGTCGCGCGTTGCACCATCTGAGCGCGGAAGAGGTCTTTTCCAAGCTTATGCACGGCAACCCGTCCTATGCGGCGGGCTACGCTACGCACTACGCTTTGGACTGCACGCTTCACCCCGCGGTCTACGCTTACGAGGCGGCGCATTCTTCGCCGTTCGCGCACCAGAAAATGGAGGGTGATTTGGGGCTGTATATCAGCAAGTTTTACGGCGTGCGCCGAAGAATTCTTCCCCGCGACGGAGTCCTTGCCTGCACCGGCGCGGTCTACGACAGCATAAAACTTATCGACCCCGAAGTGACGGTGACGGGCGTAGAGCGGTGCTTAAAGCGGCACTTTAACTATTCCCGTTATGTGTTCAAGACGAAGAAGCAAGCCTACAAGTGCCGTTTCGACTACTCGTCGCTCGCGGGCGCGGTGGAGGACGCAATCGCGCTAGGGGTGAAAGCCGTTTGTTGCGTTCTCGATAAGAACGTCGATAAAGAAGTGTTTTCAAAAGAATTTTTACAACACTGAAAACGTGACTGCGTTAAAAAGGCGCTTTTACTAGGTATTTCTGAAACTGAATTTTTAAGAGATGCGCTTTCAAGCGATAACAAAAAGCTCTCGGACAATCTGTCCGAGAGCTTTTAATTACACGTTACTCAGAAATATAAATTGAAATTTATCTTTGGTCATTTTTGAGTTTCAAAACTTTTAGTATGTCCCATAGATTATCTGCACCTTTTATAAAGTAATCTACCGCAATTGATTTTTTTCCGATATAAATTCTATATCCACCAATTTTTAATCTTTTCAATTTAGTTATTTCACTATATTTTATCTCTCTTTTTTTGCGAAACATATTTCGAAAAATAAATGATTCCTCTTTGATTTCAATTCTCCAATTTAAAGCATAAAGAATTAACCAAAACCCTAATAGGGAAACCAAGAAATAACCTATTGCCCATACGGCGTTTTCTTCGTTAAAAGACACAAAGAAAATTATTAGAATTGTTATAGCACAGCCTAAAAATTCAATTAGTCCTATCCAAAATATTAACAATGGAGGTCTTAAAATTTTCAAATCCTTATCATAGATTTTTGTTCGTAAATAAAGACCTATATATCCTACAAGCCAAGAACTAAAACAAATTATTAAACCCGTTATTATTATCCTTACTATTTCCATAGTCGTTTTACAGATAAATCACCGTTTATCGTGCAATAATTATAGCATATACGATGCAAATCGTAATCCCGCGGGCGCGTTTTTATTTGAAAGTTCTTTTGCCGTAGAAGAGGTATTGCTGTATATACCCCGCGTCGGCTCCGAAGAGATTGCAAAAGTATTCGTTAATCTTGTTTCGGTCGGTTAGCGCGCCGCCGAAATCTTCCCTGTATATTTTTTCTATCCATACGTCGACGGGGAAGCTGTCCCTTTTTCCAAACCCGAAAAGCGCCACGCAGTCGGCAACTTTCGCCCCCACGCCTTTGTAAGTTAAAAGTTCCTTTTTAAGCTCTGCGGTGGATAGCGGGGTAAGATGCGAAAGCCCCTCTTTTTCAATTCGTATCGAAGTTTCTTCAAGGAAAACGTCGCGGTATCCGCAGCCCGCGTTTTTATAAAATTCCCTGCCCGCCGCCGCAAGTTTTTCGGTCGTGGGGAAAGGGTAAAACTCCTGTCCCAAAAATTCGCGTTTTTCGCTTAGCCCCCCGCATATACGCGAAATAATGCCCTTTATCCGCGGGATATTGTTGTTTTGCGACACTATGAACGAGTACAGCATTTCTTCGGGGTTCTGGTTCAGAAGCCGAAGTCCTTTCAGTTCTTCCGCACTGCGTGAAAGCAGTGGCACACCGTGCGATTTAGCGCGGTCGATTATCTCGGAATAGTCGCGGTCTAAATCGAAATAGTTGTAAAAATAATCGCCGTCCTCGCTTTCTACTACCGTCTTTTTGCCGTCTGTGCGGACGTAGCAAGTCTTGTCGCCGGAAATGACGAAAAAGCCGTCTTTAAAGGGAGTAAAGCGGAAGGTCTGACCGCAGTCTAAAACCTGTTCGGGGTTGAAGTAAGTCGCGTCGTAATCGAATTTCATATTTTCCTCTTTTGCGTAAAAAAATACAGCCGCTGTTTACGGCTGTATTTTATCATTATGAGTAGCGGGTTGTCAACTTCCGAAGCTCACGTTGCAGCTTCCCGCGCTGACTCTGACGGTTATATTTTTGTCGCCTCCAGACTGTGTGGTTAAGCCGTTGCAGCTTCCCGCGCTGACGTCAACGGTGGCGGCGTAGTCCGATTTTTCGCCGAGGAAGGAGAGGTTCGCCGTGCCCGCGCTTACTTTAACTTCGGTCGTGCCGCAGTCTATTTGCTTTAAATTTGCCGCGCCTGCGCTTACGTCGCATATGATTTTGTTTCCGCTTGCTTTGGAAACATTAACAGTGCCGGCATTTACGTCGATATCCATCAGTTCTAAACATGTAACGTTCCCGACGTTGCAAGTGCCCGCGTTCACCTTTATTTTTACGGTTTCGAACTCACCGTCGCACATATCGACAGTGCCTGCGTTCATTGTAATTAAAACTTCGTTTATTTTATCTCTCGGGATTTTAACAATTGTTTCGGGTATGGTTGCGCCCCAGGTAAAGATATACCACTTGTGCTTGTTGCTCTCTAAGGTAAGCTTGCCGTCGTTTTCGTTTACGGTGGTTTCGTAGCCCCTTGCCGTGGGGTAGGTAATCTGAATATATTCTTCGTCGGTATATTCTATTTTCAGCCTGCCCGTGCTGAGATGTACGGAAACTGAGGAGTTCACTTCGGTTGAAGTGAATTCCTGCATTTCGAAGTTGGGTACAAAAGACCAACCGTTAAGCCCCAATGCAATTAATAGTACCGCAATGCCTACGCCTATAATTATCGCGCCTGCAATTATCATTTTAACGAATCCTTTCATTTATTTTTTTCTCCTTAAGCACATTTTTTGCCGCTGAACAGTCGTCTTAGCCAAGCAAAGAACATTCCGAACAGTTTCCACATCCACTTCACAAGTTGGAAGCAGAGGGGCGTTGCAATAAGGCTTAACCCGAATACAACCAGCCCCGTGCCGATTGCAATCGTCCCTGAAGCAACGTCCGCGAACAGTGAGCCCACGCCCGCGCCTATAGACGCAACGCCCGAAATCATTAACGCTAATGGAGCAATGCAAACTCCGACCGTTATGCCGACCATACCCATAACTACGATAAAAATGGGTATTGAAAAGACTATACAAAGCAGTACGAAAACCCAAGTGTAGTCGCCGCGCGTCTGTGCGGGGGCGGTAGGGTTAGGTCCGCAATAATTGCCGTACAAGCTGTTGTTGCCGTATTGTTGATTTTGCCTGTTGTCTTCTCGACGTTCACGCTCTTCTCTTGCGCGTTCCTCTCGACGTGTCCGCTCCTCACGGGCGCGCTCTTCACGTCGCTCACGCTCTTCTCTTGCCCTCTCTTCGCGGCGCTCACGTTCCTCACGGGCGCGCTGTTCGCGTCTTTCGCGCTCTTCCTGCCGCCTGTCGCTACGGGAGGGGGAGGGCTCGTAATAATTGGAATCGCCGTCGGATAAAATTCTCTGCGCCGCGTCGTAGGGCGCGCCGAAGTCTTCTATTATCTCGCGCTCGGTATATCCCGCGTCCCGCCTGTCGGCGTAAGCCTCCGCATAGTAGTCGAGAACGCGCCGCCTTTCGCTTTCGGAAACGCTCAAAAGGTTACTTTTCAGTTCGTCGCGCCATTCGTTATACGTCATATTCTTCCTCCGAAAATCTTTTTATAAATGTTGTTTATTTCAAGTAAATCTTCTCTGCCGCCCACAAGTTTTTTAAGTCCCAGATTCGTTATTTTATAGTATCTTCTCAGCCTGCCACTGAACTCCGCCGTCCGCGTAGTGACGAATCCGCCGGTTTCAAGTCGCTTCAAAATGGGGTAGAGGGTGCTTTCGGATATCTCTATCACGCCCTCTAAGTCGCTTATTATCTTATAGCCGTAGCTTTCCCCCTTGCTGATAGCGTAGAGTACGCATACGTCTAATATTCCCTTTTTGAGTTGTACGTCCATACGAATACCCCGCTTTGTCTAATACTATACATTACATAGTATTCATTGTCAAGCGTTTTGCGGAACGTTTTTTAAAAAATAAAACGGCGCTTACGGTCGGGGCGAGGCGGTACGGGTGCGGGGGCAGTGGCGGAAGGCGCAAACAAAAAGCGCACGCCCGTGCGGCTGTATTATTTTTATAAAGTTACAGATTATAAGAATATGGTTACTTTGGAAAAAAGTATAAAGTCTTTAAAGGACGTCCTTACCAGCGAGGATATTCTCGTATTCGAATTCAAAGCGGAAAGCGGCAAAAAATTCGCCGTGGTCTTTGCCGACGGTATAGTCGATAAAGAGCTTATCGGCGAACTCGTGGTAAAACCGCTTCGTGCGGCGGAAGCGGATGCGGAGTATGAGGACATCAAACTTCTGCTCGCTTCCCCCGAAATGAAAGAGGGGAAAAAGAAAAAGGACGCAATAAAAGAGGTTCTGAACGGAAACGCCGTTCTTCTTATAGACGGCGAAAAGGACTTCCTTATTATAGGCGTAAAAAGTCCTCCTATGCGCGCCGTTGCCGAGCCGCCTACGCAGGTCGCCGTCCACGGCCCGCGCGAGGGCTTCGTCGAGGACGTCAAAATCAACCTCGGGCTTATAAGAAAGCGTATAAAGACCGAAAAGTTACAGGTCAAAACAATATTCGTCGGCGAAAAGTCGGACACCGCTATTTCAATAGTATATATAGAGGGCACTTGCCCCAAGGGTCTGCCCGAAAAAATCGAAAAGGAAATTACCGATAACAAAATCGATATAATTCCCGATTCGTCGTACGTTTCCCAATTTTTAACGAAAAAGCCGCGTTCCTTGTTCAAGCGTTGCGGCACCGCGGAAAAACCCGATGTATTCTGTGCGAAGATAAGCGAGGGCAGGGTCGGAATAGTTGTCGACGGCTCGCCCATCTGCCTTACCGTGCCGTTTATGGTGGTAGAGGACTTCCAGACCGTCGAAGATTATTATATTTCTTCCTACCGCGCGACTACGCTGAGGATACTTCGCGTCGTGTCGATAATTATAGGCATAATTCTGCCCGCGCTGTATATTTCGGCACAGCTTTTCAAGATACAGATAATCCCCTTGCAATTGCTTTTGAAAATTTCCAGTTCGGTAGCGGGCTTGGCGCTTTCGCCGAGTATAGAGATGTTTTTGACGCTGTTCGTCCTCGAAGTTTTAAACGAAGCTTCCATACGAATGCCCAAATACGTCGCGTTGGCGCTGTCGGTAGTGGGCGCTCTCGTTTTAGGCGACACGGCGGTAAAGGCGGGTATAATTTCCACTCCTGCGATAATAATCGTCGCGTTATCGGCAATCTGCCTGTACACGGTTCCCAACGCAATCGAAACGACTACGACTCTGCGCTGGATGTATCTTATAATCGCAGGCAGTGCGGGACCGTTCGGAGTGGTGCTGCTAACTTCCTATCTCGTGTGCTATCTCGTTTCCGAGCAGACGTACGGAGTGCCGCTCGTAACTCCGTTCGCGCCGCTTATAAAGGGCGATTTGTACGACAGTTTCGTAAAGGCTAATATGTACACTCTTGACACTCGACCCGAAGTGTTCAGAACTAACGACAAGGTGAGGCTTAAAAACAATGAAAACAAGAATTAACGTAAGGCAGATTTGCTTCATTATGTTGGCTTATAACGTGGTGTCCAAACTTCTGACGTTTCCCACGGCGCTTAGCTTTTTCTGCGGAAGAGACTTGCTTTTCCCCGCGCTTTTCAACTTTATTATAGAGGGAATAGTGCTTTGGGGCGTGTCGTTCCTATGCTCAAAAACTGACAAAACCTTTTTCGGGCTTTTAGAGGGCACGATAGGTAATATCGGCGCAAGAATAGTTTACGGCTTTTTCGCCGTGTTCTTCCTGTTTGCGGCGCTTCTGCCGATTTTCGAGCAAGAGCTGTACGTTCACACCATATTCTACGATACCGTGCCGTCGCTCGTCGTCTTTTTGCCGTTATTTATCTTCACAATCTACGCGGGCAGTAAAAAGTTCGAAAACATCGGCAGGTGCGCGGATATCTGTCTGCCCGTGTTTCTCACGACTATGGCGGTCATTTTCCTTATGAGTTTCAGCGGAGTCAAGTGGGATAACCTTCTGCCCGTATTGAGCACCCCCGCAAAGACGATTTTTCAGGGCGCGGCTGGTACTGCGTACTCGTTTACCGCTCCGTGCTGGCTGTTGATGTTTATGGGTCACTTCAAGTACAAAAAACACGACGCAACGAAAATAACCCTTTCGTATGTTGCGGGCGCGCTGATAGTTTTATTGTTCCTTGCTACGTTCTACGGCATTTACGGCGAAATAGCAGGGTCGAGGACGTTCGCCATTTCCAGAACTTCCATTTACTTCCCCGGAATAGATATGTTGGGAAGAATCGACCTTATAATGCTTTATGTATTGGAAACTGTTATGTTGTTTGCCCTTGTCCTTAATATTCAGCTCGCCGTGCACGCGATTTCCGTGTGTACGGGCTGGGATAAACTGCCGTATATTTCCCTCATAGTCAACGTCGCGCTTGCAACGGTGCTAATCACCTGCGACAACCTTTACCACAGCATTCAGGGTCTGTATTTCAATTGGCTTTGGATAATGTTTATCGTATTCTCGGTACTCGTGCCGTCGCTTGCCTGGCTGCTGAAAAGGAGGACGGAATGAAGAAGCGCATCAACGTTTCGACCGTATCGGTCGTCGTATATTGGCTGTTTTTCCTAGCGCTTTTGGGGCTGTATTTCACTAACGATTTCGGCTTGGTGGATATCCACAAAACCGCGATTATTACCGCAGTAGGTATAGATACCGCCGAAAACGAAGTGCAAGTCACTGCGGAAATCGCCATTCCCCAGCCCTCGCAAAGCGGTGAAAACATAAAATACACTCAGGTTCAGGGCAGCGGAGTCACCATTGCCGACGCCCTCAACGAAATAAATGCGAAAACGGGCTTTTACCCGAAATTGCAGTTCTGCAAGCTCGTTTTGCTTGGCGACAGTTGCAAAGACAAACAGCTTTTCCGGCTTCTGGCTTGCTTTTACAGAAAAAACTTTTCCGAACTTACCGCGCTCGTCGCAATGTGCGAGGGTAACGCCGCGGATATGCTCGCGATGAAATCGGACACTTCGGATATGACCAGCGAGGCTATACGCAAAGTCCTGTCCGACGAGATTGAAAAATCGGCGAACGCAACGCCCGCAACCTTGAAAGACATCGCCCAGTTAGGGTACTCCAAAAGCGCGGCTTGCTATATGCCTTACGTCGAGGCGAGCGAGCCCGGCACTTCAGAAAACGGCGGCGACGGCGATAACGTCGGCGGCGACGGCGGAAATACGGGAGAAAGCGAAAGCGGCGGCTCGCAAAGCGGAAGCGGCTCGCAGGGCGGGGGTGAAGGCGGAAGCGGCGGAGGCGGCGCGGGCTCGGCACAAAGCGGCAGTACGGGCGGCGAAACCCCTATGCAGTTCAACGCGCGCAAAACCGCGATATTTTCGCAGGGCGAATTTAAAGGAATATTGAACGAGCAACAGGCTTTCGCGCTTGCGGCAATCGAAAACGATATCCGCCTTGCGGTTCTTCCGTGCGACGCGGACGGGGTTCACTACACTATTGGCATGAAAAACGTCAAATGCGGAGTAAGCTTAAAGGTCAACGACGGAGTGCCCGCCCTTACGGTGAAGTTCACCGCAAAAGCGCAGATTAACGGCGCAAAAAAGCAAATCGAACCAAATAAAATTCTCCTTGACGACGCTATCCCCGACGAGGTTCTCTCAGGCGCCGAGGAAGCGCTTAAAGAAAGGTTTTCCGACCTGATAACGACCTGTCGCGAAGAAAACTGCGACCTTATCGGCATCAAAGATTTACTTTACAAGTACAACACGAAATACTTCGAAGCGTTCGAGGGCGACATTTTAACCCGAATGGAAGTAAAGTATGAAGTTAAAATCGAAAGCGTAGCCTAATAAAATAAGTCAAGTCGGGGGAAGCCCCGACTTGACTTTTTTACGGTTTAGACGTTGTGTTGACGTGCGCAAGCGTTTCTATTATCAGCTTAGACAAAAGTTGCACGTCGCGCTCTGAAATTTCTTCGATGCCGTTCTCTTTTAAAATTTCCGCCGCGCGGTTCGCACCGTTGCCCGTCACGTCGCGCTCGATTGCCGCGGCGATTTCCTTTGCGACCGACTCCACACTGTCCGAGGGAACGTACCCCTCGATAAGGGTCGAAATCACTCCCTCGGTGGCGGAGGTGGGGCTTTTCTCCCGCACGAACTGCTCGTATAAAACGTACGTAAGCGTTGCAACCGCGCCGACGGAAACCCCGTGTTCCAAAACGTCCGCATACTCGTTTATAACGTATGAAACGCTCCAATTCACCAGTCCCGCATAAACAGCGTAGTATGCCGTGCCGACGATAAACGGCAGAAAAGTTAAAAGCTTTTTCTTGAAATTTTTAAGAAAAGTCAGCTTGAAAATCTGCACCGTAACCGCGGTCAGCGCCGCTAAAAGCACTACGTCTATCCCGTAAAAGGTGAAAGTGTCTATAATTTTTAAAATTGTCAAATTTACCTCCGAAGAGGCGACGCCCGACGCTCTTTCATCGCTCTTTTAAAAAATATTTTTTTCACCCGACGGTTAATTATAACCTTGTAAAATCACGCAAAACGTCGTCGGCGAAAATAAAAATTAAATTTTTCCGTTACCGTTTCACACGGTTGCAACGGCGTGCGGAATATGATAAAATAGCCCTATGAGAATGCATAAAAAAAGCCGCTTGGAAGAAAGACTCGCAGCGTGCGCCGACATAGTTAAGGTCGCCGATTTAACCGATAAAAATATGCTTCGGGCAGCGTTAACCCCCGAATATGTGCCGTTTAACGAGCTTTTCGGCAACGAAAATCCGCTGTATCTGGAAATCGGTTGCGGCAAAGGCAAGTTCGTTACGGAAATGGCAACAAGGTTCCCCGAAGTGAATTTCGTTGCCTGCGAAAAGATTTCCAACGTTTTAATCGAAGCCTTAGAACGCGTAAAGGAAGAGGGTATAAAAAACGTATACTTTCTAAACTGCGCGGCGGAAGTGCTTCAAAAGTATTTTGAAAAGTGTTCGGTAGAGAGAATTTATCTTAACTTTTCCAACCCCCTGCCCAAGGAGGGCTACAAAAAACAGCGCCTTACGCACCCCCGTTTTTTAAGCATATATACGGGTCTATTGAAAAAAGGCGGACTTATAATACAAAAGACGGACGACGAAAATTTTTATAAATTTTCCCTCGAAAGCTATAAAGAAGCAGGGTTCGAAGTTCTCTCCGCCTGCGAAAACTATCTTACTCCCGAAAAAGACGACGCCGAAACCGAGCACGAACGTCGTTTCAAGGAAATGGGCAAGCGTATTTTCAGGGTAATCGTAAGGGTATAAAAATGCTGTGGTTATGGCTTAGTTTAGGCATATTAGGGGGTCTGACCCTCGTTTTTCTGTTTATTTGGTGCAATAACAGCCTTTTAAAGGTCACTCGCTACCGCCTGAGTGCGGACGTGGAAAAGGCGATAAAAATAGTACATCTCTCCGATTTGCACGGAAAGGAGTTCGGGCGTAAAAACGCTCGTCTTGTAGCTAAAATCGTCAAAGAAAAGCCCGATTTTATAGTTATTACGGGCGATATTATCCACCGTTATACCGAAAAAAACAAAAAAGTCGCGTTAGAGCTGGTTTCCACCCTGTCGGGGGTCGCACCCGTTATCTACGTTGCGGGCAACCACGAAATGCGCAACAAAGGTTACAGGTTTTTCAGAAAAGATTTAAAAGAAGCAGGCGCCGTCGTTTTGGACGATTGCCCCCATAATATATGCGGTTTAACGGTGGTAGGGCTTAATTGCAGCTCGCTTAAAAACAACGTCATCGAAAAAATAACGCCCGATTGCGGCGAAAAAGGCGTAAAAATTCTGCTTGCGCATATGCCGCAGTTCATCGACAAATACGCGGCGGCTGGTTACGATTTCGTTTTTTCGGGCCACGCGCACGGCGGGCAGTGGTGCATACCGTTCACGCGGCAGGGTATATACGCGCCGGGTCAGGGTTACTTTCCGAAGCTGACTTCGGGCGTGCATACGCGCGGAAAAACCAAAATGATAATCTCGCGCGGGCTGGGTAACTCCGAGTGTCCGCTAAGGCTTTTCAACCGCCCGGAAATTATAGTCGCAGAGCTTAATAAATAAAACAAGCGGGCGCAACCGACA
>CAJTVA010000041.1 GCA_910579585.1 uncultured Christensenella sp.
TTGCCGCGCAGGTTTTAATTCAGCTTTCAAGCATTACTTCTTTTACGGAAACCTTGCTTAATCTGAAAGTATATACAGCCATAACGGCGCCGTACAAGACTATAAAGCAAGCCAGAGTTATGAAGAAAACAGGTACGTTGAAGTTATATTCGGGCACGGTGCCCACGCCTTTATAGACGAGATTAACCATTATGCTCAATAGCACGAACTGATACCCCGTGCCGACAGCAAAACCAAGAAACGCAAAAGGCACGTATCCGCCGAACACAGACAATGCGCACTCTTTCATAGAATACCCGAAAACTTTCATCATCGACACGTTTTTAAGGTTGCTTCTTACAAGCGACGTTACCGCCATAAACATAGTCGTTACCGCAAGCACTACGCCGATAACAAGTATAATTATACCCATAGTCACGCTTGCTAAATCTTCCATCGAAGCGCCCATTTGCACCATTGCCGAAAAACAGAAGCAAGCAAACGCAACGAAGAACGCAAGCGACTTCCTGCCCCCCAAGGTCTTTAAGGACATTTCGAGAAGAAAATCTCTCTCTTTGCCCTCTTTCCCGTTTCTGCGTTTTTTGATTTTCGATTCGACCCTGCCTTTCAACATATCGTTTACGGGGCGGCGAAGCGCAAGATATGCGTAACCGCAAGCGAGCAACGAATAGACTGCGGCGGGTACTATGACAAGCAAGATAAGCAATATCGCGTGAAAATGGATTTGTATTGTCAGCGTATCGAGGGTGAGCCCGTCGTAGATGAACGGCATTGCTATATGCCCTGCGCCAAAGCCAAGCGCCGCGCCTATAAAAACGCTAAGCCCGAAAACCCAGAACCGAAGCGCAATTTCTCCGTCCGTCCAACCCATCGCTTTCATTATACCAAGTTGACGCATATGCCCGTCAACGTAAAGTTTTACGTAAAAGACGACCATCACCACGGCAATCAGGGCAAGAAATCCGCCGCTTATACCGCACACTACTTTTGCGGTAGCAATCTGCGCGTCGTACAAGGCGCGTTGTTCGGGCAATACGGTATCCTCGATTGCGACGGCATCCAGATAAAAATTCAGAAAGAACGTGCATACAAATACAGCACAGAAAACAACGATTATTATTCCGAATAGTTTTAAACCGTCCTTAAAGCTTATAACCATAGCTTACCACCCTATCTCGAACGCAGACTTGGGCGCCGCGTTCTTGTAAATCTCGGTTATGATGCCGCTGTTCATTTTGATAACCGTGTCCGCAGTTTCCGCAACATTCTGGTTGTGCGTTACCATAATCATGGTAAACCCGCGCTCTTTTTTTAATCTTATAATATAGTCCAGAATTTCCCTGCCCGTCTTTTCGTCTAACGCGCCCGTGGGCTCGTCAAGGAAAAGAACCTGCGGGTTCTTGACAAGCGCGCGGGCAATACAGACGCGCTGTTGCTCCCCGCCCGAAAGCTCTGCGGGTTTGTTTTTTAGTTTGTTTTCCAGCCCGACGGCTTTGATAATCTCCTTAAAGTCCTTGTTCCCGGCTAGGTCTGCACCCATTTTTACGTTGCTTTCGACACTTAGGTGCGGTAACAGAAAATACTGCTGAAAGATAAACCCGACCTTGTTTCTTCTGAAAAGTGTAAGTTCTTTATCGGTCATCGCCGAAAGGTCGTTTTCACCAAAACTAACCTTACCGCCATCAGCCCGTTCAAGCCCCGACAAAACGCTTAAAAGCGTCGATTTACCCGAACCCGACGCGCCGAGTATTACTACGTTTTCACCCTCTTCTATTTCCAGAGACACTCCGTTCAACACCTGAACCGCGCCTCCGTTATATAATTTTACTACGTTTTCGGCTTTAATCATATTCTTCCCTCCGCTTTGTATTTTCTGATTATCCCCGCGCCGACATCTTCCAGCATTTCGGAAATCTGCTGTTCGGAAAAGGCGCAAACATTCGTCGCAATCAGCGACGCTATCCCGTGCGAATACAACCACAAATGTTCATATATTCTTTTAGCCGTTTCGCGGCTGAACCCGTACTCCGCTTGCACTGACTGCAATATCTTCTCATAATAGTTATCGATAACCGATAAAACCTGACCCAAATCGGGAACTCTGTTCCGCTCACGCATAAACAGAAGCTGAAACAGTTTCGGCTGTTCAGCGGCGAAGCGAATGTACCCCACCCCCGAACCTTTAAACGCTTGCGCGCCGCTCATTTCCTCGTCCTCGTACCTCTCGTACAGTTTTGTTGCGGCGGCTTTGACTTCCGCCTGCACCTCCTCCATACTCTCGAAAACAGTAAAAATAGGTCTGGGCGAACTTCCAAGCTCGGCGGCAAGCGCACGCGCAGTCAACGCGTCGAACCCGTCGCGTTTCGCTATCTCCATTGCGGCGGCGATTATCTCCTCTTTCTTGAATTTAGCTTTCGGTGGCATTTCAATCTCCTTAATTTAAAACTGTTGTTTTGCAACACTTGTTTTAGATTATAATACATAGATTTCATTTTGTCAACAAAAAAGCGGCGCAGATTGCGCCGCTTTTTAAGCGAAAAATCAAACCGCCAAAAGTCCTAAGGACATAAGAGCAAATACTATAACAAAAATCGTAACAACCGAGCAAAGGCTCGTCCATACGACTAGCTGAGTTGCAAGCTGTTCGTCGCCGCCCATCTCTCCCGCCATTATCGCGCTTGACACAGCAACAGGAGTCGCAAAAAGCGCAATCAGCGTAGGGTAAACGTCCGTTCCGAACTCGAAAAGCCCAGTAAAGGCGCTCAAAAGATACGCACAGCCTATACCAATCAGCGGCGCCAGAACTATGCGGCACGCAGTGCCGACGATTATTTCTTTGGTCATTCCTTTGACGGCAGAAAACTCGAACTGACCGCCGAGAATTATTAGGGCAAGCGGCGAAGCGATAATTTTTAAATCGTACACGCCTGTATAAATGAATTTGAGATGTTCTTTGAAACTGAAAACGACTTCACCGCCGCAACAAGCCCTTTCGATTTCTCTGGTCCCAACAAAGACCAGCCCGATTGCAACGCCGATAATCAAGGGGTTCTTAACTATGTTAAGAAGTATGTTTTTTATCCCGTGTTTTGGCTTCGATGCGGGGATTACCGGCAATGCCGGCGCTTCCGCTTCCACGATTGGTTGCGGTGCAGGGTTTTCCGCAAAGACCGACAATGCTATTACGGCAAGAACGTTGAATACGGGTATCGAAAAGGCGGAAATTATTCCCGCAAGCCCTTGGTCGCCTCCGAGCCGTTCGACAAGCGTTAACCCGATTATAGCGAAGTTGCTTCTGAACGAACATTGCAGGATAACGCCCCGCCTGTTCTTCTTTTTTGTGGTCAGAACGGCAATCAAAAGCCCGAGCCCGAAAATTACGCAGACAGCCGTCACCGAATACAGAACGACGTCCCAACGAATGTCCGCAAAACTGTTCATACTGTCGTAAATGTTTATGAACAGCATACACGGCAGGCACACTCTGAAAACGAGTTTGTTGCCAATCTTTATAAAATTTTCGTTGAGAAATTTGAACCGTTTTAAAAGATAGCCTAAAAGAATCAGTAAAATTATCGGCACAACCGCGTTTACGGATGTTAAAAGTACGTCAAGCATTAATTTATACTATACCGTGGGACATCATTGCCGTAGCCACTTTTATAAATCCCGCAATGTTTGCGCCCATAACGTAGTTACCTGCATAGCCGTATTCTTTTGCGGCGCCGTCGATATTGTGGTAAATATTAACCATAATGTCTTTGAGCTTTTTGTCTACTTCCCCGAAAGTCCAGAACATTCTGCCTGAGGATTGAGCCATTTCAAGGGCGGAAGTCGCTACGCCTCCCGCATTCGCAGCTTTTGCGGGCAGGAATACCACTCCGCCTTTCTGGAACACTGAAATTGCTTCAAGAGTAGACGGCATATTCGCACCCTCTGCAACGTATTTTACACCGTTTTTAACAAGAATTTTCGCCGAATTCTCGTCAATTTCGTTCTGCGTTGCGCAAGGTAGTGCGACGTCGCAGGGAATTGTCCAGATACCGCGGCACCCCTCTGTATAGGTCGCGCCCGAAACCCTTTGTGCGTAATCTTTAAGCTTGCCCCTTTCCACTTCTTTGATTTGCTTAATAACGTCTAATTTTATGCCGGCGGGGTCGTAAACGTAGCCGCCCCTGTCGTACATAGCAACAACTTTCGCGCCAAGGCTCTGCGCCTTTTCACATGCGTAAATAGCAACGTTGCCTGAGCCTGAAATTACGACTGTTTTGCCCTTAAAGCTGTCGCCTCGCACACGCATTGCTTCGTCTGTGATATACACAAGTCCGTAACCGGTTGCTTCCGTCCTGACAAGACTGCCGCCGTAAGAAAGCCCCCTACCCGTAAGAACGCCGACGTGCTCGTCGCGAATTCTCTTGTACTGACCGAAAAGGAAGCCTATTTCCCTTCCGCCCACGCCGATATCGCCCGCAGGAACGTCCGTATCGGCGCCGATGTGGCGGTAAAGCTCCGTCATAAAACTTTGACAGAAAGACATAATTTCCCTGTCGGATTTTCCTTTAGGGTCGAAGTTAGAGCCACCTTTGCCGCCGCCGATGGGCAAGCCCGTAAGACTGTTCTTTAAAATCTGCTCCAATCCCAAGAATTTTATAATGGAAAGATTGACCGAGGGGTCGAAACGCAAGCCGCCCTTATAAGGGCCTATCGCGCTGTTGAACTGAACGCGGTAGCCTTTGTTTACCTGCACTTTACCGCTATCGTCAATCCAGGGCACGCGAAACATTATAACTCTTTCGGGTTCGACGAATCTTTCTAAAAGCCCCGCCGCTTCGTACTCGGGGTGCTTTTCGACCACGGGCGCAAGCGTAGTTAAAATTTCCGTCGCCGCCTGATGAAACTCGGGCTCGTTCGGGTTCTGTGCTTTCAAATTCTCTAAAACTCTTTCTACGTAATTCATTGTCAGCTCCTAAAATGTTGTTCTGAGATATTATAACAGTTGCAGTAATTTTTAGCAAATTACAACAACCGTTACAACTATTATTATTTATTAACCGAGATATAATTAAAACGAATACGCTAATTGTCGTTAACAATCCTGTAATTCAACTTTTCGGCAAGCTGTACCCACTTATCGCCGTCGATTAATACAAAATATTTCGTTTTGAAGCTTTTTGCAAATTTTTTCGTATTCTCGTTAAAGGAAACGTTCGTGATAAAAATACCCCTCGTCGCCCCGTCCTTTGCCGCCAACACGCCGCAAAACTCCATAATTTCGCAAATCTTTATGTGCTTCTTGTTTTTTACGTTTACGTGTTTAACCTGCATTATAATATTTTCTTTGTAGCCGAGCGCGTCGTTTGCAGTTATAACGCCGTCAATACCGCCGTCATCGCTACCGTCGATATTCGCGCCTTCGATATCGCTTAAACCGCAAGATTCGCAGTACTTAATCAACAGTTCAATCGAACGGTTGACGAAATCTTCGTCACTCATTCCGTAAAGAGTATCTTTAGTGATTATTTGCGGTGCGCCGTTATTCGGTTTTATAAGTTCAACGGCGTCGTCATCCGCGCTTATCTCTCCCGACTTCACCAAATCGGAATAAATTCTTCCGGCGTCGCTTTTTACGCTCTGCTTGGTTGCTTCGGTATCCCGGTTTTGTTTAAAGAATTCTTCAACCACTTTAAGCAACAAATCTTTTTTACTATAAGATTTGTTTTTTATAAGGCTTTGAATTATCGTACGTATTTTGTCGTCCCTACGCACAACCTCTATTGCTTCTTCGCGCTGTTTTAATAGAGTTATAAACTTTTCAGAGTCTTGGGCAATTACTCCCGTTTCAATTAAAGAATTTATAGCGTAACCGTATTTACCCGTACACTTGGCATACGGTCCGCCCGGTTGTTTGCGTTTCAGTTCGGACGGAGAAAGCTCGCTTTTAGTACACTCTCTTATTAAATCTTTTCTCCTTATCCCGCTCCCTATAAATTTTAAAATAGTATTTATCGTCTGCTCGGTTACCCTAGTCTTACTCATAATTGCGCTCCTGTTTTATATAAACTTTTTGTGCGGTGTTGTAGAACATATCTTCAAGTTCACGCTTGTTAAACGCGCCGCTTTCGATTACAAAATTTTTTAAATTCCGATAGCTGTCGCGGGCGAGCGTAGAGGGCATATCGCTACCGAACATAAGCCTGTCGGCGCCGAAAATATCTCTTGCTATTTTAAGATACTCTACCGCAGTCGGATAGGGGTAAATTTCGGGCTTCTGATTGAGCGCCAAAGCTGCGTAATCAAAGCATATATTGGGGGCAATCAATTTTTTTAGCGATTTTTCAAACAGCTTTTTATCTCCTCTTTGCGGAGCTAAAAGATGGCAAATTACGAACTGTACTTCGGGGTATTTTCCGACAACCGAAGCCACCGCGTCAACCTGCCAGCATGCGCCGCCCGGTCTGCCTATATCGAGGACGACCGTCAAACCCTTTTCTCGGGCGTGGGCGTAACAGCCGTTCATCACTTCCCCGTCCAAATCGACGGGCGGGCGGTTAGCCATAAGCCCGGACCCGTCTGACAATTCGAACTTGACGATTTTAAAATTCAACTCGTCGAAAAGGCGCTTTTTTATCTCCTCCACCTTTAAGCAAAACGGGTCGTAGGTTGCCGCACCGACAAAGCGGTCGGGATACTTTTGAACGGCGGCATAGGTGTATTCGTTCTGAAACCCCAACCAATTGCCCTGCAAAAGCACAGCCTTTTCAACGTCGTTTTCGTCCATAATCTTTAAAAGTGCTTCGGGAGTGACTCCGATATCGCCCAATTCGGGCGGAAACATCTGGAATATCTCGCCCGAAGAATACTGCGCTTTTCCGCCGCCCGCAGCCCTTAATTCACCGCGGGAGGTGAACCCCGCTATATACTGTGCCACGTGCGCGTGCGCGTCTATAATTTTCATTTTCTGTCCCCCGTTTGATAATTAAAAAGCGCCCTTAAAGGGCGCCCGATTTTGGCGCGGAGAAGAGGATTTGAACCTCCGGACGGGTATTAGCCGTCACACGATTTCCAATCGTGCGCCTTAAACCGCTCAGCCATCTCCGCATTGCTTAATAATTCTAAATGATTTTAAACAAAAAATCAACTTATTTGACCCCTCTATTCTTAAATTTAAAAAATGAAAATATATAATAAAAATTATTTGACAATCGTAATATTTTATTTTATACTCAACTTACTGGTATCGGACTTACAAGAGTTCACGCAAATACCCGCGCGGCTTTCGCCGCATTATTGATTGAGTTAAGAGCTCAAATTTTATAAGTTGATTACTTTATAATCAAAGCCTTGAAAGGGCGTCACTTGTGAAACGGTCAATAAGAGTAGTAAAAGTATTTGCTATATAGACTCTAAAAAAAGTCCAAAAACACGAAACATATATGCACGCACGTGCATTTACGGTAAAAGACGGCTTTTCTGGGCCGCCTTTATTTTTTATGTAACGGAGTGCGGATATGAGCAAAAGCGAAAACATTATCGAACTAATCAACGTCAAAAAGGTATTCGATGACGACACTATCGCCGTCGATAACTTTAATCTTGAAGTGAAAAAGGGTGAATTCGTCACCTTTTTGGGACCCTCCGGTTGCGGAAAGACCACGACTTTGAGAATGATTGCGGGCTTCGAACTACCTACTTCGGGTAAAATTTTACTTAACGGCGAGGATATAAGCCGCCTACCGCCGAATAAAAGACCCGTAAACACCGTATTCCAGAAGTACGCCCTCTTCCCTCACCTCAACGTATACGAAAACATTGCGTTCGGTTTACGGCTTAAAAAGATTGAAAACACTTACGCGAACGACAAAGGCGACAGGTATACGAAAAAGGAACGGCTTACGAAAGCCGAAATCGATAAAAAAGTCAAAAAAGCGCTTGAAATCGTCGACCTGGAGGGGTTTGAAAAGCGCAGCGTTGCCACGCTTTCAGGCGGACAGCAACAGCGTATCGCCATTGCGCGCGCAATCGTCAACGAGCCCGAAATTCTTCTTTTGGACGAGCCTTTGGGCGCGCTTGACCTTAAAATGCGCAAAGAGATGCAGATAGAGCTGAAAAATATGCACAAAAAACTCGGCATAACCTTTATTTACGTCACGCACGACCAGGAAGAAGCGCTTACTATGTCTGACAAAATCGTCGTCATAAACGACGGCGATATCCAGCAGATTGGCACCCCCACCGAGATTTATAACGAGCCTGTGAACACCTTCGTTGCCGACTTTATAGGCGAAAGTAACATATTCAACGGCACCGTAGTGGGCAACCTTAAAGTCAAGTTCTGCGGCGCGACGTTTGACTGTCTTGACGATTACGAGATAAATCAGCTTGTGGACGTAGTCGTTCGCCCCGAGGATATTAAAATTTGCAGTCCTGCCGAGGGGCACTTGAAAGGCAAGGTAATATCTTCCGTATTTAAGGGCGTGCATTACGAAATAACCGTAGCTATAGGCAAGTTCGAAATTATAATACAAAGCACCTCTACCGCACCCGTCGGAAGCACTATAGGTATGAGAATCGAGCCCGACGGCATTCACCTTATGGAAAAGGTCTATACCGTCAACAAGTACGACGGCGAAATCACCAAAAACAACACAGTAAAATTCGGCGACGGCGAATTCGAGTGCGACGTAACCCAGCTTTACCCCGCCTCCCGTCTGGACGAAGAGGGTTATCTCATTACCGCAAGCGGCGAAAAAATTGACCTGACGGGCGTCGAAGTTGACGTCGAAGTTGACACGCACGACATTCAGATGAGCGACGATAAGGACGCAGGCGGCGCGCAAGGCAATATAATTTCTATGATTTACAAGGGCGACCACTACCGTTACATTGTTAGGACGGAAGAAAACGAGGAAGATTACGTTCTTTCCTGCCCCGACACCTGGAACACGGGCGACCTTGTAAGCATCATAATCCCCAAAGATAAGATTAAGCTTGTTTTAAAGCCTGTAGGAGAGGATAAATGATGAAAGGTCTGTGTTTTAACAGAAAGCACCTGTGCATACCCTATGCAGCGTTTTTGATTCTGTTCGTTATTGCACCTTTAATCGTTATCTTTTATTACGCTTTTACGAACGGACAAGGCAACTTCACGTTTGACAACTTCGTGAACTTCTTTACAAACACCAACACAATCGGTACGCTTTTATACGGCTTTGCGGTGGCTATCGTTACGACTTTGGTATGTCTTATAATCGCTTACCCCACCGCCTATATTCTTGCAAGAAGCAAATTCAAGAAAAAGTACGTTTTACTTCTTTTATTCATTTTACCGATGTGGATAAACTTCACACTGAGAATTACCGCGCTGAAAGAAATTCTGTCGGTTTTAGAGGGAAATATCTCCGCCTATCCCTTTTTAAATTCGGTGATAGGTATGACTTACGACTTTTTGCCGTTTATGATTTTACCGCTTTACACCTCGCTTTTAAAGCTTGACAACAGTTTTCTGGAAGCTGCCTCCGACTTGGGTGCAAATAAATTTACCGTATTTTTACGCGTGACTTTACCCCTTTCGGTACCCGGAATAGTTTCGGGCGTAACAATGGTGCTTCTGCCCTCGATGACGAACTACGTCGTTTTGGATATGCTGTATAACAGCACTTTCATACCGGGCAGTTTAATATTCAGTTATTTCAGCGCATACGATTGGAACAACGGTTCGCTTATCTCGTTGGTGCTTCTCATTATCGTATTTATAGTAACGCTGGTAACGAACCGTTTCAGCGATAACGAAAAAGACAAGAGGGTGGCTATATTATGAAAAAATATTTAAAAGTGATATGGCTTGCCGTTGTGCTTCTGTTTATCTATATACCCATTCTGGTGCTTGCTGTTTACTCCTTAACCGAAGCCACGGTCGTGGGCGGGGCTATGGGCGGGTTCTCGTTCGAAAACTATATAAACCTTTTCAAAAACGAAGAACTCAGAAATATGATTTTCGGAACTATTCTTCTCGCCCTCGTTTGCGCGTGCATCTCTACCGTGCTTGCGACTTTTGGCGCGATAGGTACATATTATTCTAGAAAGCTGCCAAAAACACTGATAAATACCGCAAACCAAATACCCGTCGTCAACGCGGATATTGTAACGGGCTTTTCGCTGTGCATACTTATGATTGTTATGCTCCGCGTCAGCAAGGATACCTATATTCCGCTCGGGATAGGGCATATCGTACTTACGACGCCCTTCGTTTACCTCTCGATATTGCCCAAACTGAAACAAATGGATAACAGCCTATACGAGGCGGCGCTCGACCTCGGCGCGACTCCCGCGCAGGCGCTTTTTAAGGTGGTTCTGCCCCAGTTGATACCGGGGATACTTTCGGGCTTTATGCTTGCAGTGACCCTCTCTTTGGACGATTATTTCATCACAACCTATACGAAGCCCTCCACGTTCGACACCATAAGCACTTACGTCGTGAACGCCACCAAAGGCAGTCAAACCGAAGTTAAAACCGCGCTTTGGGCACTGTCTACCCTCATTTTCTTAATTGTAATCGTAGTTGTCGTAGTTATGAACGTGACGTCAAGCAAAAAAAAGGAGGCTAAGCGTGAAAAGATTTAAAAATATCGTTTCGGTTGCAGCCGCCTGTCTTGTCGGTGTGTCTGCGCTCGCTTTTACGGGCTGTGCCGACGCCGAAGACGTCGTTACCCTGCGCGTGTGTAGTTGGGAAGAATATATCGACTTAGGTTGCTGGGACGAAGAAGAAGCTATCGAACTTGAAAGCGGAACAATTTTCGGAGAGAACGCCGTTTACGACGATTTCACCGAATGGTTCAACAATGGCGACCACGGCTTCAAGGTCAAGGTCGAGTACTCCACTTTCGGTACAAACGAGGACTTATACAACCGCCTTAGTCTAGGCGACGAGTACGACCTTGTGTGCCCCTCCGACTATATGATAATGAAACTTTTGGCGGAGGACAAAATCGAAGAGTATTCCGAGGAATTTTTATCGTTCGGCGGGGAAGAAAACTATTACGCAAACAACGTATCACCCTATATCGACAGCGTATTTACGCAATACGAATGGAAGAATTACGCCGCTTGCTATATGTGGGGAACGACCGGAATTGTCTATAACCCTGACAAAATCGCTGATGAAGCCGACGTTGCGACCTGGAATATTCTTTTAAATGAGAACTATAAAAAGCAGGTTACGATAAAAGACAACGTACGCGACGCATACTTCGCCACTCTTGGCATAATCAACAGCGAAACGCTGACTTCGTCCGAACTGTCCTCGGAACAACTGAGCTCGCTTTTAAACGATACCGACAGCGAAACTATTGCGCAAGCCGAGGACGTTTTAAAGAGAATAAAAGAAAACGTTTACTCGTTCGAAACCGACGCGGGAAAAGCGGATATGGTTACGGGGAAAGTCATTGCCAACTATCAATGGTCGGGCGACGCTATAACTATTATGGACGAAGCCGAAACCGACGAAACAAACGGAACCGAGCTGTGGTATTCCGTTCCCGACGAATGCGCGAACCTGTGGTTCGACGGTTGGGTAATGCTGAAAAACGGAATTGACGGCAACGCGCAAAGGAAAGAAGCCGCCGAGGCGTTCGTCAACTTCCTCTCCCGCCCCGACAACGCCGTAAGGAATATGTACTATATAGGTTACACCTCCGCCATTGCGGGCGATACCGTTTTCGAGTATCTCGATTGGAACTACGGCGCGGAGGACGACGTGGAAACAATCGACTATGACTTAAGATACTTTTTCGGCGACGACGAGAAATATATAATCAGCGCCGACAGAAGTTGCTTTGAAATCGAGGACGGTGACGGACAGGTTATCAACCGCGGAAGGCAACTGTTTGCGCAGTACCCGCCTGAAAACGTTAAGAACAGAAGCGTGGTAATGCTCGATTTCGGCGACAAGCTGGCTGAAATAAACCAGATGTGGATAAACGTGCGGTGCCTGGACCTACTCGATATTTCGCCTGTGACAGTTGGTATTATCTGCGGCGTGGTCGCTCTTGTAGCCGTTGCCGCCGTGCTGTACGCATTCAGATACAAGCTGTTTATAAAACACAAGCCTAAAAAAGGGTATAAGAAAATCGAAGAATAAAAA
>CAJTVA010000042.1 GCA_910579585.1 uncultured Christensenella sp.
CGCCGCACTTATTATTTATAGTATTCTACTTTAATTTTCCCTTTTGCTTTCTTATTTCCTTTACCGTCTTTTCAAAGCCGTAATCGGTCGGGGTGTAGTAAATTCTGTCTTTCAGCTTATCGGGAAGATACTGTTGCTCTACATACCCGCCCGCATAGTTATGCGGGTATTTATATTTCGAGCTCTGCGCCTTGGTCGCCCTATCTCCGAAAGTGTTGTCTTTAAGGTACGGCGGAACTCCGTCGTCGTCACGAACTTCCCTCGCGTCATTCTTCGCCGCAATCATAGCCGCTTCAACCGTATTGCTTTTCGGGGCTTCGCATACGTATATTATCGCCTCACATAACGGTTCAAGCCCCTCGGGATAGCCCGTTTTTTCAAATATATACATCGCGGAAGCCACCACGTTCAGCGCGTTAGGGTCTGCCATACCAACGTCCTCCGCCGCGTGAATGGATAACCGCCTTGCGACAATCATCGGGTCGCAACCACCTTCGATAAGCCGCATTGCATAGTACAGCGCCGCATTCGCGTCGCTTCCCCTCAAAGACTTGCAAAACGCAGAAAGATAGTCGTAAAACGCGTCCTCGTTATAGGACATAGCTTTCTTCTGAATGGACTGTTCCGCATCGGACAACGTGACCTTGATTTTTCCGTCCGCTTGGGGCGGAGTAGTCAGCACAGCGAGTTCCAAAGCATTGTACGCGGTGCGTAAATCTCCGCCCGCAACACGCGCGATATGGTCCAGCGCATCGTCCTCGACAACCGCCGAATAATTACCCAAACCTTTGCGGCTATCTTCAAGCGCCGCAACCATTGCCCCCCGAATATCATCGAACGAAAGCCTTTTAAACTCGAATATCCTGCACCTTGAAACAATCGCGGGGGTCATAGAAGCAAACGGGTTTTCTGTTGTGGAGCCTATAAAAATTATCGTGCCCTGCTCTATTGCAGGAAGCAAGCTGTCCGACTGCGTTTTATTAAACCGATGGCATTCGTCCAGCATCAGATATGTACGCTTATCGTACATTTTCAAGTTATTTCTCGCTTCCTCCACCGCGCGCTTCACGTCGGCAACGCCCGCCTGTACCGCATTCAGCTTTATAAATTCGCCGTGCGTGGTCTGCGCTATTATGTTTGCAAGCGTGGTCTTGCCCGTTCCCGGGGGTCCCCAGAAAATACAGCTTCCCAGCCTGTCCAAAGAAATCGCGCGGCGAAGAAGCGAGCCCTCCGCAACAATATGTTTCTGCCCGATAAAACCGTTCAGATTATTCGCCCGCATACGCTCGGCAAGCGGTTTCGCCCCGTCCTCGTTGCCGTTCAAATCGAAAAGGTCGTTCATTTCAAAAGTTCCTTAATTTTTTCCGCATTCGCCTTGCCCGCTTCATAGCCCTCTTCATACGCCTTTTCAAGGTTTTTAATGACGTATTGGCTCATTCCCTTCATTTCGGGCTCGATTAAAAGGTCGCAAAGTCCTTCCTCCGTCTCGCGCCGAAGTTCGGTCATATTCGCGTCCATAATGTCGAAAACACGCAAAACCATACTGATAATGTTATGCACGTCGTCAACGGGCTCGGTGGTGTTTTTCAGCACGTCCACAGCCACGACCACGTCGGCACCCATCTCCTTTACGGTTTTCACGGGCACGCGGCACAGACAACCTCCGTCCACGAACATTTTTCCGTCAATCTTCACGGGTCTGAACACCGTGGGGATACTGCTCGAAGCCGAAATCGCTTTCGCCGCATTCCCTTTATGGAAAACGTGCAGCTTGCCCGAATACAGCTCTGTCGCAACGCACCTGAAAGGTATAGGCGTATCCTGTAAATTTTTCACGCGCAGATGCTTTATTAAAAGGTTAAGCATCTTCCTGCCGCGCAGTATCGACATTTTGGATATAACCGACGGTGTGACGTCGATAATATCCCACATTTTCAGTGCAAGAATCGCTTCTTTTATCTCGGGGACCGTCATACCGCTCGCATAGCAACCGCCCACGACCGCGCCCATAGAACACCCCGAAATAAAGTCAGGCTTGATATTTTCTTCTTCAAGCGCCTCTAAAAAGCCCGCGTGCGCCACGCCCCTCGCGCCGCCGCTGCCAAGGGCAAGTCCCAAAGTTTTGCTCATAATCTCACCTTAATAAAATATATTTAAACCGTAATGAAAAGAAAAATCGGTTACATAATTTTAACTTTCGCCCTGCTTTTTTTCGCCGCCGCCATAATTATCCGCCCCGAAAAATACGTAAACTGCTGTTTTCAAGGCTTTGCAATGTGGGCGGAGTGCGTCCTCCCCGCGCTGTTCCCGTTTATGTGCATAACGCTGATTTTCGTAAAGACGGGCATCGCGGAAAAGGCTTCACTGCCGTTGAAACGCGTCACAGGCAAGCTGAACTTCCCCCCTGCCGCCGCCGCTTGCTTTCTTTTAAGCATTTGCTCGGGCTACCCCGCGGGTAGCAGAGTCGTCAAAGAATTTTACGATTGCGGCGCTATCCCGCAAAAGGAAATAGGTAAAGTTGCCTATCTCTGCTCGACTTCCGGTCCGTTGTTTATTATAGGCAGCGTCGGCTTCAAAATGTTCGGCGACAAACTCACAGGTGTGAAAATGCTTCTTGCACACGTCCTGTCCGTGACCGTCGTTTCCCTGATTATTGCCCTTATCTCCAAAAAAAGCATCACGTCCGAAGCGAAACGCGCCGTACCGAAAGGCAACGCTCTCTACGACGCTTTTTACTGCGCAGTTATAGCCGTCACCGTCGCGGGCGGGTTCATCGCGTTTTTCTACGTCGTTGCAACGTTCTGCGCCGACATATCGGTTTTCTACCCTCTTGAAAAATTCTTTTCGCTGTTTCTGGACGGACAAACTTCCTCCGCGCTTTGTCTGGGCCTTGTGGAGGCCACGACGGGTTGCCGCGCCCTCGCCGCCGTAGGCGGAAAAATTCAGGTAGCGCTTGCAGGCTTTTTGGTGACGTTCGGCGGAATGTCTATTCTGTTGCAACAGCTAAGCTACCTTCTTGGCGCCAAGGTCAAGCCTTTGAAGTTTATCGGGGTAAAATTTTTACAGGCGGTTTTATGCTTTTTAATTCTGCTTGTAATAGCTTAAAACGCCGTATCCCCCCATATATACCTTAAATAACACGCTTAATACGCACCTAAAAGCTTAAAAGACTTCGAGGAATTTTTAACCCGCTCAAACACTTTCCTGACAGAGCTTTCCGCAAAATCGCCCTCGACTTCGATAAAGAAGCGGTACTCCCCCGCCCTGTCTTTTATGGGCCTGGACTGTATTTTCGTCATATTAAGCCCGCCCGCACGCATAGGCTCCAGAATATCCAGAAGCGCGCCCGACTTGTGCGTACAGGTCACGGAAAAATAAATTTTAGAGGAATGCTTCCCCATATCGATGCTTCCGCGCCTTATTAAAAGAAAGTGCGTGAAGTTGCTTTTTCCGTCTGCTATATTCCCGTCCGAAAGGGTTATCCCCGCCCTCTTGACGTGCGCGCCGACGATTGCCGCATCCGAAAAGGAATTGACCATATCAAGACTCGCCGCAGTAGACGGAGTAGCAATAAGCTGTGCTTCGGGAAAGTTCCGCGCAAGGTATTCCGCGCACTGCGCTAAGGGCTGTTCGTGCGAATATATGCGCGAAATACCGCTATATTTCGCCCCCTCCAAGGTCGCAAGCCTGTGGTCCAAAGGCAGAATAGTTTCCTCAACGGCAACCAGCCCTTCCGCCGCCTGCAACAGGTCGATATTCTGCAAAACGCAGCCGTTCAACGTGTTCTCTATGGGGATAATCGCGCAGTCGCACTCCCCGCTTTCAACCGCCTTAATCACCGCGCGGAAATTGGCGCAGGCGAAAAGCTCGGCGGTCGGCGTCATCTTAGTAGCCGCAAGATGACTGTAGCTTCCCTGCGGTCCGAGGTACGCCGCCCTCATTTTAAGCTTTCTCCGCTATATCTAAAATAAGCCTTTCGGTGTCGCACCAGCCAAGGCAAGCGTCGGTTATCGATTTTCCGAAAACTGTATCTTCCTTTTGGTTGCCCTCTTCTAAAAAGCTTTCTATCATAAACCCTTTTACGATAGATTTGAAATCGTTGTCGTAGTTACGGTTCTGCATAACCTCTTCGCAAATTCTTATCTGCTGTTTGAACTTTTTCCCGCTGTTTGAATGGTTCGCGTCTATAATAATCGCAGGGTTTTTTATTCCCGATTTTTCGTACCCCTCCAAAACCTGCATAACCGTTTCGTAATGGAAGTTAGGTATATCGTTGCCGTAGCCGTCCACCGCGCCGCGAAGTATAGCGTGCGCCAAAGGGTTGCCGCCCGTCTTGACCTGCCAGCCGTTCAGCTTGAAAACCTGCCCGCTCTGCGCGGCGAAAATCGAATTCAGCATTACCATAACCGACCCGCTCATCGGGTTTTTGACGCCTACGCTAACCTCTACGCCGCTTGCAACAAGACGGTGCATCTGGTTCTCGCTGCTCCTCGCGCCGACAGCGATATAAGACAGCAAATCTTCAACGTAATAGATGTTTTCAGGGTACAGCATTTCGTCGGCGGCGGCAAGCCCGCTCGCCTCTATCGCCTTGATGTTCAAATCTCTTATAGCGTAAATACCCCGTAGAATATCCTCCGACTTCGTAGGGTCGGGCTGGGAAAACATCCCCTTGTATCCGACTCCGCGAGTGCGGGGCTTATTTGTGTAAATTCGCGGAACGAGTACCAGCTTGTCCTTTACCTTTTCGTTCAGTTTGCCAAGCCTTTCAACATACTCCAAAACAGGCTTCGCCTCATGCGCGGAACACGGTCCGACAATAAAAAGAAGCTTATCGCTCTTCCCGCTTATTACGTCCGCAACAAGTCTGTCGCGCTCAGCCTTAATCTTTTTAAGGCTCGCAGGCAAAGGCGTTTTATCGACGATTTCATCCGCAGGGGGTATTTTAATCTGTTTTTCAAACATCTCTCTTCTCCAAAATTTCGTTAAATACTTTCAGTATCTTTTCGGGAATGTACTTAGAATAATCTTTTTTAAACCTTATAGAATTTCTCACAAGCGTAGAACTTATATGCAAATCTTCCTGCTCTGCAGGGAAGTAGATCGATACAAAGTCCTTTTTCAGCTTTTTGCTTGCGAAGAAATTCGCATTTTCATACTCGAAGTCCACTGTGTTTCTTATCCCGCGGACGTAGAAAGCTGTATTCTCCTCTTCCAACAGATCGACGGCTGCGCCGCAAAACACACGCACTTTTACCCGCTTTTCATCCGGATAAAGCGCTTTTAAAAGCAAAACGCGCTCGCTTTCAGTAAAATACGGCTTCTTTTCAGGGTTAACCAAAACGGCGACTACAACTTCGTCGAATATTTTAAGGCAGTTTTCTATAACCTTTTCGTGCCCCGTCGTAGGCGGGTCGAACGTGCCCGCATAAACGCACTTTCTTTTCAAACCGCCACCTCCTAAACTTTTTCGAAAAACGTCAGATACGTTTTCCCGTATTTCCTCTCGTCCGTCACGTTCAGCCCGTTAATTTCCCCCGAAAAACTCCTGTCACGCTCCAAAACGGCAACACCGCCGTCATTTAAAAGCGATTTCTCTCCGATTATTTTCAGGGCTTGCACGCCTGCTTCCATCCTGTACGGCGGGTCGATAAATATAAGGTCGAACCTGCCCGCCCGCGCAAGACAAACCGAAAAATCAAGATTCGTCACTTTGCACGTCGGCTCATCCTTTAATCTTATAAGATTCTTCTTTAATATACCGATGCTCGTAGCCGACGCGTCGTTAAAATGCACCGAAGCCGCCCCGCGTGAAAGGCACTCTATACCGAGGTTGCCGCTCCCGCAAAACAAATCCAATACGTCGGCGCCCGCCACCTTTCCCATAAGTATATTGAAAAGGCTTTCTTTCACTCTGTCCGCCGTCGGCCGCACCGCGTCGCCGTCAAAGTCGGCAAGCTTCAAGCCCCTGTATTTACCGCTGATTATTCTCATTTTTTCTTTTTCTTATCCTTGGCTTCGTCAGCCGCGGCAAGCTGTTCAAGCTTCTTTTTCTCGACCTTACCGCCCCAGATATACGCGCCGAGATGCACGCCCGTAAACGGTATCAGCCATAAGAAGTTCAGCCAATCCGAAAGCTCCGCAATGCGGAAAGGGAAGTACGCCCAGCCGAGCGCATAGCTCAAAACGAACTTGCACACGTCGTTAGGTGCAACCGCCTGCACAAACTGAAAAATTATGAACGGAACACACGCGATAAGCGGAATTAAAATTCCCTTATAAACCGCATACTCGCCCACATAAAGCCGCGCGGATACGTCTTGCGAATTGACTTGCCGCTTTTTAGTATTCTGCAAAGTTTTCTTGAAAGCCGTCGCCCCGTTCTGCTTACCGAAGATAAAAATCGCGGCGTAGACCATAACTTCGCCCACGATAAGTATCAGAATTTTTATACCGAAATCTTCGCCGCCGTATGCAACGAAGCTTATAATGCTCGCGCTTAAAATAAGCATCAGCATAAACGGGAAAGCCGCCCCGATAAGCAGGTCCTTAAACTCCAAAAGTATTTTTTTCGCTCTCTCTTTCGGCGTAAAATTCTTGTTTTCTACGGCTTCAACCGAGTACAAATCGTTATTTTCCAAAATAAAATATCCCCTTTTCCGTAAGAAACTCGTCCAAAGGCTCGTCCCAAGTATCTTCGGTAAAATTTTCAATCTGAAAAGCATAGCCCAGTCCAACTTTCACAGTGGACCTTCCCTTTAAAAACCTGTCGTAAAAACCCTTGCCGTAACCTATGCGGTAACCCCTTTCGTTCACCGCAAGAAGCGGCACGGCGGTAACGTCTATTTCGCCCTCATAGGCTTGTCCTATCGGCTCGGCTATCCCGAACGCGCCATCCGCCGTCTCTCCTACAGGCACGGGCACAATGTTTTCACCCTCGACCCGAGGAAGAAAAACGCTCTTCCCCGCCGCAATAAGCGCGGAAATTATCACTTTCGTCGAAGCCTCGCTGCCAAACGAATTATAGATAAAAAAGGTTTGATACCCGCCGTACGCCGACAAAAAGTTATATAAAATATTTTCGTCCGCAACTTCCCGGCGAACGCCCTGGAAATATTTGCGTTTAATTTTAAGTTTGTATCTTAATTCGTCTTTCATCTGAGATAAACTCTCTCTGAGCGCTTCGTGACCGAGGTCAGAACCTCGTAAGAAATAGTTCCAGCAAGCCGCGCGTACGCGTCCGCGTCGGAGAGTACGCACTTCATATCCTCGCCGCCGTCCGAGATAAACGCGTCCATACAAAGCGTCTTTTCACCGAGCGGCACGCCCCTGAAAAATCCGTCCGCATACCCGAGTCGGTAAACGCTGAGCTTATTGTAATTTCTGTCGGCTTTGTTGTATCCGACTCCGCCGCCGATAAACGCAGTCTGTTGCGTGCGCCTCGCATAGACTTTTAGCGCAGGCTTAAACCCCTTTGCCGAAAACCCCGACGGCGCATACCCGTATAAAAGAATGCCGCAACGTACCCCGTCTTTCAGGAATTCACCGCCACGCAAAAGCCCTCCGCTTGCCGATAGGTGCCCGAATATGTTTGAGTTTCGCGCTTTTGCAAGCTTTTCGGCACGCTCGAAAAGGGCAAGCTGTTTTCTGCTTTCCGCAGAGCTTTCGGGAGCGTATAAATGCGAATATACGCTCACCGTTTTGTCCGCGTCGAGCGCGTCCAAAACTTTCGGAAGTTCGTTTAAATTACAGCCCGTACGGTTCATACCCGTGTTGACTTTTATATGGCAGAAGTTGCCGCGGCAAAGCTCTGCCGTCGCAACCGAATTAACAGTCAAATCAAGCGAATAGAAAGCCGCCCGCTCTACGTCGTACCTGTCCTGCGGCGGAGTCAGAACCAGAACGGGCTTGGATATCCCCGCTACCCGCAAAGCAATTCCCTCGTCGACAATCGCCACACAGAATCCGTCCGCAACGCATTCTATCGCCCGCGCAACCTCTTCTGCGCCGTGTCCGTAAGCGTCGGCTTTCACTACGGCGTAAAAAAATCTGTTGCCCAAGACAGAGCGTATCTTTTCTGCGTTTTCCTTAATCGCGCGTAAATCTATTACCGAAAGGGTTTTCTGCATACGATTATAGTATGCGGAAAAGTTTTTTAACGTTCTTCGGTCTTTTCCGCCGACTTTAATTTATTTCGGCTACGCCGTACGTGCGGCGCCACACGCCAGGCAAGCACGGAAGCCAAAAGGCACAGCGCAAGGTCCTTGGGCATATACAAAAGGTTATAAGAAACGATAAACTCCCCAAGTGACGGAGAATGCATATAATAGTGCCATATAAGCGCGAAATACGGTATCCCCAAAGCGTAGTTTGCAACGAAAGCCGCAACCGCCGCCACTACGTACCGCCAGAACGGCACGCTGTTTCCGCGCACGATAAAGCCCGCAACGAAAGCGCTTAAAATGAAGCCTAGTATGTAACCGAACGTGGGTTTTAAAACGTAAGCAAACCCACAGCCGAAACCTGTAAATACGGGTATGCCGACAAGCCCTATCGCGCAGTAAACTGACATACTTATTACGCCCTTGCGCCACCCCAAAAGCAACCCCGAAAGCACGCTTATCACCGTCTGAAACGTGAGCGGTACAGGAAAGAACGGAATGCTCACGTTAGCGCCGATTGTCATTAACGCTACGAAAAGCGCGCATTGCGCAATGTCGGTAGCCACGAGTTTAGCATTAATTTTCTTCATATTTCCCTTCTAAAACAACCCCGCGTTTTTCACTGCGGGGTTGCAATTTTCATTATTGTTTTTCTTCCTCTTCTTTCGTTTCGGAAGTCGCGTCGGAAGCGTTTTCACCGCCCGCTTCGGCGCGTTTTAAAGCGTTTAATTTAAATTTGCCCGCCACATATCCCGCAATTAACGCAACTATAACCGCAACGATGAAGCTAAGCACGAGTATGGTCGTAAGCCCCATTCCCCCCGTCGTAACAACAACCCCGGGATTCAAATAAACAACCGAAGAAGCCTTGCTGTATACCGTCGCGCTCGTGTCGGAATAACTATCCGTAAACACCGTCACCTTGTTTATAGCGTCCTGAACTTTTTTATCGTATTCTTCGTTAACGCTTCCTTTAATATAACCGTCGATAATTCCTATCTGATATTTTAAGTCGTAAACCAAATCGTACTGTTCCTTTAATACGTTCGCGTCAAGTACGATTGTAGAACTGCTTTCGCTGCCGTTGAATACAATCTCAAGCTTTTGCAAAGTTGCCTCGGCTTTCGCCAACTCGTTTTCAAGCTCGGTTTTCCTTAGCGCATAATCGACGGTAGAATTTTCTTTGACGTAAAAATTCGTTCTTGCTTCGGTTAACAAGTTATCCAAAATACTGCTTGTATTGTAGGCTTTTAACTCGTTCAAGTATGCAAGAAGGGTTTTACCGGCTTCGTCGACAACAAAACTCTCCCCGTACGTTTTAATCAGAGATTCGTATTTCTTCTCTAAATCGTTGAGCTGACTTTTCAACAAGCCGATAATTTCTTCATAATCTTCGGCGGAATCAATCATAGAAATATAGGCGCCGTAATCGATTTTCATCGTCGCAAGATACTCCGCGAGAGTGTTTGCAAGCTTTACCAAAAAATCTTTTGCCTGTTTATAACTGTCAAAATAATTCGAACTTGCCGTAATCGTATAAGTTATTTCTCTGTATGCCGACGTCGAACTACCGTCCGCCAAAATACTGATGTTGCGTTCGATATTGATTTTACCTCTCGCAGCCATTGTTTCAACGTCGATATCGGAGAAAGACTCGTCCGATTTCTTAATAGCCAGCAACGTCGGTAATGAAGTCATATCCGCATAATAAAGTTGGGTTCCGTTAGGATAAATATAAACTACGCTGTTATCCTCACCGGGCAAATTTAAACTGAATTCCATTACGTAATTCTTTTTCGACGGGTTGTAACCGTAAAAAAGCGAAATCGCGCAAACAAGAAACAACGCTACCGCAACCGCCAGCGCAACCCATTTTCTAAACCAAATCGTCCTGAAAATCTCTCTGACGGACACGCCGCCCTCTTCTGAAACCTGCTGTTCTTCCATTTCAACCTCCGTAAATTCTATTTTTCGTAAACACTGCGCTTTAAAATACCTATATAAGGAAGATGACGGTACTGCTCGTCATAATCGAGGCCGTACCCTATTACAAACTCGTTCTCTATGTCGAAACAGTTGTAATCGGGCGCAACGTCGTACTCGCGCCTTTCCGCCTTATTCAAAAGCGTCACAATCTTAACCGAAGCCGCACCCCTTTCGTTCAGAAGCGCTTTAAGATTCGCAAGGGTGAACCCGCTGTCGATAATGTCCTCGACAATGATAACGTCCCTGCCCCTAACGTCCCTGTCCAAATCTTTTTTAATTTTCAGCTTACCCGAAGAAACCGCCCCCGAGCCGTAGCTTGATACCGCCATAAAGTCGAGTTCTACAGGCATAGTCAAAAAGCGTATAAAGTCCGAATAGAAAATTATACTCCCCTTTAAAATACCCACGACAAGCGGGCGCTTGCCCTCATACTCTTTGTCCACTGCGAGCGCGACTTCTCTTACCCTAGCCCGAAGTTGTTCCTCCGACAGCATAATCCGCTCGCAATCGGGATGCATACTCATAGTTTTCTCCTTTGTAGAATTTTAATTTATTATAAATTAAATTTTAATTTTAAGCAAACAAATTGGCGTACAATTTATATTTTCAGAAATTGCCGCCGTTCCAGCCCCAGTCGGATATACCCTCGTAAGTTACGTAAACTGCCGAAGCGGGAATCCCAAGCTCCCTCTCAAAAAGCCCGCAAATCGCCGCAGTCATCTTTTCCGTATCTTCGGGGGTAGGCTTGCCAAACACTTTGACCCCCACATATGCCCCGTTTTCGAGCCTTTTACCAGCAAAATAAAGGCTGTAATTATCAACGATGCCGACCATTAAATAGCTTTCAGGCTTGTGCATTAAAGAAATATTTTTCCCAAGCTCCGACTTTAAAACTTCTTTCTTTTCATCTGTAATTTTCTTTGAAATTTTGCAATCTATAAAAGGCATAACCTACTCCTTAAAATTATATAGAATCACTGACGGCGTAACAAACTTTTTCGGTTTTGTCCGTCACCTTGATTTTTTCGGAAATCTCCACCCCGCACACGACTAAAACTTCGCTGCCTACGGCAATCAGCGGAATATTTTTCCGTTTTCTTAACGGCACCTTTCTGTCAGTAAAAAAGTCGCCTAGCTTCTTTGTTCCGCCGCCGAATTTAGTAAACTTATCCCCGCTTTTCATAAAGCGTATAACGGCTTCCTCGGGTATTGCGGCAATATCGAATTTTAAAACTTTTTTACCGTCAAACTGTCCTTCACTGTCGGTATTTTCGGTAAAATTTAGGAATTGACGCCCGTATATGCTTGAATTACCGCGCAAATACGCGTAAAAAGATACCTCTCTCTCCAACTCGTCTTTCAGAGTTTCCGTTATAGAAATTCCTCCGTATTCTTTATAGGCGGTAAGTCCGAGAAACTCGAACCGTTTTCCGTTTTCGCACAATAAAAGTCCGCATAAAGTTTCTATTTGCGCAGAGGTGTAGTCTTTCCTTTTAAAGACGTTTTTTACGGCTTCGACCGCCGCACGCGCAAACAGAGGTTTTTCGCTGTGTTTGATAAAAACCCTTTCGCCGTCGACGGCAACTATCCCGCGACGATTTATTTCCGCGCGAAAAAACTCTTCATCCTCTTCGGCCAGACGGGAAAACCTGAATATCGCTTCC